>NZ_JAHBDJ010000033.1:0-277563 GCF_019956375.1 Pseudomonas sp. GL-R-19 | reverse complement strand
ACGATAACGCGTGCTTTCTGAATGCACGCGGCGCCTTCACGTCCATCGCGAGCAGGCTCGCTCCTACAGTGGTTCTGTAGTGTTTGTAAAATCAGCGCATAAGGCATAATCCGCCCAATTCAAACAATAAGGACGCCGCCCGTGAGCTCAGTCAACAAGTCGATTTTGTTGGTCGATGACGATCAAGAGATACGCGAGTTGCTGGACACCTACCTGACCCGCGCCGGTTTCCAGGTGCGGGCCACCGCCGATGGCGCCGGTTTTCGCCAGGCGCTGAACGACGCGCCGGCCGATCTGGTGATCCTTGATGTGATGCTGCCCGACGAAGACGGCTTCAGCCTGTGTCGCTGGGTTCGCCAGCATCCACGCCAGGCACAGGTGCCGATCATCATGCTCACTGCCAGTTCCGACGAAGCCGACCGCGTCATCGGCCTGGAACTGGGTGCCGACGATTACCTCGGCAAGCCGTTCAGCCCACGGGAGTTGCAGGCGCGGATCAAGGCATTGCTGCGCCGCGCGCAGTTCGGTCAGGAGCGTAGTGGCGGTGAGGTGCTGGCCTTCGATGACTGGCGGCTGGACATGGTCAGCCATCGGCTGTTTCACATCGATGGCGAAGAGGTGATTCTCTCGGGCGCCGACTTCGCGCTGCTGAAGCTGTTCCTCGATCACCCGCAGGAAATCCTCGACCGCGATACCATCGGCAACGCCACCCGTGGCCGCGATTTGATGCCCCTCGATCGCATCGTCGACATGGCAGTCAGCCGGTTGCGCCAGCGCCTGCGCGACACCGAAAAACCGCCACGGCTGATTCGCACCGTGCGCGGCAGTGGCTACCAACTAGCAGCCAATGTGGTTGCCAGCAATGGCCACTAAGCTGTTGCGCAAGCTCGCCGCCAAGGTGCCGATGCCGCGTTCGCTGCTCGGGCGGATGTTGCTGTTGACCCTGCTGGCGGTGTTGTTCGCCCAAGCGTTGTCGAGCGTGATCTGGGTATCGCAACTGCGTGCCACGCAGCTCGAGGGCCTGGTCACCAGCGCCCGCAGCCTGGCCCATTCAATGACCGCCAGCGTCAGTTATTTCCGTTCGTTGCCGGTGGCGTACCGGCCGCTGGTGCTCGACCAGTTGCGCAGCATGGGTGGCACCCGGTTCGTGGTGACGCTCAACGACAAACCCCTGGGCATGGAAGTGCTGCCCATCACCCCGCGCAAAGAGGCGGTGCTCAAAGCGGTGGATGAAGTACTGCGCCAGTCTCTCGGCCAGGACACGGTCATCTCGGTGACCTTCGTCAGTCCGGAAGACCTGCGCATCTTCAATGGCGGCCTGAAGCTCGATGAGTTGCCACGCTCCTGGGCGCACTACGCGCTGACCCTGGAGCCGGTGAATCCGCCGGTACTGGTCACGCAGATCCAGATGGCGCCGGGCGAATGGCTTTACATCGCCTCGCTGTTGCCCGAGCCCTACACCAGTCTTGAAGAGCAGGGCCTGCCAGCGCAGCAGGTGTGGTTCATCGTCCTGACCAGCAGCTTTTTGCTGTTGTTCATTGGCCTGCTGGTGCACTGGCAGAGTCGTCCGCTCAAGCGCCTGGCGCGGGCGGCGCGGGACCTGTCCTTGGGGGCTGATGTGGAACCAGTGGCCGAAGGCGGGGGCAGCGAAGTGGTCGAGGTCGGGCGCGCCTTCAACACCATGCGCGAACGCATCAGTCGTTACCTGACCGAGCGCAGCCAGTTGTTCAGCGCCATTTCCCACGACTTGCGCACGCCGATCACCCGTTTGCGCCTGAGGGTCGAATTGCTCGAAGACGAAACATTGCAAACCAAGTTCGGGCGTGACCTGGACGAGCTCGAATTGTTGGTCAAGGGCGCGCTGCAATGCGTGAAAGACACCGATATCCACGAGAACATCGAGCCGGTGGACCTCAACCATGTGCTCGACTGCCTGGTGGAGCCCTATCTCGCGCCGAACGGTAACGGTCGCGTGACCCAGCAGGGGCGGGCGCTGGCGGCCTATCCGGGGAAACCGCTGGCGCTCAAGCGCTGCATCGGCAACCTGATCGATAACGCGTTGAAGTACGGGCAGAACGCGCACCTGCATATCGATGACGACGAAAGCGCGTTCGTCCTGCACGTCGATGATGAAGGGCCGGGCGTGCCGGAGCAGAGGCTGGAGCAGGTGTTCGAACCGCACTTCCGTCTGGCCGGGCAGCAGCAGGGTTATGGGTTGGGGTTGGGGATTGCCCGCAACATTGCCCATAGCCATGGCGGTGAGGTGAGTCTGCAGAATTTGCGTGAAGGCGGATTGCGGGTGACCCTGCAGTTACCGCGCTCTGCCGATTAGAAGGTCAAAAGATCGCAGCCTGCGGCAGCTCCTACAGAGATCGGTGTAGGAGCTGCCGCAGGCTGCGATCTTTTGATCTTGCTTTGTGTTTGTCACAACTCGGTGACATAACCCACCCCCTTCGTTACAAGCCCGCCTTCGTCTGTTGTTTATGCTGCCCCACAGTCATAACAACAAAAAAGGTACGCCATGGACACCTTCCAACCGGCCTTCAGCAGTTGGCTGAACGCACCTGCCCATCAGCAATGGCTCGCCACCGAGGGCTTGCGCCTGCTGGCCTTCGCCAAGGCTTCGAAGCTGCCTGAAGGCTTCGGCAATCTCGATGAAAAGGGTCGCCTTGCGGCTGATGCGCAAGCCCACACCATGAACACCGCGCGCATGACCCACAGCTTCGCCATGGCCCATATTCAGGGCTTGCCGGGTTTTGCCGAGCTGGTCGATCACGGCGTTGCGGCGCTGCGCGGGCCATTGCGTGATGCGCTGCATGGCGGCTGGTTCGCGGCCGCCGAACATCGCGATGGCAACACCGGCAAGAATGCCTACCTGCATGCTTTCGTGGCGCTGGCGGCAAGTTCTGCGGTGGTCGCGCAACGTCCCGGTGCACAAGCCTTGCTCGATGATGCGATCGACATCATCGACACATATTTCTGGAGTGAGGAGGAGGGCACGCTGCGCGAGTCCTTCAACCGCGACTGGAGCGAGGAGGAGGCGTACCGAGGCGCCAACAGCAACATGCACGCCACCGAAGCCTTCCTCGCCCTGGCCGATGTCACTGAAGACAACCGCTGGCTGAGCCGTGCCCAACGGATTGTCGAGCGAGTGATCCATGGTCATGCCGCAGCCAACGATTACCTGGTGATCGAGCATTTCGACCGCGACTGGCAGCCGCTACGGGACTACAACCGCGACAATCCGGCCGACGGCTTCCGCCCCTACGGCACCACCCCGGGCCATGGATTCGAGTGGGCGCGATTGTTGCTGCATCTCGAAGCTTCGCGGGTGAGAGCGGGGATGCTCACGCCGGGCTGGCTGGTCACCGACGCGCAAAAACTTTTCGAGCACAACTGCCGTCACGGCTGGAACATCGATGGCGCGCCGGGGATTGTCTACACCCTGGACTGGGACAACAAAGCGGTGGTCCGCCATCGCCTGCACTGGACCCATTGCGAGGCCAGTGCCGCCGCCAGTGCGCTACTCAAACGTACTGGCGATGAGCAGTACGAGCACTGGTACCGACTGTTCTGGGAATTTTGTGACAGTCATTTCATCGACCGCGAAGGCGGCAGCTGGCATCACGAACTCAACCCGCAAAACCGCCCGAGTGCCGATATCTGGCCCGGCAAACCTGACCTTTACCACGCCTGGCAAGCCGTGCTGATTCCGCGCCTGGCGCTGGCACCGAGCATGGCCACGGCGCTGGCGCAGTTGTCCCAGAGCGGTTCTATGTAACCATGCGGTGACATTCGCGCATCCCTTCGTTACCTGCGAGGGGATATCCCCTGTTTAAACTCCTATGCAGCGCAAGCAATAGACTTGCATGCATAACAACAAGAAAGGTGCTCCTGGATGAATGCGATTTCTCGCCTCGCTACTGTCATTTCTCTCGCTTCCCTGTCTGCGCTCCCCCTCAGTGTGCTTGCCGCCGAATCCAAAGGTTCCGTTGAAGTCGTTCACTGGTGGACCTCCGGTGGTGAAAAAGCAGCGGTCGATGTCCTGAAGGCTCAAGTCGAAAAAGACGGCTTCACCTGGAAGGATGGTGCAGTCGCCGGTGGCGGCGGTTCCACGGCCATGACCGTACTCAAAAGTCGCGCCGTAGCCGGCAACCCGCCGGGCGTCGCGCAGATCAAAGGTCCGGATATCCAGGAGTGGGGCAGCACTGGCCTGCTCAGCACCGACGCGCTGAAAGAAGTCTCCAAGTCGGAAAACTGGGATGGCCTGCTGTCGAAGAAGGTCTCCGACACCGTGAAGTACGAAGGTGACTACGTCGCCGTGCCGGTGAACATCCACCGCGTCAACTGGCTGTGGATCAACCCGCAAGTGTTCAAGAAAGCCGGGATCGAAAAGGCCCCGACGACCCTCGAAGAGTTCTATGCCGCCGGCGACAAGCTCAAAGCCGCAGGCTTCATCGCGCTCGCCCACGGCGGTCAGCCTTGGCAGGACAGCACCGTGTTCGAAGACGTGGTGCTCTCCGTCATGGGGGCTGACGGTTACAAGAAAGCCCTGGTCGACCTGGACCAGAAAACCCTGTCCGGCCCGCAGATGACCCAGTCGTTCGCTGAGCTGAAAAAGATCACCGGCTACATGGACCCGAACCGCGCCGGTCGTGACTGGAACATCGCCGCCGCCGACGTCATCAATGGCAAGGCCGGTATGCAGATGATGGGCGACTGGGCGAAAAGCGAGTGGACTGCGGCGAAGAAAGTCGCCGGCAAGGACTACCTGTGCGTAGCGTTCCCGGGCACCGAAAAAGCCTTCACCTACAACATCGACTCCCTGGCGGTGTTCAAGCTCAAAGCCGATCGCAAGGGCGACATCGCTGCCCAGCAAGACCTGGCCAAAGTGGCGCTGGGCACCGACTTCCAGAAAGTCTTCAGCATGAACAAGGGTTCGATCCCGGTACGTAACGACATGCTGAACGAAATGGACAAGCTCGGCTTCGACGAGTGCGCGCAGAAGTCGGCGAAGGACTTCATCGCTGACGACAAGACCGGCGGCCTGCAACCGAGCATGGCGCACAACATGGCCACTTCCCTGGCCGTGCAGGGTGCGATCTTCGACGTGGTCACCAACTTCATGAACGACAAGGATGCTGACCCGGCCAAGGCCAGCGCCCAACTGGCCTCGGCTGTCAAAGCGGCCCAGTAATCCCTGACACCGAGCGCCCCCTATGTAGGAGCGAGCTTGCTCGCGAAGGTGTGTCAGCTACTCAGATGTTTCTGACACTCCATCGCGAGCAAGCTCGCTCCTACACAAGGGATCGCACTCCGATCCTTACATCTAAACCTGGATTATCCCGATGAGCTCTGTGGCGGTTTTCAGCAAAGCCTCACCGTTCGATGCGCTGCAACGCTGGCTACCCAAGTTGGTACTCGCGCCGAGCATGCTGATCGTATTGGTTGGCTTCTACGGTTACATCATCTGGACGTTCATACTGTCCTTCACCAACTCCAGCTTCATGCCGAGCTACAAGTGGGTCGGCCTGCAGCAATACATGCGCCTGATGGACAACGACCGCTGGTGGGTCGCGAGCAAGAACCTGGCGCTGTTCGGCGGCATGTTCATCGGCATCAGCCTGGTGCTGGGCGTGTTCCTCGCCGTGCTGCTGGACCAGCGCATTCGCAAGGAAGGCTTCATCCGCACCGTCTACCTGTACCCGATGGCGCTGTCGATGATCGTCACCGGTACCGCGTGGAAATGGCTGCTCAACCCGGGCCTGGGCCTGGACAAGATGCTGCGGGACTGGGGCTGGGAAGGCTTCCGCCTCGACTGGCTGGTGGATCAGGATCGAGTGGTTTACTGCCTGGTGATCGCCGCCGTATGGCAAGCCTCCGGGTTTGTCATGGCGATGTTCCTTGCCGGCCTGCGCGGTGTCGATCAGTCGATTATCCGTGCCGCCCAGGTCGATGGTGCGAGCCTGCCGACCATCTACCTGAAGATCGTCCTGCCGAGCCTGCGCCCGGTGTTCTTCAGCGCCTTCATGATCCTGGCGCACATTGCGATCAAGAGCTTCGACCTGGTCGCGGCGATGACCGCGGGCGGTCCGGGTTACTCCTCCGACCTGCCGGCGATGTTCATGTATTCCTTCACGTTCAGCCGTGGCCAGATGGGCATCGGTTCGGCCAGCGCCATGCTGATGCTCGGCGCCGTGCTGACCATCCTCGTGCCGTACCTGTACTCCGAGCTGCGAGGCAAACGCCATGACTAATCAACTCGGCAAACCATCGCTCAGCTTCAGCCGTATCGCGATCTACGCCACCCTTCTGTTGGCAGCGGCGGTGTACCTGATCCCGCTGGTGGTGATGCTGCTGACCAGTTTCAAATCCCCGGAAGACATCCGTACCGGCAACCTGTTGAGCTGGCCGACCGTGATCGACGGCATCGGCTGGATCAAGGCCTGGGACGTGGTCGGCGGCTACTTCTGGAACTCGGTGAAGATCACCGTGCCGGCGGTGCTGATCTCGACCTTCATCGGTGCGATGAACGGCTACGTGCTGTCGATGTGGCGCTTCCGTGGTTCGCAACTGTTCTTCGGCCTGTTGCTGTTCGGCTGCTTCCTGCCGTTCCAGACCGTGCTGTTGCCAGCCTCGTTCACCCTCGGCAAGTTCGGGCTGGCGAACACCACCACTGGTCTGGTGCTGGTGCACGTGGTCTACGGCCTGGCGTTCACCACGCTGTTCTTCCGCAACTACTACGTGAGCATTCCGGATGCGCTGGTCAAAGCGGCGCGGCTCGATGGCGCGGGCTTTTTCACGATCTTCCTGAAAATCCTGCTGCCGATGTCGATCCCGATCGTGATGGTCTGCCTGATCTGGCAGTTCACCCAGATCTGGAATGACTTCCTGTTCGGCGTGGTCTTCGCCAGTGGCGATGCCCAGCCAATTACCGTGGCCCTGAACAACCTTGTCAACACCAGTACCGGGGCCAAGGAATACAACGTTGATATGGCCGCCGCGATGATCGCCGGGCTGCCGACACTGCTGGTCTACATATTCGCTGGCAAGTATTTCCTGCGTGGGCTGACGTCCGGCGCGGTCAAGGGGTAGAACATGGCAACTCTCGAATTACGCAACGTCAACAAGACCTACGGCGCCGGTTTGCCGGACACCCTGAAAAACATCGAACTGAAAATCGATGACGGGGAATTCCTGATCCTGGTCGGCCCGTCGGGCTGCGGCAAATCCACGCTGATGAACTGCATCGCCGGCCTGGAAACCATCAGCGGCGGCGCAATCCTGGTGGACGACGCCGACATCAGCGGCATGAGCCCCAAGGATCGCGACATCGCCATGGTGTTCCAGTCCTACGCGCTGTACCCGACCATGAGCGTGCGGGACAACATCGCCTTCGGCCTGAAGATCCGCAAGATGCCCACCGCCGAAATCGACGAAGAAGTCGCTCGGGTTTCCAAGCTGTTGCAGATCGAACACCTGCTCAGCCGCAAACCCGGCCAACTCTCCGGTGGCCAGCAGCAGCGTGTGGCGATGGGCCGTGCGCTGGCGCGGCGGCCGAAGATTTATCTGTTCGACGAGCCGCTGTCCAACCTCGACGCCAAGCTGCGGGTCGAGATGCGCACCGAAATGAAACTGATGCACCAGCGCCTGAAAACCACCACGGTCTACGTGACCCACGACCAGATCGAAGCCATGACCCTGGGCGACAAAGTGGCGGTGATGAAGGACGGGATCATCCAGCAGTTCGGTACGCCGAAGGACATCTACAACAACCCGGCCAACCTGTTCGTGGCGAGCTTCATCGGTTCGCCGCCAATGAACTTCATCCCGCTGCGCCTGCAGCGCAAGGACGGTCGTCTGGTCGCGCTGCTCGACAGCGGCCAGGCCCGTTGCGAGTTGCCTTTGGGCATGCAGGACGCCGGTCTCGAAGACCGCGAAGTGATCCTCGGCATGCGCCCTGAGCAGATCATCCTGGCCAACGGCGAAGCGAACGGTTTGCCGACCATTCGTGCCGAAGTCCAGGTCACCGAACCGACCGGTCCCGACACCCTGGTCTTCGTCAACCTCAACGACACCAAGGTCTGCTGCCGACTGGCACCGGACGTGGCGCCGGCGGTGGGCGAGACCCTGACGTTGCAATTCGATCCGGCGAAAGTGCTGTTGTTCGATGCCAAGAGTGGGGAGCGACTGGGGGTGGCCGGCGTGCCGCAAGCCGAGGCGCACACTGACAACGTGGCCCGATTCAAAGGCCGCTGAAGATCAAAACTGTAGGAGCGAGCTTGCTCGCGATGGACGTTAACGATGACGTGCACCGTCTGGGTGAACGCGGTGCATTTGAGACCATCGCGAGCAAGCTCGCTCCTACAGGGGGGATTCGTGATGCGCGACCTGTCGTGCGTCGCAACTGATGTAACCGCGTTAAAGAAGAAAAGTTAATAACAATAAAACGAGGAAGTAGGGATGAAGATGAAGAACAAGGCCCGGTTGATCTGCCAGGTTTCAGCAGCGGCAGCACTGGTTCTGGCCGGCAATGCGATGGCCGATGAAGCATTCAGCTCCGACTCCAAGTGGATGACGGGCGATTGGGGTGGCGAGCGTACCAAGCTGATCGAGCAAGGCATCGACATCAAGATGGATTACGTCGGAGAAGTCGGCGGCAACCTCCATGGCGGTTTCAACGATGACAAGACCGCGCGCTACGCCGATCAGTTCGGCCTGGGCGCGGCGCTGGACCTGGAGAAGCTGTTCGGCTGGGATAACACCCAGGCCAAGATCCAGCTCACCAACCGTAACGGTGAGAACATCTCCAACGACCGTATCGGCGATCCGCGTGCCGGCACCTTGAGCTCCTCCCAGGAAGTCTTCGGTCGTGGCCATATGGTGCGTTTGACCCAGTTGTGGATTCAGCATCAGTTCTTCGACAACAAACTGGACGTCAAAGCCGGTTACTTCGGTGAAGGTGAAGACTTCAACACCTTCCCGTGCGAATTCCAGAACCTGGCGTTCTGCGGATCCCAAGTGGGTAACTGGGCCACCAACGTCTGGTTCAACTGGCCTGTCAGCCAGGCGGCGATCCGCGTGAAGTACAACATCAATGACGAGCTCTACGCTCAGATTGGTGCGTACAACCAGAACCCGTCGCAACTGGAACACGGCAACGGCTTCAAACTCAGCGGCAGCGGTACTGCGGGCACCGTGCTGCCGGTCGAACTGGTCTGGTCGCCGAAGGTCAACAGCCTGCCGGGTGAATACCGTGTCGGTTACTACAAAAGCACAGCCCCTGCCGATGACGTTCTCAAAGACGATAACGGCCAGGACGCAGCGACCACCGGCAACCCTTTTCGCGTCCACGATAGCAAGCACGGCTACTGGTTCGTCGCGCAGCAGCAACTCACCAGTCACAACGGTGACGCTTCTCGCGGTCTGAACATCGCGGCCAACGCCACCTTCCACGACAAGGACACTAACGTCGTCGACAACTACCAGTCGCTGATGTTCGTGTACAAGGGCCCGTTCGACGCACGTCCGAAGGATGACATGGGCATCGGTTTCGCCCGTATCCATGTCAACGATGACGTGAAGAAAAACGCCGAGCTGACCAACGCGGCCAATGGTGTTTCGGAATACGAAAATCCGCTGTTCTCACCCATTCGTGAAACCGAATACAACTACGAGATCAACTACGGCTTCCACGTGACCAACTGGCTGACCGTGCGTCCCAACCTGCAATACGTCACACACCCGGGTGGCGTGGATGAAGTCGACAACGCGCTGGTGGCCGGCCTGAAAATTCAGTCGGTGTTCTGACGCGTCTGCGATAAGCTTCTCTCAATGTGCGCATATTTGCGGACAGCCATGGCTGTCCGCTTTTTTTTGTGGGCCGCGCACCCCGGTGACAGTTGATTTTCAGGACCGTGGCACATGCTTGAGCATCCGCTACAACGCTTCTTCAAATCCTTGCGCGAACGTCCGGTGTTTGCGTGGGAGCGCTATCAGGTGCGCGATGTGCTGGTGATCGATCATCCGCTGTGTCAGGCGGTGTTCAGCCGTCAGGGGGCGCAGTTGTTGCACTTCCAGCCCACGGGCCAGAAACCCTGGCTGTGGTGCGCGGCCAAATGGCCGCAGGTCGGCGCCATTCGCGGCGGCGTGCCGGTGTGTTGGCCGTGGTATGGCCGGCATCCGAGCGAAAATGCCTGGCCGTCCCATGGCTGGGCGCGCTTGCTCGACTGGAAGCTGCTCGACAGCAACAGTGACGACGATGGCGTGCGATTGCACTGGCAGCTGAAGTTGTGCGACTGGCAGGTGGACTTGCACGCCCACTTGGGTGAGCGCATGGAGCTGCGCCTGAGCACCGAGCATCAGGACGACATGCCGTGCCAGTTGAGCCAGGCTTTGCACGCCTACTGGCGTATTGGCGATGTGAGTGAGATAGCGCTGTCTGGGCTCGAAGGTGCGCAGGGTTACGACCAGTTGAGCCGGCAGGCCTGTCAGCAGGAAGGCGAGTTGCGCGTGGACGGCGGATGTCAGCGGGTGTTCCAGCACGACGGCGAATTGCAGCTCAACGACCACGCCTGGCAGCGGGCTTTGTGCATCGATACGGGGGATAAGGCCGACACGGTGGTGTGGCACCCCGGCTCGCGGCCATTGCTTGGGGTGACCTGGAACGAGATATCCGAATTTGTCTGTGTCGAAGCCGCGAGCGGCGGCACCGACAGCCTGTGCCTTGCGCCCGGGGAGCGGGCGCATTTGAGTTTGCAGGCGCGGGTGGGGGTGTAAAGAAGATCAAGATCGTCCGAACGCGGCCCGAGCCTTCGGCAGCTCCTACACAAGCGCGTATACCTGTAGGAGCTGTCGAGTGGAACGAGGCTGCGATCTTTTACGCGAAGCGTCCTAATTGAACTCATCCCCCACCGGATACCGGCTCGCATTCAAGCTCTCCTTGATCTTGCGCAGATGCGGCTGGAAATCCACGCCCCGGCGCAAGGTCATGCCCGTGGCGAGCACGTCCAGCACGGTCAGCTGGATGATCCGCGACGTCATCGGCATGTAGATGTCGGTGTCTTCCGGCAGCGGAATGTTCAGGCTCAGGGTGCTGGCCTTGGCCAGTGGCGAGTTCTCGGCGGTCAGGCCAAGCACCGAGGCGCCGTTTTCCCGGGCGATGCGCGCCACTTCCACCAGTTCGCGGGTGCGGCCGGTGTAGGAAATGATCACGAACAATTCGCCGGTGTGGGCCACCGAGGCAATCATGCGCTGCATCAGCACATCCGCGTGGGCCGTGACGGCCAGGTTGAAACGGAAGAACTTGTGCTGCGCATCCAGTGCCACCGGGGCCGAGGCGCCGAGGCCGAAGAAGTGGATTTGCCGCGCCTGGATCAGCAGGTCGACGGCGCGGCTGATCAGGTTCGGGTCCAGTGCCTGGCAGGCGCTGTCCAGCGAGGCAATGGCGCTGCCGAAGATCTTCTGTGTGTAGGCCTCCGGATTGTCGTCGGCTTCCACTGCACGGCTGACGTACGCGGCACCACTGGCCAGGCTCTGGGCCAGTTGCAGCTTGAGCTCGGGGTAGCCGCTGACGCCGAACGAACGGCAGAAACGGTTGACCGTCGGTTCGCTGACCGAGGCGGCCTGGGCGAGGGCGGCGATGCTGAAGCGGGTGGCCTGCTGCGGGTTGAGCAGGATCACCTCGGCGACTTTGCGTTCGGCCTTGTTCAGCTCTTCAAGGCGATTCTGGATTTGCTCCAGTAAATTTCGCACGCGGTCCATATAAGTATCCTTGATTCACCGGCACCGATAAGCGCGCGGCTAATGCAAAAAGGGCCTTTGGTGAGGCCCGTAACGGTGGCCTATCCTACTGATGGCTCCGACCGACCACCACTCGCAATCTGTATTTTGCGAAAATGTTGTGGTTATTACTACATTTTCCCTTGAGTGATGCCTTAAAAAAAGGTATTTGTAGCTTAACTTGATAAAAGAACAAACATCATGCTCTCGATTACGGTTGAACCGTGCACCTTTGCCTTGTTCGGCGCCCTTGGCGACCTGGCCTTACGCAAACTGTTTCCTGCCCTTTATCAACTCGACGGTGCAGGCCTCTTGCACGAGGACACGCGCATCATCGCGCTGGCCCGTGAGGCTGGCAGCGAGCAGGAACACCTGGCGTTCATCACCTCTGAGCTGCGCCGTTATGTCGGTGCCAAAGAGCTGGACGAAGCCGTGGTCGAGCGTTTCCTGGCACGCCTGAGCTACCTGCACGTCGACTTCCTCAACGGCGAAGATTATGTGGCCCTGGCCGAGTCCGCCGGCAGTGCGCAGCGGGTCATCGCCTACTTTGCGACCCCGGCCGCCGTGTATGGCGCGATTTGCGAGAACCTGGCCAAGGTCGGTCTGGCAGAAAACACCCGCGTGGTGCTGGAAAAGCCCATCGGTTCGGACCTGGAATCCTCGCGCAAGGTCAACGACGCCGTGGCGCAGTTCTTCCCGGAGAACCGCACCTACCGCATCGACCATTATCTGGGCAAGGAAACCGTCCAGAACCTGATCGCCCTGCGTTTCGCCAACAGCCTGTTCGAAACCCAGTGGAACCAGAATTACATTTCCCACGTGGAAATCACCGTGGCCGAGCAGGTCGGCATCGAGGGCCGCTGGGGTTACTTCGACAAGGCCGGCCAGCTGCGGGACATGATCCAGAACCACCTGCTGCAACTGCTCTGCCTGATCGCCATGGACCCGCCGGCCGACCTGTCCGCCGACAGCATCCGCGACGAGAAGGTCAAAGTGCTCAAGGCCCTGGCGCCGATCAGCCCGGAAGGCCTGACCACCCAGGTAGTGCGCGGCCAGTACATCGCCGGCTACAGCGAAGGCAAAGCAGTGCCGGGGTACCTGGAAGAACCTAACTCCAACACCCAGAGCAATACCGAAACCTTTGTTGCCCTGCGCGCTGACATCCGCAACTGGCGCTGGGCCGGCGTGCCGTTTTACCTGCGTACCGGCAAGCGCATGCCGCAGAAGCTGTCGCAGATCGTCATCCACTTCAAGGAACCGTCGCACTACATCTTCGCTCCCGAGCAGCGCCTGCAAATCAGCAACAAGCTGATTATCCGCCTGCAGCCGGACGAAGGCATTTCCTTGCGCGTGATGACCAAAGATCAAGGCCTGGACAAAGGCATGCAGCTGCGCAGCGGTCCGTTGCAGCTGAATTTTTCCGACACCTGGAGCAGCGCACGGATTCCCGATGCCTACGAGCGGTTGTTGCTGGAAGTGATGCGCGGCAATCAGAACCTGTTTGTCCGTAAAGATGAAATCGAAGCCGCGTGGAATTGGTGTGACCAGTTGATCGCCGGGTGGAAAAAATCCGGTGATGCGCCCAAGCCGTACGCGGCCGGGTCCTGGGGGCCGATGAGCTCCATTGCTCTGATCACGCGGGACGGGAGGTCGTGGTATGGCGATATCTGATTTGAAACTGCCGCAGGGCGTCAGCGCCCATGCGTTCAAGAGCCCGGTGCTGCTGGCTGAAAGCCTGGCGCTGAACGTGGCGAAAAAACTGAGCGACGCGATCGAAGACCAGGGCACTGCGACCCTGGTGGTTTCCGGTGGCCGCAGCCCGGTGGCGTTTTTCCAGCACCTGGCCAAACAGACGCTGGACTGGTCGAACGTGGTGATCAGCCTGGCCGATGAGCGCTGGGTGCCGGTGGAGCACGCCGACAGTAATGCCGGCCTGATCAAGCGTTACCTGCTGCAAGGCCCGGCGGCCAAGGCGCAATTCCTGAACCTGTACAGCGCCAGTGCCAACCTGGAACAGGCGGCCGAGCAGGCCGACCGTTTGTTGTCCGAATTGCCGGTGATCGACGTGCTGATCCTCGGCATGGGCGATGACGGCCACACCGCATCGCTGTTCCCCAACAGCCCGAACCTTGACGAGGCCTTGAAAGTCGACGGCACTCGTCGTTGCTGGCCGATGCTGGCGCCGACCG
Source organism: Pseudomonas sp. GL-R-19 (assembly GCF_019956375.1). Lineage (NCBI taxonomy): Bacteria > Pseudomonadati > Pseudomonadota > Gammaproteobacteria > Pseudomonadales > Pseudomonadaceae > Pseudomonas > Pseudomonas sp. GL-R-19. Next base: position 263,593 of record NZ_JAHBDJ010000033.1, on the reverse strand, counting down.
TGCCGCATCAGCGCCTGACCATGAGCCGGGCGCTACTGGCCTCGGCCAAACATAAAATTCTGTCGATTTCCGGTTCGTCCAAGCTGACCACCCTGAGTTTCGCGCTGGCCGGTGACGATGTCACCGAAATGCCGGTGCGCGCATTTCTGCAACCCACGTTAGAGATTTACTGGTGCCCATGAGCCAAGGAACAGCCGCTATGACAAACCCATCCCCGACCGTTTCCATGGCGGACAAAGTTGCCCTGATCGACAGCATCTGCGCGAAAGCGCGGATCCTGCCGGTGATCACCATCGCCCGCGAGCAAGACGTTCTGCCGTTGGCCGACGCCCTGGCGGCCGGTGGCCTGACGGCCCTGGAAGTGACCCTGCGTTCGCAATTCGGCCTCAAGGCCATCCAGATCCTGCGCGAGCAGCGTCCGGAGCTGGTGACAGGTGCTGGCACCGTGCTCGATCGCCACATGCTGGCAGCGGCGGAAGCGGCCGGCTCGCAATTCATCGTCACGCCGGGCATCACCCGTGACCTGCTGGAAGCCAGCGTCGCCAGCCCGATTCCACTGTTGCCGGGCATCAGCAATGCCTCGGGCATCATGGAAGGCTACGGCCTGGGGTATCGCCGCTTCAAGCTGTTCCCGGCCGAAGTCAGCGGCGGCGTTGCGGCTATCAAGGCTTTGGGCGGCCCGTTCGGCGAAGTGAAATTCTGCCCGACCGGCGGCGTGGGCCCGGCCAATATCAAGAGCTACATGGCGTTGAAAAACGTCATGTGCGTGGGCGGTAGCTGGATGCTCGATCCGGAGTGGATCAAGAACGGCGACTGGGCCCGCATTCAGGAATGCACCGCCGAGGCTTTGGCGCTGCTGGACTGATCGCTTCACCCTACACTTCGTTGTGTGTTCTACGGCTTTACGGTGCGCTTGGTCGGCGCACCGTTTTTTTTTGCCCGCGAAAAGTTGAGGCAATTAATACCTGTAGGAGCGAGCTCGCTCGCGATGGTCGTGAACGATAACGCGGGAACCCGATAGCCAGCGGTGCCTGGAAGTTTTTCGCGAGCGAGCTCGCTCCTACAGGTCAGCACAATTGCGTCAGCGCCGTGGTCAGCCGCGTCATGTGCTCGGCGGTTGTGGTCAGTCCCGGAGTGATGCGGATGCACGGGCCGCACGCCGCGCCAGTGCGTACCACGGTGAACAGGTTGTAGTCCTTGAGCAGCCGCTCGACCATCGCCTGCTGATCGGTCTGTGCGATGAAACGCATGGACGTGATGCCGCAGTACAGTCGCGGGTCGTCCGGGGTCAGGACTTCGATGCCCGGTAGTTCGCGCACGGGGCGGACCCACAGGTTGCGCAGGTAGTTGAGCCGAGAACCCTTGGCCGCAGCACCCCCCATCGCCCAATGTTCTTCGAGCACCAGCGGCAGGGTCAGCAGCGCCGGGATGTTGGGGGTGCTGTACGAGGTACGGGCGCGAATGTCAGTGGGTGGAAAATGCATTTCGCCCATGTCCGGGTCGATATCGGCCAGGCGTTCGGGGTCGATGTAGATAAAGCCGAGCGTCAGCGGTGCGCCGATCCACTTGTGCAGGTTGTAGCCGGCGAAGGCGATACCGAACTCGGCCAGGTCGAATTCGAACTGACCGAGGGCATGGGCACCGTCGAGGATGACGTCGATGCCGTGTTCCTTTGCCGCGACTGCAATCGCCTGCACCGGCATCACCAGGCCCGTGCGATGGGTGACGTGGGTCAGGGCCATCAGCTTCAGCCGTGGGTGTCGTGCGAAGGTTTCGCGGTAGGTATTGAGCAGGCTGTCGAAGGTTGCCGGGTGGGTGTGTTCGATCTCGATCACTTCAACACCGCGATGACGCGCCAGCCAGCGCATGGCGCCTTTGACCGTGTCGTATTCCAGATCGCAAACCAGTACCTGATCGCCGGGCTGCAGCCGGTTGTAGTTGCGGATCAGCGACTGCAAACCTTCCGACGCGTTGCGGGTCAGGGCGATGCTGTCGGCGGGTACGCCGATCAACCTGGCCAGTTGCGCGCGGATCTTCAGGCTGTCGCCCTGTTCGAAGCGCTGGCGCACATAGACCGAATTGCTGCGGTTGATCAGCTCGATGTTGCGCTGGTATTCCTCGACCACCGTGCGCGACATGCGCCCGAAGTAACCGTTCTCCAGGTTGAGCGGGCCGGGTTCGACATCGTAGCGGTCGGCAAAGGTTTTCCAGAAGGTTTCATCACGGGCGCGGCGGGTGTTGTCGGGCATGGGGCACTCGGTAGGTGTTCAGTGGCGCGGAGCCGGTTTGCCGTGTTTGGCGCGCAGCGGTTCGAGCAAGTCCGACAAACCGTTGTGGTCGATTTCCTGCATCAGGGCCAGCAGGCCACCCAACTCGCCATGGGGGAAACCTTCCCGGGCGAACCAGTTCAGGTAAGGGCCGGGCAGGTCGGCAATGATTCGACCCTTGTACTTGCCGAAGGGCATCTCGCGGGTGATCAGCAGTTCGAGCTTTTCAGGATTCATCGATCGATCGTCTTGATTCGGTCAGTCTGGAAAATACAGGCATTGCGACAAGCCCCCTCGCCACAGAGAGTTAGCCGATGCTGATCGCCGGCAGCGTGGTCAAGGTCACGCTCTGTTGCTTGCGTGGCGCGAGGATTTCCGCCTCGCCATCCACCACCAGTTCATCGCGCTGGTTGAATACGCGGGTGGCAATGCGTACGCGAAATTTCGGCAGTTTTTCCAGGATTTCCAGGCGCACGGTCAGGGTGTCGCCGATCTTCACCGGTTTCTGAAAGCTCATTTGCTGGCCGAGATAGATAGTCCCCGGCCCAGGCAGTTCGCAGGCGACCGCTGCGCTGATCAACGCACCGCTGAACATGCCGTGGGCGATGCGCTCCTTGAACATGGTGCTGGCGGCGTAGTCGGCATCCAGGTGCACCGGGTTGTGATCGCCGGACATCGCGGCGAACAACTGGATGTCACGCTCTTCAACGGTCTTGCTGAAACTGGCGGTCTGGCCGACTTCGAGGGCCTCGTAAGGGGTGTTGGTAACCTGGGTCATCTGTCTCGATTCCTGTAACGAATTAAAAAATCCACAAAAAACTATTCGGATCGGTGCGGCCGAGGAGTGCTCAAGGCCTGTGCGATCCAGTTCAGCACATCGGCGATGATTTCATCGCGGTTGCTCTCGTTGAACAGTTCGTGCCGCGCCTGTGGGTAAACGGTCAGTTGCAGGTGCTGGCTGCCAGCCGCCCGCAGCGCGTCGGCCAGATCCTTGAGACGTTTGCCTTCGCTCACCGGATCACATTCGCCGCCAATCACCAGCAACGGCAGGCCCGGGTCGATCTGGGCGAGATTGGACGCTTTGCTGATTTGCTGCAAGCCGCCGAGCAAATCGATCCACAGTTGATTGGTGCAGCGAAAACCACAGAGCGGGTCGTTGACGTACAGATCGACCTGCGCCGGATCACGGCTGAGCCAGTCGAACGGCGTGCGTGCCGGTTTGAATTTGTTGTTGAACGAGCCGAACGACAGCCATTCGATCAATGCGCTGCGTCCTTTGCGGCCTTGGCGCAGGCGTTCGAAACGGGCGATTTGCCGGGCCGCGCGATAAAGCGCCACGGGCTGGAAGTTCGAGCCGCTGAGGATTGCCCCGTGCAGGCTGGCACTGTGGTGCAGCAGATAGCCTTGGGCGATGTAGCTGCCCATGCTGTGACCCAACAGCACGATCGGCACGCCAGGGTACTGCTGGCCGATGTGCTGGTTGAGGCAGGCCAGGTCGCTCACGACCTTGCACCAGCCATCGTCATCGGCGAAATGCCCGAGCGTCCCGTTTTCGGCAGTTTTGCCATGTCCACGCAGGTCCGGCGCGCACACGCCATAGCCCTGTTCACAGAGTTTTTCCGCCAGGGGACCATAGCGACCGCTGTGTTCGGCCATGCCGTGTGCCAGCAGAATCATTGCCTTGAGGCTGCCGTCGGGAAGCCACTGGTTGACGAAGAGGCGGCTGTGGTCGCTCGTGGTCAGCCAGAAAGTGTCATGGATCATGGCGGTTCCTTTGCATGAGGCTGCCTGGTCGCAAACAGCTCGTTGCAGTTTATAGCGCATCCTTGGCTGGGCGTCTGATCAGCCTACGCCACGGCAAGAAGATTCATACGGTCAATGACGGCCGTGGGCATATTTGCCTGCTACGTCATAACTGCTAGTGTCCGTGAAGCTCCGCTTTTTGCATTTTTTTTTGAAAAATGACAGAAAAGTGGCCCGGGATAGATTCAGGTAAAGAGGACAAGAACAATGCAACCTGATTTCTGGAATGACAAACGCCCGGCCGGCGTGCCCATGGATATCGATCTGGGAACCTACAAGTCGGTGATCGAGGTGTTCGAGCGTTCCTGCAAGAAGTTTGCTGACCGCCCGGCGTTCAGCAACATGGGCGTGACCCTGACCTACGCCGAACTGGAGCGTCAGAGCGCTGCCTTCGCCGGCTACCTGCAAGCCCACACCGATCTGGTGCCGGGTGACCGCATCGCGGTGCAGATGCCCAACGTCCTGCATTACCCGATCGCCGTGTTCGGTGCCTTGCGCGCCGGGTTGATCGTGGTCAACACCAACCCGTTGTACACCGCGCGGGAAATGCGCCACCAGTTCAAGGATTCCGGCGCCCGGGCGCTGGTGTACCTGAACATGTTCGGCCAGAAAGTCCAGGAAGTGCTGCCCGACACCGATATCCAGTACCTGATCGAAGCGAAGATGGGCGACCTGATGCCCACTGCCAAGGGGTGGCTGGTCAACACCGTGGTGAGCAAGGTCAAGAAGATGGTCCCGGACTATTCCTTGCCCCAGGCCGTTTCCTTCAAGAGTGCGCTGCGCATGGGCCGTGGCCTGGGTATCAAGCCGCTGAAGGTCGGCCTTGACGACATCGCCGTACTGCAATACACCGGCGGCACCACGGGCCTTGCCAAGGGCGCGATGCTGACCCACGGCAACCTGGTGGCGAACATGCAACAGGCGCGGGCCTGTCTCAGCCAGTCGGCCAGCGACGGCCAGCCGCTGCTGCGCGAAGGCCAGGAGGTGATGATCGCGCCGCTGCCGCTGTACCACATCTATGCTTTCACGGCGAACTGCATGTGCATGATGGTGACAGGCAACCACAACGTGCTGATCACCAACCCGCGTGACATCGGCGGCTTCATCAAGGAGCTGAAGAACTGGCGGTTCTCGGCGTTGCTGGGGCTCAACACGCTGTTCGTCGCGCTGATGGATCACCCGGACTTCAAGACCCTGGACTTCTCCAGCCTCAAGCTCACCAACTCCGGCGGCACTGCGCTGGTCAAGGCAACCGCCGAGCGTTGGGAACAACTGACCGGATGCCGTATCACCGAAGGTTACGGCCTGACCGAAACTTCGCCGGTGGCCTGCACCAACCCCTACGGCAGCCAATCGCGGATCGGCACGGTCGGCCTGCCGGTGCCGGGCACCGCGCTGAAAGTCATCAGTGATGACGGCGTCGAACAACCTTTGGGAGAACGCGGCGAGTTGTGCATCAAAGGCCCGCAGATCATGAAGGGCTACTGGCAAAAACCTGATGCCACGGCCGAAGTGCTGGATGCCGAGGGCTGGTTCAAGTCCGGTGATATCGCGGTGATCGACCCGGACGGATTCGTGCGCATCGTCGATCGCAAGAAGGACATGATCATTGTTTCGGGTTTCAACGTGTACCCGAATGAGATCGAAGACGTGGTGATGGCACACCCGAAAGTCGCCAACTGCGCGGTCATCGGTGTGCCCGACGAGCGGTCGGGGGAGGCGGTGAAGCTGTTTGTGGTGGCCCGTGAAGCGGGGGTCAGCCTTGAAGAGTTGAAGGCTTACTGCAAAGAAAACTTCACGGCGTACAAAGTACCGAAGCACATTGTTCTGCGTGAGTCGCTGCCGATGACGCCGGTGGGCAAGATCCTGCGGCGGGAATTGCGTGATATCGCCTGACCGGTGAATGACCGATCCCCTGTAGGAGCGAGCTTGCTCGCGATGGACGTCAACGATAACGCGCCCTGTTTGAATGATCGCGTTGTCCGGACGTTTTTCGTCGGAACGCCGCCCGGAGCAAGCTCGCTCCTACAGTTTTAGCGCGAAAGCCCCGATTTTCGGGGCTTTCGGGGATGAATAGAATTTTTGCTCTAAAATGACCAATCGCTAGTCTTGAGTCACAATTGTGACCGTAGAGGCCTATTTTGGCTCTAGTCGACCCTCGGCAAAGCTGCTACTCTCGGCGCGCTTTGTGACTTCTCGGCCTTCTATCAGCCAGATTCACCAATGACCAAACACCAATAATAATCGCATCAAATGCGGTGCTGAATTCGCGTTGCTGAGGAGTGGGCTTCCATGATCGAAGACTTTTGGAAGGATAAGTACCCAGCTGGGATTGCTACAGACATCAATCCAGACGAGTATCCGAATATTCAGGCAGTGTTGAAGCAATCCTGCCAACGCTTCGCCAACAAGCCGGCATTCAGCAACCTGGGCAGGACACTCACCTACGGTGAACTGTACGAATTGTCCGGTGCGTTTGCCGCTTACCTGCAACAGCATACCGACTTGCAGCCTGGCGATCGAATCGCCGTGCAATTGCCCAACGTGTTGCAGTACCCGGTAGCCGTCTTCGGTGCAATTCGCGCCGGGCTGATCGTGGTCAACACCAACCCGCTGTACACCGCGCGGGAGATGGAACACCAATTCAACGACTCCGGTGCCAAGGCCCTGGTCTGCCTGGCCAACATGGCGCACCTGGCCCAAATCGTGGTGCCGAAAACCGGCGTCAAGCACGTGATCGTCACTGAAGTCGCCGACCTGCTGCCGCCGCTCAAGCGCTTGCTGATCAACAGCGTCATCAAGTACGTGAAGAAGATGGTGCCGGCCTATCACTTGCCAAAAGCCGTCAAGTTCAATGACGTGCTGAGCAAGGGCCTGGGCCAGCCAGTGGCGGAAGCCAATCCGGCCAGCGGTGATGTCGCGGTGCTGCAATACACCGGCGGCACCACCGGCGTGGCCAAGGGCGCGATGCTGACCCACCGCAACCTGGTGGCGAACATGCTGCAGTGCAAGGCGCTGATGGGTTCCAACCTCAATGAAGGTTGCGAGATCCTGATCACACCGCTGCCGCTGTACCACATCTATGCGTTCACCTTTCATTGCATGGCGATGATGCTGATCGGCAACCACAACATCCTGATCAGCAACCCGCGTGACCTGCCGGCGATGGTCAAGGAACTGTCGAAGTGGAAGTTCAGCGGCTTTGTCGGCCTGAACACCCTGTTCGTGGCCCTGTGCAACAACGAAGGGTTCCGCAAACTGGACTTCTCCGCGCTGAAAGTCACCTTGTCGGGCGGCATGGCCCTGCAATTGGCCGCGGCCGAACGCTGGAAAGCGGTGACCGGTTGCGCCATCTGCGAAGGCTACGGCATGACCGAAACCAGCCCGGTGGCCACGGTCAACCCGATCCAGAACATCCAGATCGGCACCATCGGCATTCCGGTGCCGTCGACCCTGTGCAAAGTCATCAACGATGCCGGTGTCGAACAACCGATGGGCGAAATCGGCGAGCTGTGCGTGAAAGGCCCACAGGTCATGAAAGGCTACTGGCAGCGCCAGGAAGCCACCGATGAAATCCTCGACAGCGAAGGCTGGTTGAAGACCGGTGACATCGCGCTGATCCAGCCCGATGGCTACATGCGCATTGTCGATCGCAAGAAAGACATGATCCTGGTGTCCGGTTTCAACGTGTACCCGAACGAGCTCGAAGACGTGCTGGCTACCCTGCCGGGTGTGTTGCAATGCGCGGCCATCGGTGTGCCGGACGAGAAGTCGGGCGAGGCGATCAAGATTTTCATCGTCGCCAAGCCGGGGGCGATCCTGACCAAGGAACAGGTGATGGAGCACATGCGCGCCAACGTCACAGGCTACAAAGTCCCGCGCTCCGTGGAGTTCCGCGATGCACTGCCGACCACCAACGTCGGCAAGATCCTGCGTCGTGAACTGCGCGATGAAGAGCTGAAGAAGATCAACGCGAAGAAAGCTACCGCGTAAAACAAAAAGCCCCGCAGATGCGGGGCTTTTTGTATGTATCTGTAGGAGCGAGCTTGCTCCGGGCGGCGTTCCGACGATGGACTCAAGAGCGCTGCGTTTAACCAATAAACACGCGTTATCGTTAACGATCATCGCGAGCAAGCTCGCTCCTACAAGCGGAACGGCGCGAAGTTGACGTTGGTGCCCGTCGGGCGCATGTCTTGCAGGAAGGAGTCCTTGTCGGCGCTCAGTTCCAGGCTCAATGCAGCCTTGCGCTTGCCTTCATTACGCACCACCAGGCCTTCGAGCTTCTCGCGCAGGAACACGGTCGGCACTTTCAGGTGCAGCAGCTCGTCGGTGTCCGGTGTGTGCATCAGCAGGTGAATCCACTCGTACTGACCCACGGCCAGGCGCGTCACCGGGAGGTCGAACCACCAGATGTTGCGGTTACGGTTCAGTTCGGCGAAGTGGCAGTTGTTGACGCCAAGCACAGCACCGCCGAGTTCCTGGTTTCTGCGGGCAATGGCCTGCTTTTTATCGAGTTTCATAACGTTCCTACGGGATTGGATCTTCAGCGCCAAGGCCTGAATGTGTTGCGCATTCTCAGGGGTTGGCCCGCAAACATAAAGCGCAACCTGCACTGAACGATGAAATGTCGTGGTGAAAATTAATGAAACTCCCTGCAAAAGCCCCCGGTCAACCTTGTGTAACGACTTTCCTGCATCGAAATGCCTTTAATGAAAAGAAGACGCGGCCATCTGCAGATGGCCGTTTTTGTGTCAGCCTGAACTTGCACGCTGAATTTGTTTCAAAGTCGCCAACTGGGCTACCTTGATGAAAGAAAACGGCCCCTGAGTCGCCACGACTTCCACCCAAATCCGTATGCGGCGAATGGAGACGCGAATGATTTTCCCGGACATGAGAGGCTTGCCCCTGCACCGTGTGATGATGCGCACGGTCACCGAGTTCATCGCCGACGAGATGTCGACCTATGCCTCGGCGCTGGCCTATCAAATGCTGTTTTCGCTGTTTCCGTTCATCCTGTTCCTGATTGCCCTGATCGGCTTCCTGCACCTGCCGGATTTCTTCTCCTGGCTGCGCCTGCAATCGGAACTGGTGCTGCCGCCCCAGGCGCTGGAACAGGTCAACCCGGTGATCGACCAGCTTCAGCAGTCCAAGGGTGGCTTGCTCTCGGTGGGTATCGTGATTGCGCTGTATACCGCGTCCGCCGGTGTGCGGCTGATGATGAGCGCGATGAACGCTGCCTACGACGTGGTTGAAGGGCGCCCGCTGTGGAAACGCTTTCCGTTGTCGATCATCTACACCGTCGGCATTGCCGGCATGCTGCTGATCGCCGCAGCGCTGATGGTGCTCGGGCCGCAGGTGATGGAGTGGATCGCTGCGCAAGTCGGCCTTGAGAACTTTATCGTCACGCTCTGGACCATCGCGCGCTGGCCGGTGATCGTGATTCTGATGATGGTCGCAGTGGCGTTGATCTACTACGTCATGCCCGACGTCAAACAGGAATTCCGCTTCATCACCCCAGGCTCGGTGCTGGCGGTGGTGGTGTGGATCATCGCTTCCCTGGGCTTCGGTTTGTACGTCAAGGAGTTCGCCAACTACAACGCCATGTATGGCAGTATCGGGGCGATCATCGTGCTGTTGCTGTACTTCTACATTTCCGCAGCGGTGCTGCTGCTGGGCGCGGAGATGAACGCGGTGATCGAGCACATGTCGCGAGAGGGCAAGGACCCTGGCGAAAAAGTAGCTGGCGAGCATGGTCCCGTCCATGAGGAAAAGCACCACGTGTCGGGGCTGGGCCGCGATCACTCACACAAACCGACCATCGATGAAACCTGATCATGATTCGTGAAATTCTGAAAATGGGCGACGAGCGCCTGCTGCGCATTGCCCCGCCGGTGCCGGCCGAAATGTTCGACAGCCCCGAGTTGTGGCAACTGATCGATGACATGTTCCAGACCATGGAAAGTGTGGGGGGCGTTGGCCTCGCTGCTCCACAGATCGGCGTCGACCTGCAACTGGTGATCTTCGGCTTCGAGCACAGCGAGCGTTATCCGGATGCCGAGGCCGTGCCGCAGACGATCCTGATCAACCCGTTGATCACACCGCTGAGTCCGATTCTGGAAGAGGGCTTCGAAGGCTGTTTGTCGGTACCCGGACTGCGCGGCGCGGTGCAGCGTTACCAGCAGATTCGCTACGAAGGCGTCGACCCCAAGGGCGAGCCTATCGTGCGTTTTGCCTCAGGGTTCCACGCGCGGGTGGTGCAGCATGAGTGTGATCACCTGATCGGCCGCCTGTACCCGTCGCGCATTACCGACTTCAGCAAGTTTGGCTTCACCGAGGTGATGTTCCCGGACCTGGACCCCAACACGGACGACTAAAAACACCGCAAACCCCTGTAGGAGCGAGCTTGCTCCGGGCGGCGATCCGACGAAAGCGGTCTGGCAGTCATATATGCGATGACTGACAGATCGCCATCGCGAGCAGGCTCGCTCCTACAGGTTTAGGGTTCCAACCCCATCGCAATCATCGGCTTGCTACGCGCATAACGGCTCAATCGCTCAACCATCGCGTAAGGCATTGGCGGATCAAAAGTAAACCCGCGTCGCTCATAAAACCCCCGCAAATCCGGATGACAGAACAACCACACCGGCTGTTCGCAATCCATCACCGCGGCCGCAATCAAGCCGGCAGCAAGCCCTTGTTCGCGGCAGGCCGGATCGACAAACAACCCGGTCAGCCAATGCCCGCCGGACACCGGGCGCAAACACAGCACGGCAACGATCTGCTCACGCCGGGCCACCCACAGTTGCGCGTCGCGCACGGCTTTCATCGACGATTGGTGAGCGCGATAGAACTTGTTCATCAACGGCCATAACGGCTCGTCGAGCAGGGTGTATTGGGTGTCGGGCATGGTCCAGGGCTGTCAGTGTGCAAAGCAGGCTATTATAAAAGAACGCACGCGTCGGGATAGGTGTATACCTGATCTCACATCCCCATGAGTGGAGTACGCATCATGTCCAAAGGTATGGATTCAAAGAAATCGGCGAAAAAGAAACCAGTGAAAACCGCCATTGAAAAGCGCGCGGACAAGAAGGCCAAGAAGGTCGGCGTGTTCGGTCACTGATCCCGCGTTGATTGATCGCTCCCATGCAACATGGGAGCGATCCTCCAGAAAATAATCTGCAAGATTTCCCAAGGCCAATGCACAGAAGGGGACTGGTCCCCAATCTGAGCAACGCCATGCCCCATTACTTTGATAGCGCCCACCAGGAAGAAATAGAAACCCTGCGCCGACGTTTCACCGCGCGCACCGAATGGCCGACCTGGTTGCTGTTGATCGGTGTGTATGGCGCCTGGTTTGGCATCGTGTTGAACAGCCATCGGTTGGGTTTGTGGTGGAGCACGCTGTTGCTGATTCCGTTGCTGGTGCTGTGGTTATCCGTGCAACACGAACTGCTGCACGGTCATCCCACGCGCTGGCCAACCCTGAACAAAATCCTGGGCTACGCGCCGTTTGCCGTCTGGTATCCGTACACCTTGTATCGCGATAGCCATTTGCTGCATCACCGCGACGAGGACCTGACGATCCCCGGTCGTGATCCGGAAAGCCGTTACCTGAGCGCCGGGCAGTGGCAGGGCAGTTCACCTCTGGGGCGCAGCCTGCACTGGCTGAACAAAACCGTGCTCGGCCGCTTTGCCCTGGGTGCACCGCTGGCCTTGCTGACGCTGGCCCGTGAAGAGCTGCAACGCCTCAGAGCAGGCGAGCGCCAGGCGTGGCTGATGTGGTTGAGTCACGGCTCGATGACCGGGTTGATGCTGCTGTTCATCGCAAACTTCAGTGTGTTGCCGGTTTGGTATTACCTGTTTTTGATCAGTGTGCCTGCGCTGTCGATCGCCATGATTCGCTCCTACTATGAACATCGACCTCACGCGGCACCGGAGCAACGAACCGTGCTCAACGAAGCGGCGTGGCCGTGGCGCTGGCTGTTCCTGAACCTCAATTTTCATCTGGTGCACCACGAGTTGCCGGGGCTGCCCTGGTACGACTTGCCCCGTGCTTACCGGGCTCGCCGCGAGCAATGGCTGGCGCGTAGCGGCGGGTTTCTGGTGCAGGGTTATGGGCAGCTGTGGCGTGAGCATGGAGTGAAGGCCATCGACAGCCCGAGGCATCCGTTTTACTGATGCCTGATCACCTCAAAACCCTGTGGGAGCGGGCTTGCTCGCGAAGGCGTCGTCCCAGCCAACATCCATGTTGAATGACACGCCGCCTTCGCGAGCAAGCCCGCTCCCACAGGGGATTTTCATTGCATGGGACTATATCGATGACCCAACACATCGCCGAACTGCTGATGTACACCGCCCCCGAACCCATCCACCAGGCCAACGAACGCTGGCTGGTGCGAATCCTCGAGCATCTGGGCGACACCCGCCTCAATGCCGAAGGCCTGTCCCTGATGCAGATGTGGTTGTCGCCGCACTTGCTGCTGACACAAACCTGCGGCTATCCGCTGATGACGGCATTGCGCGGCAAGGTCCGGGTGCTGGGGCGGCCTCGTTATGAGCTGCCGGACAGCAGCGGCGGCAATCATTGCAGCCTGATTATGGGACGCCTTGATGATGCACGGCCAACCCTGGCGGATTTTCGCGGCAGCCGAGGCGTGATCAATGGCCTGGATTCCAACAGCGGCATGAACCTGCTGCGCCACCGGTTGGCGCCATTGCAGCGTGACGGGCGGTTTTTTGCCCGGGTCGGCATCAGCGGCAGTCATCGTGAAAGCCTGCGCTGGCTGCGCGAAGACCTTGCCGATCTGGCGGCCATCGACAGCGTGACCTTTGCCTATCTGGCGCGCCATGCCGCAGAGGAAGTGGCCGGTTTGGGCGTGATTGCCCGCAGTGCGCTCAGTCCTGCCTTACCGTTCATTACTGCTGCGACGGTCAGCGATGAGCAGGCCGTTGAGCTTCTGCGGGTGATGAACCTGGCGTTGCGCGAGTTGCCGGACGTTGCCCAAACCCTCGGTTTGCCAGAGGTACTGCCCGCCAGCGAAAGCGACTATCAGGTTGTGCTCGACTATCAACGTGAGGCCGAGACGTTGGGGTATGGGGAAGTGCGATAAGGTTTGAGTGTTGGGTCCAGGTACACCGAAACCCTGTAGGAGCGAGCTTGCTCCGGGCGGCGTTCCGACGAAAGCGGTCTATCAGGCACACCTTTGTTTAATTCCATAAGCGAATATAAAAATAAGTTTTAAGTATTATTAATGAATAAGGCTCCTTGCTAGGATTCGCCTCACCGGACCACCGGACATTCAGCGACCCCTCACCCAGGAGCCCCTATGTCCGGCGCCGATATTCTTCATCGCAAACACGTGGACGGATTGTTCCGCGCCCACTACCACTGGCTCTGCACGCGCCTGCGTCAGTCCCTGAACGATGCCGCCGCTGTCGAAGACATTGCCGGCGAAACCTTCGTGCAATTGCTCCAGGCCCCTGGCCTGACGGCCATCCGTGAACCCCGTGCCTTGCTCACCACCATCGCCCGGCGCCTGCTCTATCAGCGTTGGCGTCGAGGTGATCTGGAGCGCCAGTACCTTCAGCAACTGCAACAGGCCGAGCCGGTCCACGCGGAATCGCCGGAAGCACTGACTCAATTGTCCCAGACCCTGAACCGGGTGGATCGCAGCCTTCAGCGGCTGCCCGGCAAAGTCCGCTCGGCCTTCCTGCTGTCGCGGATCGACGGCCTGACCTATCCGCAAATTGCCGCCGCGCTGGGCATCTCGCTGCGTTCGGTCAGCGACTACATGACCCGTTCCCAGGCCCTGTGCGACCGGCACAGCGCCAATCAACCCCTGAGCCGTCCACTCCAGAACAAGAGGTCCGCATGAGATCGATCAAAACCCTGCTCGGCAGTTCGTTGCTGGCCCTGAGCCTGTTGTCCCACCCGGCCTCGGCCACGGAGAAAGTCGCGCCCATTCACTTTGGCGACATCACTTGGGAAAGCGGCAGCCTCATCACCGAAATCCTGCGCCTGATCGTTGAAAAAGGTTACGGCTACCCGACCGACACGCTGCCGGGCAGCACCGTCAGCCTTGAAGCGGCGCTGGCGAAAAACGATATCCAGGTCATCGGTGAAGAGTGGGCCGGGCGCAGTCCGGCCTGGGTCAAGGCTGCCGCGGAGGGCAAAGTGTTCGGCCTCGGCGATACGGTCAAGGGCGCCACTGAAGGCTGGTGGGTGCCGGAGTACGTGATCAAGGGCGATCCCGAGCGCGGCATCAAGCCCTTGGCTCCGGAGCTAAAGTCCGTTGCTGATCTGGCGAAGTACAAGGACGTATTCCGCGACCCCGAAGACCCGAGCCGCGGACGCTTCCTCAACAGCCCGACCGGCTGGACCTCGGAAATCGTCAACAGCCAGAAACTCAAGGCCTATGATCTGACCGCCAGCTACGTCAACTTCCGCACCGGCTCCGGTGCCGCACTGGATGCCGAGGTGGTGTCGTCGATCCGACGTGGCAAACCGGTGCTGTTCTACTACTGGTCGCCGACACCGCTGTTGGGGCGTTTCAAACTGGTGAAACTCGACGAACCGCCGTTCGACGCGCAAGCCTGGAAAACCCTGGCCGACGCCAACAACCCGAACCCCAAAGGCACGCGCTCGATGCCGGCGAGCCTGGCCATCGGCGTATCGGCACCGTTCAAGGCGCAATACCCGGACCTGGTGACGTTCTTTGAAAAGGTCGATTTGCCGATCGATCTGTTGAACCAGACCTTGGGCCAGATGAGTGAAAAACGGCAGAAACCCCGTGAAGTCGCCGAAGCGTTTTTGCGTGAACAGCCGCAGGTGTGGAAGGGCTGGGTGCCGGGGGAGGTGGCTACCAGGGTGAGTGCCAGCTTGTAGTTTTGTAGTGTCTGGACTGCAGCCATCGCGAGCAGGCTCGCTCCCACATTAAGTCTGTATTGCCCACAAAACCCGTGGTCAACAAAGATCCCCTGTAGGAGCGAGCCTGCTCGCGATTGATCTAACGTCCTACGCCAACTCTGCGGCCAGCGCGGCTTTCACCGCCGGCCGCAGATCTACCCTGGCCTGAAACCTTGCCAACGCCGGCCACCCATTCAAATCAATCTCGAACAACCGAGCCCAACGCAGCACCGTAAACAAATACACATCAGCAACGCTGAACCCGCCCGCCATCAAGTAATCCTGCCGCTCCAACGTCTGGTTCAACACGGCCAAACGCTTGAACAGTTTCTCCTTGATCAGCGCTTTCACCTCTTCGGGAAATCGAGCGTTGAACAGCCAACCGAGCCCGCCGTGAATCTCCGTCGAGATGAAGTTCAGGCATTCCTGCAATCGCACCCGCTCAAATGTCCCCAGGGCTGCGGCCAGTTTCGCGTCTGGATGCAGATCAGCCAGGTATTGCAGGATCGCCGGGCCTTCGGTCAGCACTTCGCCGTTATACAGTTGCAGGGCGGCGACGTAGCCCTTGGGATTGATGGCGAGAAAATCGTCGCCGTCGGCCGTGGTTTTGCTGATGTTATCGACGCGGATCAATTCGAAGGGCAGTTCCAGTTCACGCAGCACGATATGCGGCGCCAGCGAGCAGGCTTGGGGGGCGTAATACAGCTTCATGGGGCGGGCTCTGGTTGTGGATTTACGCCAGTGTCATAGTGCGCGGCGCCCTCGGTAAAATTAATCTTTCAGAAAACTGCCATAAGGAAAGCTACTGCCATGATGAACCTGATGCACTGGCGAATGGTGGTGGCCGTGGCGGATACCGGCAACATCACCCGCGCCGCCGAACGGGTCGGCATGACCCAGTCAGGCGCCAGCCAGGCACTGGCCTTGATCGAGGAAACCCTGGGCGTTCAATTGTTCACCCGGGAAAATCGCCGGACGTTGCCGACAGCCATCGGCCTGCCGGTCATCGAGCAGGCGCGGACCATGCTCGGTGCGCTGCAGGCCATTCGCAGCACCGTCGAGGCGGCAAAAGGTGCTGAACGCGGGACGATTCGCCTGGCCAGTTTTCCCATGGTACTGGCGACGTTTCTGCCGCCGTTGCTGCGTCAGTTCAATCGGCTTTACCCCGGCATCGAGGTGGTCGCCCTGGAAGTCAGCGATGACGAAGTGGAAACCCTGCTCGGCGCGGGACTGGTGGATGTCGGCGTGGTGCTCAATCCGTCTGCCGAGCGCAAGGCCAGTCCATTGGGACGAGATGCCTGGATGGCGGTGTTGCCCGGAGGCCATCCACTGGCGCGGCGAACTCATGAAGAGGGCGTCTCCCTCGACGAATTGTCGAAGCAACCTTTTGTACTGGCCACGGGCGGTTGTTCGACCAATGCGCGAAGCCTGGCTGCCGATGCGGGGCTGCAACTGCAGGATGTGCGCGTCGAGGTCCGCGAATGGAGCAGTGCGTTCACCCTGGTGCGGGAAAACATCGGCGTGAGCCTGGTGCCGGAAATGACGCTGCCAGGCAATCGGCAGGGTTTGCGCGTGGTGCCGGTGCTGCCGCGGATCGAGCGCGAGTTCGCCTTGGTGGTCGCGGCGAACAAACCACCGTCGGCGGCGGTGCAGGCGCTGCTGGACATGCTCGACGGACGGAAACCCCTGGCAAGCAATTGAACCGATTTTGTCCTCAATGCTGAGCGACTTAGTGGGCCTTGCATGCCCAAGGCTACCTTGCTGTGTGGCGATCCAGGCGGCAACCTGCGGCCATTCAAGGCAAGCCGTTGCAGCAATGCTTCAGGAAACCGGGGTGTTGCGCCAGGCGTTTGAAATATTCATCGACGGCGGGGTAGTCAGGACGGTCGATCGGGGTCATCAGCCAGCGGTTGACGGACAGGCCGATGACGATGTCGGCCAGGGTAAACCTCGGTCCGGCGACATAGGCCTTGGTGGTCGCGAGTTGATGTTCGAGGATGCCCATTTTCTGGTTCCAGCCGCGGATGCCGACGTCAAGGCGATGGGCGTCCTGGAACTCCGGGTCCTTGCGCACCAGCGCCATGAACGCATAGGTCCAGGACGGATTGAGCTCGATGGCTTGCCAATCCATCCACTGCTCCACCCGGGCGCGGGCGGCCGGCTCGCCGGGCAACAGCTCGTGGTGGTGTTGGTGTTTGCCGGCCAGATAGCGGCAGATGGTATTGGATTCCCACAACGCGCCGGCTTCATCGATGATCACCGGTACCTGAGCGTTGGGATTGAAGCGCAGGAACTCGGGGCTGTGGGTGGACGCGAAGCCACTGCCCCAGTCCTCGCGTTCGTAGGCTATGCCCAATTCTTCGCAGGTCCACAGGACTTTTCTGACGTTGATGGACGAGGCTTTGCCGAGAATCTTCAGGGTGTGTTCCATTTGAGCAACTCCATCGCGAATGGCATAGGTGTAATTGTAGGAGCGGTCTGTAGGAAAGGCGTTTCGACAGGTTTCCGCTGCCTACGAATTATTGCGTCATTGCCTACAACTACGCCAGAATCCGCCGGCTTGTGCGCCTGGTATCCGGACTCTATCGTTCCGCGTCGCTGCAAATTCAGCGATCGGGTCTAGCAGCCTGGATACTTTAGACGCATGACGTCCACCATTCGTGAGCAGGTGTTTTTATGTCTGCCAGTTCATGTTATGGCGGCTGTGCGTGGGAAGATCTTCGGGTCTACCGGGTTCTAGAGTCCTGGTCTGCTAGCCCGCGCATGGCTGCCACCTTATTTTCGTCTAGCAGCGAATCGTGGCAGCTCCATCACTCTAGGAGCATCGCAATGTTCAAACCCACGCCGAACCCCCCACGCAATCCCAGCCCAATGTTCTCCATCTCACCCGGCATCAATAACGAAACCCTGTTGGCACACGCCTGCGAATCGTTGGCCTCGGCGAGTGTCATGACCAATGACTTTGCGGCATTCCTGGAAGGTAGCCAGCGCAATACGGCATTGGCGATTGCACAGATCATCATGCTGGCCGAGCTGGCGGTGAACCGGGTACTGGATAACCTCGATCCGCAGGACTGAACACAGAGCGAGGGCGAGAGGCATTCCCTGTGGCGAGGGGGCTTGCCCCCTCGCCACAATATGGTCTGTATCCGGAGGATCAACTACAGAGTTTCGATTCTCGTCGAACTGATCAGGTCTTTGACTGCGGTTGATTGATTCGATTTTCGCGTGGCCAATCCAAGTATCGCCTTCGGCCAATCAAGCCGAAGTGCTCTGTAGTGCAGGTCAGCGCGTTGAATTCGCTGCATCGATGCAGGTACTACCGCAATACCCATCCCGGCAGATACCAGGTTTACAGCGGAAGATAGTTGGGGTGCCTGCTGACGGATGGTCGGATTGAACCCGGATTGCCGGCAAGCGGCCACGATATCCGCACTCAGCCCATAACCGGATTTGCGTGAATACAGGATGAAATTCTCCTGCCGTAAATCAGCAAGCGACAGACGCTTGCGTGACGTTAATGGGTGGCCGTCAGGCAGGACAACAATAAGTGGTTCTTCGGATAAGGTGATGAAGTCAATGTCGCCGCCCATAGCAAACGGAGGCCTGACAAACGCAGCGTCTATTTCTCCACGGCCGAGCCTGGAAATAAGAGATTCGCTATCGTTCTCCTCAAGGTTTACCTCCACCTTGGGGTGTTGTCGCTGGTAACGGCTGATCAAACCGGTGACGGTATCATTGAACGAAGCGGATTCGGTGAACCCCAGGTTCAATGAGCCGATCTCTCCTCGTGCGGCGCGCCGCGCATTTTTTTGGGCGTCCTCGGCACGCGCAAGAATATCTTGTGCCGATACCAGAAATACCCTGCCAGCATCACTGAGTATGACGCCGCGTCCCACCCGGTGAAAAAGCGGCGTACCAATTTCATCCTCCAAATCACGTATTTGCTGTCCAAGCGGGGGTTGGGCGATCCCAAGTTGTTCGGCGGCTCGTGTGAAGTTCTCCGCCTGGGCCGTGACGACGAAATAACGTAGATGCCTGAGTTCCAATTAGGACTCCAAAGATACTAATTCTGTATTTTCTAAATATTAGACATCTTATTTGTCTGCCGCCATGCTTCTTCTGCGTCAAAAATACCGTCAGTGCTTCGGTCAGAACGTTTACGGTCCGAGAATTAGGAGAACTTCATATGAAACCAACTCGACATCTGCGTGAAAAACTATCCTCAGGTTCTCCTGTGATAGCACCGGGCGCTTATGACGGTATATCCGCTCGACTAGTTGCCATGGCGGGTTTCGACGCGGTTTATGCCAGCGGTGGTGCGATTGCGCGTGCTGCTGGATACCCGGATATCGGTCTACTGAGCTTCAACGAAGTATTAGAACGGATCGAGAAAATCGTTGAAGCAAGTGGCTTGCCAGTGGTTGCAGACGCCGATACGGGATTTGGGGGATCAGCCAATGTTCAGCGCACGGTTCGAGCTCTTGAGCGTGCCGGTGTCGCCGCCTTCCACCTTGAGGATCAATCGTTTCCCAAGCGCTGCGGCCATCTGGACAACAAAAAATTAATAGATGTAAGCGAGATGTGCCTAAAAATTCGGATTGCACGCCATACACTGATCGATCAGGACTGCATGATTATTGCCCGTACCGATGCAATTGCAACAGAAGGTTTTGAGTCTGCGTTAAGCCGAGCCGAGCAGTATGTGAAGGCAGGTGCAGACATGATTTTCGTAGAAGCCCCGGAGACACTGGATCAAATTCGCACGATTGCCCGGCGCATCCCAGGGCCAAAACTGATGAATATGTTCTACGGTGGCAAGACTCCCTTAATGCCCATTGAAGAGCTGTCCGCTCTTGGCTACCAGCTCGTCATTATTCCTTCGGATATGCAGCGCGCTGCAATACACGCGATGCAAGTCGTTCTGACTGAGATCAAACGCTCAGGGGATAGCAGCGCCATGGCAGCACAATTGACGAGTTTCGAGGAACGCGAAAAAATCGTTCAGACCAGCCGGTATCTTGCCTTGGACTTGTTATAAACCCAGCTATGAAGTCGGACCTCAGGAACTGAGAAAGTTCAAGATGGAAACCGAGTCCGCGGAACATAGGAAAGTGATATGGATGTTCAACTCATAACAGTGGCCGGTTTGGTAACTGTGACAATCGCGCTATGGGCAACACGTAGACTTCCTGAGTACTTGACTGCACTTATGTTCTTCGCGACCGCGATGATCCTCCATGTCGCTCCTGCTTCCTTGATTTTCTCTGGGTTTACCTCGGCTGCGCTCTGGCTCGTTATCAGCGGCTATGTCATTGGAATCGCTATCCGCAAGACAGGATTGGCTTCTCGATGTGCGAGGGTGCTCGCGGTTCATCTTTCCAGATCATATCCACAAATGGTCCTTGGAATTGTCGGCCTCACTTACGCGCTCGCTTTTGTTATGCCTTCCAATATGGGGCGTATTGCGCTACTGATGCCGATTGTCCTGGCGCTTGCTGATCGAGTGGGTTTCAGGGAGAAAAGTCCAGGGCGTATTGGTCTTTCACTTGCTGTCGGCTTTGGAACCTTCCAGCTTTCGGCATCCATTCTGCCGGCGAACGTTCCAAATCTTGTCATGGCGGGAGCCATCGATACCACGTACGGGTTGCAGTTATCCTATCTGCCCTATCTGATATTGCATGCCCCCATACTTGGCATTCTCAAGGGGCTTGCACTCTGTGCATGTATCGTCTGGTTGTTTCCAGATAAAGCGGGAAAAAGCATAGAGGTGGAACCTGCTCGCCCTTTGAGTCCTAAGGAAAAGAGGTTGGGTATCCTTCTTTTGATGACTCTGGGGCTCTGGCTTACTGACTCCTTACACGGCATTTCCCCTGCATGGGTCGGTCTCGTGGCAGCTTGCGTATGCCTCCTTCCACGAATCGGCTTTGTATCCAGTGAAGAGTTTGGTCAAGAGGTAAACCATCGGACGGCAGTCTATGTCGCAGCAATCCTCGGACTCGCCGCACTTGTAGGACAAAGCGGACTTGGAACATTAATTGGTAATGAAGTACTTACCCTCGCACCGTTGGATCCGGCTTCACCGTTCGGCAGCTACACCTCAATCGTAGGTCTTTCCACGCTGCTAAATTTTGTGGTTACAGCGAACGGAGTACCAGCGTTATTTACTCCCTTGGCACAGTCGTTAGCCACCGCATCCGGACTGCCGTTACTTAGTGTTCTAATGATTCAGGTCATCGGGTTTTCAACACCGCTCCTGCCTTACCAAGCCTCTCCGATTGTTCTCGCTATTGAAATGGGAAGAATCCCTTTCATGGCAGCGTTACGATTGAGTCTTGCGCTTGCATTCATTACGTATGTTGTATTGGTTCCCATCAATTACGGATGGTTCGTCTTTCTGGGGTGGTTGCCGTGATCCTGAAGCCAAAACTGTGACCCGTTCTGATGAGAGCTGATCCTGACACGGCAGACACGGCAAACTCCTTGAACCGTGTCGCCGAGCGTGTCTTTAAGTACTCTCCCGCACCTTCAACTCAAACCCCATGTCCTGCACCGGTTTGGCCACGGTGTTGCCGGCCATCAGCGTCAGCATTTGCTCTGCCGCGCGGCGGCCGATGGCTTCGCGTGGGGTGTTGATGCTGCTCAGGCGCGGGACCATGTGTTCGGACATGGGCAAGTCGTTGAAGCCGAGGATCGCCACTTGCTCGGGGATCTTGATTCCGCAGCGCATCGCTTCGAGCAAAGCGCCCTGGGCCAGGTCGTCGTTGCCGAAGAAGATCGCGTCGACATCCGGATGACTGGCCAGCAGTTGCAGGAACAGTTCGCCGCCGAGGCCGACGGAGGATGAGCGGGGCGTCAGCACTTCCAGGTCCGGGTCATACAATCCGGCCTTTTGCAGGGCTTTGCGGAAGCCTTCGCCGCGCAGCAGGGTGCGCTGGTCCAGTTGCGCGCCGATGTAGGCCAGGCGTTTGCGGCCGCGAGACAGCAAGTGTTCGGCAGCCGTTTCACCGGCGGCCAGTTGCGAGAAGCCGACGCAATTGAGCCCGGCCGCGCTATCCAGTTCCATCATGTACACGCAGGGAATGTTGCTGGCTTCGATCATCCGCCGCGAACTTTCGGTGCGGTCGAAACCGGTCAGCAGCAGGCCTCGGGGTTGATAGGCCATGTAATTTCGCAGCAGGTTTTCTTCTTCATCACGGGAGTAATGGAAGTTGCCGATCAGCACTTCGAAGCCCTTGGGGCGTAAAACCCGATGAATGGCTTCCAGGGTGTCGATGAACAAAAGGTTCGACAGCGACGGCACCAACACCACTACCGATTGGCTCTGGGCCGAGGCCAGGGCGCGGGCGGCGGGGTTGACGACGTAGTTGAGTTCCAGCGCCGCTTTTTGCACCTTTTCCACAAGTTCCGTGGCCACGGTGCTGACGCCCCGCAAGGCGCGGGAGGCGGTGATCGGGCTGACGCCGGCCAGTCGGGCAACTTCATTCAGGGTAGGGCGGCCAGTGGTGCGGGTATTTTTATCGTTCTTGGTTGTGTTCATCGACGGCTTGCCAAACAAAATTCAAGGCACTAAGGTAGCGCTGTCTCGATGCAGCTGCAAATGCGTGAGCGGGGGTTCGCCTGATCCTTGCTTTTTGGCGTCGGGACCTAACTGCTGCAACCCATAAAATGACAAGAAAGGCGTCGGCAACTTCTGCTTTTGCTCTGGTGTCATAACTGGCAAAGGTAGCGCTGTCTGCGCGCTGAGGTGTTACATGAATCATCCCATCACCGCCCTGGTCATCATGGGCGTTGCCGGTTGCGGCAAGACGTGCGTCAGCGAGGCCCTGTGCCATTTGAGCGGCGCCACGGCCATTGAAGGCGACTCTTTCCACCCTGCCGCCAATATCGAAAAGATGAGCGCGGGGATCCCCCTGAACGATGAAGACCGCGCCGGCTGGCTCGACAGCCTGTGCGATGAACTGCGCCGTGTCGACGCCAAGGGCCAGCGCCCGGTGCTGACCTGTTCGGCGCTCAAGCACATCTATCGCGAACGTCTGCGCAGTGCCTTGCCGGGCCTGGGCTTCGTGTTCCTTGAACTGACCCCCGAAGTGGCCGCCGACCGCGTCTCCCATCGGCCAGGCCACTTCATGCCGTCGACCCTGATCGACAGCCAGTTCGCCACCCTCGAATCGCCCGTCGGCGAGCCGTTGACCCTGGCGCTGGATGCTTCGAGCCATAGCGTCGAGCAACTGGCGGCGCAGGCTCATGACTGGTGGCAGGCGCACGGCCTGAAACAGGCGGTATGACTGTGTTTGCAAAGACAGCGCTGTCCTCACGACTTCTGATCAACCCGCTTTAATAACAACAACAACCAGGAGACACCCCCAATGTTTGGCATGTCCCACGAGACGTTCCTGCTGCTCGATGCAGTGGTCACGGTGATCGGGCTTATCGTCCTGATCACCAAGTTCAAATTTCACCCCTTCATCGCCCTGATCATCGCCGCAGCCTTCCTCGGGCTGACCTCCGGCATGCCGATCGGGACCATCATCAAGGCGTTCCAGGACGGCTTCGGTGGCGTGCTTGGCTTCGTCGGCATCATCCTGGCGCTGGGTACCATGCTCGGCAAAATGATGGCCGAATCAGGCGGTGCGGATCAGATTGCGCAGACGTTGATCCGCGCCTTCGGCAAGGACAAGGTGCAGTGGGCGATGATGTTCGCTGCGTTCCTGGTCGGTATTCCGCTGTTCTTCGAAATCGGCTTTGTGTTGCTGATTCCGCTGGTGTTCATCGTTGCCCGCCGTACCGGCGTGTCGATCATCAAGATCGGTATCCCGTTGCTGGCCGGTCTGTCCGCCGTGCACGGCCTGGTGCCACCGCACCCGGGTCCGCTGCTGGCCATCGGCGTATTCGGTGCCGACATCGGCAAGACCATTCTTTATGGTCTGATCGTTGCGTTGCCAACCGCCATCATCGCTGGCCCGATCTTCGGTACCTTCATTGCCAAGCACATTCCTGGTCATCCGAATCAGGAACTGGTGGATCAACTGGTGCGCGATGAGAATGCAGGCGAACTGCCTAGCTTCGGCATTACCCTGATCACTGTGCTTTCGCCCGTGTTCCTGATGTTGCTCAAGACCTTTGCCGATGTGGTGCTGCCAGACGGCAACTTCTTCCGCACCTTCATGGACCTGATCGGTCACCCGATCTCGGCCCTCCTGCTGGCGTTGCTGCTGTCGCTGTACACCTTCGGTTACAAGCAGGGCATCGGTTCGCAACAGATGCTCAAATGGCTGGACGCGAGCCTTGCGCCGACCGCTGCGATCATCCTGATCATCGGTGCCGGTGGTGGCTTCAAGCAGATGCTGGTGACCAGCGGTGTGGGTGATGTGATCGGTCACATGGCGGTGGCGGCACAGATCTCGCCGATCCTGCTGGCCTGGCTGGTGGCGGCGGTGATTCGTATCGCGACCGGTTCGGCGACCGTGGCGACCATTACCGGTGCCGGTATCGTAGTGCCGGTGGTGGGGATGATTCCCGGTGTGAACCGCGAACTGCTGGTGCTGGCCACCGGTGCAGGTTCCCTGATCCTGTCCCACGTCAACGACGCCGGTTTCTGGCTGGTCAAGCAGTACTTCAACATGACCGTAGCAGAAACCTTCAAGACTTGGACCGCGATGGAAACCATCCTGTCAGTGGTTGGCCTGGGCTTTATCCTGTTGTTGTCGCTGTTCGTCTAAGCGATTCGGCAGACACAAAAAAACCGCAGCGATGCGGTTTTTTTGTGGGTGATGTTCAGGTTGTACACAAATCCACTGTAGGAGCGAGCCTGCTCGCGATGGTCGTTAACGAAAACGCGGGGCATCTGATTTTCCGCGGTGGTCTTGCGTTTTTCGCGAGCAGGCTCGCTCCTACAGGCTTTTGTGTCAGGCGCTGGTTTTTGCGACTAGCCCATCCGCCCGGAACATCCCGCGAATCCCGCGTACGGCCTGGCGAATCCGGTCCTGGTTTTCGATCAGGGCAAAGCGCACGTGATCATCGCCGTACTCGCCAAACCCGACGCCCGGCGAGACACACACCTTGGCCTCGGACAGCAGTTTCTTGGCGAACTCCAGCGAGCCCAGGTGCGCATAAGCCTCGGGAATCTTGGCCCAGACGTACATCGAGGCTTTCGGGTTTTCCACCATCCAGCCCAGCTCATGCAGGCCTTTGACCAGCACGTTGCGCCGTTGCCGGTATTGCTCGGCGATGTCGCGCACGCATTGCTGATCGCCTTCCAGCGCGGCAATCGCCGCCACTTGCAGCGGGGTGAAGGTGCCGTAGTCGTGGTAGCTCTTGATCCGCGCCAGGGCGTTGACCAGTTCCGGGTTGCCGACCATGAAGCCAATGCGCCAGCCGGCCATGTTGTAGCTCTTGGACAGGGTGAAAAACTCCACCGCAATGTCCTTGGCCCCCGGCACCTGCATGATCGACGGGGCTTTCCAGCCGTCGTAGACGATGTCGGCGTAAGCCAGGTCGTGCACCACCAGTACGTCGTACTGCTTGGCGAGGGCGATGACGCGTTCGAAGAAGTCCAGTTCCACGCACTGCGCGGTGGGGTTGGACGGGAAACCGAGAATCATCATCTTCGGCTTCGGAATCGAGCCGCGAATCGCCCGTTCCAGTTCAGCGAAGAAATCCACCCCCGGCACCAGCGGCACCGAGCGCACCTGGGCGCCGGCAATCACCGCGCCGTAGATGTGAATCGGGTAGCTCGGATTCGGCACCAGTACGGTGTCGCCCTGATCCAGGGTGGCCAGCATCAAGTGCGCCAGGCCCTCCTTGGAACCAATGGTGACGATGGCTTCGCTTTCCGGGTCGATGTCGACCTCGTAGCGGTCCTTGTACCAGTTGGAAATCGCCCGGCGCAGGCGCGGAATGCCCTTGGAGGTGGAGTAACCGTGGGTGTCTTCGCGCTGGGCCACCGTCACGAGTTTTTCGACGATGTGCGGCGGCGTGGCGCCGTCGGGGTTGCCCATGCTCAAGTCGATAATGTCTTCGCCACGACGACGGGCGGCCATCTTCAGCTCGGCGGTGATGTTGAAAACGTAAGGGGGGAGTCGATCTATGCGCGCAAAGCGGCGCGGCGAACCTTGTTCGGCCATTGTTGCCTCGGATAACGTAAGCGCCCGGAACCGTCCGAGCGACGCTGGCCACTGCGGTGGCCTGTGGCGGAATGTACGGGCAGCTGTGGCAGACTGTCCAGCCTCCATGTAAACAATTTTTTCCGAAGGATAGGGTTCGATGGAATTTACCAGCGGCTTCTTGCTGAGCCTTTCGCTGTGCCTGGATATCGGCGTGGCCAACATCGCGATGATCACCCTGGCCATGCAGCGTGGCTATTTCCAGGGCTTTGCCCTGGGCCTGGGGACCTGCGTCGGCGACCTGATCTACGCAGTGCTGGCGCTGGCCGGCATGACCGTGTTGCTGCAATACGAAACCGTGCGCTGGGTGCTGTGGATCGGTGGCTCGGCGCTGCTGGTGTACTTCGCGGCGAAGATGATCTACTCGGCGATCCATCACGAGGCGCTGCTGGCCGAGACGGCGGAGGTCGGGAACAACTCCCATCGCAAGGAATTCTTCCGCGGGATTTTCCTGGCCATGTCCTCGCCCAGCGCGATTCTCTGGTTCGCGGCAGTCGGCGGTACCCTGATCGCCCGCTCCGGTGGTGGTGGCCCGCTCAGTTCGGCACTGTTTCTCGGCGGTTTTCTCTGTGCCGGGCTGCTCTGGTCGGCAGGTTTGTGCTTCGCCGCGAGCCATGGCGGCAAGTTGCTGGGGGATAAACTGTTGCGCTATTCCTACATGGCATCGGCGGCGATCTTCTGCTATTTCGCGGTCTACGTGATTCTATCGGGCTATAACGAGTTCGTCGGTGCCGCTGCCGTCGAGCAGTTGCACGCGCTGTAATTGGGCGAATCGGGTTTGGCTTCTATACTCCCAGCCGAACCCATTTTATGTGTCAGGAGTCGAGTCATGGATGAGTTAGCACGCGTCGAACTGACGCAACCGCGCTTCGAACACGGGCACTTCCTGCTGATTGCAGGGCTTGGTGGAACATTTACCCAACAAACCATTCAAGGCATTCCCGAACTCTGGGAGAAACTCAATCCGCATTTGGGCGAGATTCCGGGCCAAAAAGACGAAGTCACTTACGGCGTCTGCTGCAATTTCGACGGCAAGGGCGGCTTCGATTACATCGCTGGCGTCGAGATCAGCAAACTCGACGATTTGCCGGACACGTATCGTTGGGTAGAGATTCAGCCCCAGCAGTACGTCGTGTTCGAACATCAAGGACCGCTGGCCACATTGCCGCAAACCTTCCAATACATCCATGGCACGTGGTTGCCACAGTCCGGGCATGAGTTGCTGGCTGCCCCGGAATTCGAACGCTACAGCGAAGACTTCAACCCCAAGCTCAACACCGGCAAACTGGAAATCTGGCTGCCGATCAAGGCGTGACACCTGCAGCGAGAGGCGGATCCGCCGATTCGTCTCTCGATGTCCCACTGCGGCTGATTTATCATCCCCTGCCTTTCCCACGCTGATTCCGAGCTGCCATGAACACCGTCATTCGCAACGTCACCCCCGCCGATCTGGATCGCTGCTTTGCCATCGAAACCCTTGCCTATGAAGGTGACGAAGCCGCGACCCGCGAGAAGATCGCCACCCGTATCGCCACCTGGCCCGAGGGTTTTATCGTCGCGCAAGTGGACGGGGTAGTCGCCGGTTTCATCAACTCCGGTGCGGCGTTTCAGGTGGAAATGTCGGACGAAGCGTTCAAGGAACTGATCGGCCACGACCCGGCCGGGCCGCACGTGGTGATCATGTCGGTGGTGGTGCACCCGGATTATCAGGGGCAGGGCCTGGCCAAGCGCCTGATGGGCGAGTTCATCGAGCGCATGCGCGCGATGGGCAAGGCCAGCATCAACCTGATGTGCAAGGAGCGGCATATTCCGTTGTATGCCGGATTCGGTTTTGCCTACGTCAAGCCGTCGGCCTCGGACCATGGCGGCATGGCGTGGCATGAGATGGTGCTCGAACTCTGATCCGACGAAGATCCCCTGTAGGAGCGAGCCTGCTCGCGATGGAGTGTCAGTCGACACCACTTATGCTGACACACCTTCGCGAGCAGGCTCGCTCCTACAGGGGGCGGTGTTGTGTCAGTAATGTCTGCAAAAAACTAGCGCGCAGTCAGAACACCAACCCCATCCGCCGCTCATAACCGATCCGCCCCTTGTACGCCTCGCCGCTGTCGACAAAGCCAAACCTGGCGTACAGGGCGATGGCGGCCTCGTTGTCGGCATCCACCGACAGCTCCAGCCCCCGGATTTCCGGCCAGGCCAGGCGCGCCGCTTCGGGCAGCGCTTGCAGGCAGGCCTTGCCGTAGCCTTTGCCCTGGGCGCGCTGATCGACTTGCAGGGCATGCAGGGTGGCGCTGTGCTCATCGGCCCAGGCCGGCAATACCGGAGGGCGCTTGAGCAGCAGGAAGGCCACGGGAATATCTTCGGCCAGCAGGGCAAATCCTTTGACTCCCGGGCCGGGCTTGGACAACAAGGTGTGCAAGGCACCGTGGATATCACCGGAAAACCTGATTTGCTGCGGATGCACTTCGATGGCCTCGACCTGTTGGCGCTGCTGCGTATTCAGGCTTTCATAAGGTACGAGTCGGGCTGTCACGGGTGTGTCCTTTTCCAGCATGAATAGAGCCTCGGATTCTAGCGATTCCGGCCGTATGGATTATTTTTATTTCACTTGTCGATTCGCCGGATCGCCGGACGACTAAGGGTGTCTTCACTATAAAAACCACGGAGAACCACCATGAACTCGCAAACCCAGATTCATAACCTCATCGAGAACTATCGTCAGGCGGTCATGGCCAAGGACATTGAAAAAGTCATGGCCCTTTATGCCGATGACATCGTCTCCTTCGACGCGGTCAAGGCCCTGCAATTCAAAGGCAAGCCGGCGTATCGCGCGCATTGGCAGGCCTGCATGGAAATGTGCCCCGGCCCGCACATCTTCGAATTCGACGAAATCACCATCGAGCCGTCCCAGGAAATTGCGTTCGCTCACTGGCTCGCCCACTGCGGCGGCACCAATGAAAAAGGTGAAACCCAGTCCTGCTGGATGCGCGTCACCGCCTGCTATCGGCAAGAAGCCGGGCTGTGGCAGATCGTCCACGAACATTGGTCGGCACCGTTCGACATGACCAGCGGCGCGACGCTGTTCGATCTCAAACCCTGATCGTCGGGAAGCCGAGCCAGAATGCCAATCAGCGACCATAGTTGATCGTTCGATAAGGAGAGCGTGATGAAGTATCTATGCCTGGTCTACAGCGATGAGCAGTTGCTGCATTCGCTACCGGAAAGCCCGAAGGACGAAGAGTGCATGGCCTATGCCGAGTCGATCCAGGGCAGTGGCCGGATGGTCGCCGCCGAGGCCCTGGAATCGGTGCAGACTGCCACCACGGTACGCATGCGCAACGGCAAGATGTCGATCACCGACGGCCCGTTCGCCGAAACCAAGGAGCAATTGGCCGGCTTCTACCTGATCGACGCCAGGGACCTCAACGAGGCCATTCAGGTCGCGGGCAACATTCCGGCGGCCCGGGTCGGCAGTGTCGAAGTGCGCCCCGTTCGACAGTTGAATCCTTAAGATGCCGGGGCTGCCGGTTCAGGCGCAGGTCGAGCGGGTCTATCGCGAAGAGTCGCGGCGGATCCTCGCGACCCTGATTCGCTTGCTGGGTGACTTCGACCTCGCCGAAGAAGCCTTGCACGAGGCGTTTTTCGTCGCGGTCGAACGCTGGCAGCGTGACGGCGTACCGAGCAATCCGCGGGCCTGGCTGGTGTCCACCGGGCGTTTCAAGGCCATCGATGCCTTGCGTCGGCGCGCGCGTTTTGCCGCGTCGCAGCCCTTGCTGATCGCGCAACTGGAGGCGCTGGAACAGGCCGACTGGAGTGATGAAGACGTGGAAGACGATCGCCTGCGGCTGATCTTCACCTGCTGCCACCCGGCCCTGGCGGCGGACGCGCAAGTGCCGCTGACGCTGCGGGAAGTCTGCGACCTGACCACTGAAGAAATCGCCCGGGCCTTTCTCTCGGCCCCGGCCACCATCGCCCAGCGCATCGTGCGCGCCAAGGCGAAGATCCGTGATGCGAAAATCCCTTATCAAGTGCCGACGCGGGCTGAGTTGCCTGAGCGTCTGGACAGCGTATTACGGGTGATTTACCTGGTGTTCAACGAGGGTTATTCGGCGTCCATCGGAGCCGAACTGATCCGCGAGGATTTGACCCGCGAAGCGATCCGTCTCGGTCGGTTGCTGGTGGAACTGCTGCCGGCGCCGGAGGTCATGGGCTTGCTGGCGTTGATGCTGTTGCACGAGTCGCGACGCCCGGCCAGGACCTCGGCGAGCGGCGAGCTGATTGTGCTGGACGAGCAGGACCGTTCGCTGTGGGACGCCGGGTTGATCACTGAAGGCTGCACGCTGGTCGAGCAAGCACTGACCATGGGACGATTCGGACCCTATTGCCTGCAAGCGGCCATCGCGGCGGTGCATGCCGAAGCCCCGACGGCGGGGGAAACCGATTGGCCGCAGATTGTCGGTCTGTATGACGTGCTGCTGCGGGCAGTGCCGTCGCCGGTGATCGAGTTGAATCGGGCGGCGGCGATTTCGAAACGGGATGGACCGCTGGCGGGGCTGACGCTGGTTGACGCCATTCTGGAGCGGGGAGAGCTGCTCGACTACCACCTGGCGCATTCGGCGCGGGCGCAATTCTGTCGGCAACTGGGCCGGGTGCAAGAGGCGCGGGCGGCGTGGGAACGGGCGCTGGCGTTGACTCGGCAAGAGCCGGAGCGGCGGTTTATCGAAGAGCGGCTCAGGGCGTTGGATTGATGCGGCCGTTCTGGCCTCATCGCGAGCAGGCTCGCTCCTACAGGGATTGATGGTGTACTCGATACCTGTAGGAGCGAGCCTGCTCGCGATAAGGGCCGAAGGACCTTCACTCCAGCATCTTGCCCAGCAACCAGTTCCCCGCCGGCCCCGGCGGATTGAGCCGCGACCACAACGCATCCACCGACACCGTTTTCGGCCACCCGCGCACCACCAGTTCCTGCAAGGTGCCAGGCCCGAAGCGCTCGACCAGCCAGCGGGGCAACGGTGCCCAGCCGAATCCGCCCTGGGCCATTTCCAGCAGCATCAGATAACTCGGCGCCGACCAGACACGGCCCTTCGCCCGACTTTCATAGGGATTGATGATGGTGGCCAGGCGCAGCTCGCGGTGTTGCTGCAGTACGTCCCGGTCGACGTGCTCCAGCATCGCCAACGGGTGTGCCGGGGACACGAACAAGGCGATTTCCGTGCGCTCGTCCACCGTCGAGCTGACCAGGTCCGGCGGGTAGCTGTCCTGCATTTCGGCAAAGGCAATCTGCGCCCGGCCGCTTTGCACCAGGGACACCAGGTCATCGCATTCGGCGATCAGGCATTCGAGCTCCAGGTCCGGGTAGCGCTGCTCGAAGGCACTGAGGGCGGCTTCGAAGCGGTCCGACTGATAGGTATCGGACAGCGCCACCGTCAACTTCGCTTCCACGCCTTGGGACAGTTGGCTGGCGGCCATTTCCAGACGACTGGTGGCGGCCAGGATGTCTTCGGCCCGTTGCAGCATGACGTGCCCGGCCGGGGTCAGCCCGGGCTTACGGCTGCTGCGGTCGAACAGCGTCAGGTTCAGGTCGATTTCCAGGCTGGCCACTGCGGCGCTGATGGTCGACTGACTGCGGCCCAGCTTGCGCGCCGCGGCAGAAAATGAGCCCTGGGTCGCCGCTTCGACAAACGCCAGCAACACTTCGTGAGACGCCATGAACTATCGCCTTGATCGATGGTTATTGGTTATGAAGTATCGGTGTGATGACAGATCATGGCAACCACAGTCACTCAAGGGAATTCGGCCATGAGCGCCAACAAGTCCATTACTGAACGTATTTTTCAAGCCATCGGTTTCGAACTGCTGGCCATCCTGATCTGTACCCCGTTGCTGGCCTGGATCATGAACAAACCGATGCTGGACATGGGCGCTGTGACCATCGCCATGGCTGCACTGGCCCTGGCCTGGAACGTGGTCTTCAACGGTATGTTCGATCGGGTGCTCAAGCGCCTGGCCATCGCACACAATGCCTGGGTCCGCGTGGTGCATGCGCTGTTGTTCGAAGGCGGTTTGGTCGCCCTCGGCGTGCCGTTGATCGCCTGGTGGCTGAATGTCAGCCTGTGGCAAGCGTTCGTGCTGGATATCGGTGTGTTGCTGTTCTTCCTGCCGTACACCTACGTTTACCACTGGGTGTATGACGTGCTGCGCGAGCGGTTAGTAGTGCGTGCGAGCATCACTCACTCATAACCG
This sequence comes from Pseudomonas sp. GL-R-19, assembly GCF_019956375.1. Lineage (NCBI taxonomy): Bacteria > Pseudomonadati > Pseudomonadota > Gammaproteobacteria > Pseudomonadales > Pseudomonadaceae > Pseudomonas > Pseudomonas sp. GL-R-19. Next base: position 231,209 of record NZ_JAHBDJ010000033.1, on the reverse strand, counting down.
TAATGCATGGTCCGCAATGAGGCCTGTAGGAGCTGGCTTGCCAGCGAAGGCGGACAATCCAGCGACATCATTGTTGGATGTGCCGACCCCTTCGCTGGCAAGCCAGCTCCTACGGTTTACAAAAACATCCCCCCCGACGCCTCGATACGCTGGCCATTGATCCACTGGCTGCCCGGCGCCAGCAGCAGCGCAATCGCGGCGCCGATGTCATCCGGCAAACCGGCGCGACCCAGAGCGGTGTTGTTCGCCACCAGCGTGTTCAACTCAGGGTTGTCGCGCACGGCGCCACCGCTGAAATCGGTTTCTATCGCACCCGGTGCCAGGATGTTCACCGCGATGTTGCGTGCGCCGAGTTCCTTGGCCTGGTAGCGGGTCAGCACTTCCATCGCACCCTTCATCGCCGCGTAGGCGCTGTGACCCGGCAGGCTGAAGCGGGCCAGGCCACTGGAAATGTTGACGATGCGCCCGCCGTCATTGAGCAATGGCAACAGCGTCTGCGTCAGGAAAAACGGTCCCTTGAAGTGAATGTTTACCAGTAGGTCGAACTGCTCGACTGTGGTGTCGACGAAGTTGGCGTGCAGGCCGATCCCGGCGTTGTTCACCAGAAAGTCGAAGCGCTCGCGGCCGAAGTGGCTCTGCAAGACCTTCGCCACTTCGCTGCCAAAGGCGCTGAAATGCTCGCTGCGGGCAACGTCCAATTGCAGCATCACGGCGCGACCGCCCCGGCTTTCAATCTCGGCCACCAGGGCCTGCGCCTCATCGGCGCGGCTGTTGTAGGTGCCGATGATGTCGATGCCTTGGGCGACCAGGTGCAGGGCTGCGTTTTTGCCGAGGCCGCGACTGGCGCCGGTGATCAGTGCGATTTTACGGTTCATGGGACTTCCTCAAGTGCAGTGGACGGTTGATGCGAGGAAGTTTATTTATCCGTAAAGGAGTGATAAACAGAGTGAAACCGGAATCACTGGTCGGATTATCCGAACAATAAATGAGCAGGCCGATGAACAAACTGGAACTGTTGCGCACCTTTGTCCGAGTCAGCGAGATGTCGAGTTTCACCCTGGCCGGAGAAAGCCTGGGCCTGCCTCGCTCAACGGTGTCCGAGCATGTGCAGGCCCTGGAGGCATTGCTCGGCACCCGTCTGTTGCAACGCACCACGCGCAAGGTTCAGGCGACCCAGGATGGCCTGGTGTTGTATGAGCGCAGCAAGGACCTGCTGTCGCACATGGACGAGATCGAGGGTTTGTTTCGCCAGGACGAGGCGTCGCTGGTCGGGCGGATTCGCATCGATCTGCCGAACATTCTCGCCCGCCGCGTGGTAATGCCGCGCCTGCCGGCGTTCATGGCGCAGCACCCGCTGCTTGAACTGGAAATCAGCAGCACCGACCGCCGGGTCGATCTGCTCGCCGAAGGCTTCGATTGCGTGCTGCGCATCGGCGCCCAACCGGATCAATCGGTGGTGGCGCGACACCTGTGTGACTTCACCATGGTCAACTGCGCCAGCCCTGCGTATTTGCAGCGCTATGGCGTGCCGGAGCGACTGGCGGATCTGGCGCAGCATCGGCTGGTGCACTACGTCGGCGTACTGGGTGGGCGTTCGGAAGGGTTCGTGTACGTCGACAAGGGGCAGGTGCAGCGACTGCCGATGGCCGGCAGTGTCACGGTCAACAGCACCGATGCCTACGAGGCAGCATGCCTGGGTGGTTTCGGCCTGATTCAGGCGCCGAGGATGGGCATGCAGCAATACCTGCAAAGCGGTGAGTTGGTCGAGGTGTTGCCGCAGCTCAGCGCGCCGTCCATGGAGGTGTCGCTGTTGTATGCCCGGCAGCGGCATTTGCCGTTGCGGGTGAGGGCGTTCATGGATTGGTTGGGGGAGGTGATCCGCTCAGAAGTCTGAAACCGGCCCCAACAGGAGACTGGCCCCTGTGGGAGCGAGCTTGCTCGCGATGAGGCCATAACATTCAACATCACTGTTGACTGAACCACCGCTATCGCGAGCTCGCTCCCACAGGTTTTTGCACCAGTTTCCAGGTCTTCGGATCAGACGTGGAAGTAACCCACGCACGAATCGAACGGCAGGCGCTTGAGTTCGATCTTGTTCAGGTCGAGCACTTCACGCAGGGCCTTGGTTTCGCCCGGGAAGTTGCGGTAGGCGACTTCGTCGAGCACCACGATCGCGCCTTTGGGCATGTACGGCAGGAAGGTTTCCAGCGCGACTTTGGTCGACTCGTACAGGTCGGTGTCGAGGATCAGCATGGCCACGACCAGGTCCGGGCGGGTCTTGACCCACTCCGGCACGGTCTGGACGATGTCGCCCTTGACCAGCTCGCAGCGCGGAATCCGGTTGACCGGGCGCAACAGGTCGTTGGCGTCGATCATGTCCTGGATCAACGATTGGTCGGTGTCGGCGAACATGGTCTCGTTGACGTCGGCCGGGTCTTCTTTCTTGTCGATGCTCTGGAAGCCTTCGAAGGTGTCGAAACCCACGATCGAGCGGTTGATCGCGTACGGCTCGAGAATCATCGACAAGTGCATGTAGAGCATCAGCGAGTTGCCCTTGTACACGCCGCACTCAATGATCGCGCCCGGTACTTCGGCGACCTTCTTGAACAGCTCCATACGCGACAATGCAGCCGTCACGCCGATACGGTTGGCGAAGACGAACGGCGCGTCGGCCACATATTCGGCATCGACCCGTTTCAGGACATTGGTACGGGTTTCGTTGTACTGGGCCTCGGCGGGCGTGATGCGACGCTTGGTCATTGCGGGATTCCTCGGAAATTCGAAAAGTCGTGGACGTGGAAGTAGTCTTTGAAACCGGCGCCGACATCCGGGCAGGCGCTGTCGACGTTAATCGCGCCGCGCTGCTGCCTGAGGTCGTCGAGGTGCATCAGGCGAAAGTCCACGCTGAAGCGGGTTTGTTGCGTGTAATTGGGCACGGTGCCGTGCAAGTGCGAACCCGAGAACACCAGCATCTCGGCGGTGTTGCCGGCGATGCGCAGTTCAGAGGCGCTGTTGATCGCTTCGGTGGGCACCGGGTGTTGGCGCGCCTCTTCCTTGACGTTGTCCTTGGCGCGCTGGCGTTGCACATCGATCCAGTCGGACAGGCTCCACTGCGCCGAGGTGTTTTTCACCGGGGCGTCGAAGTAGGCCGGGTTGATCATCATGGTCTGGTCAGGCTGGATCGTGTAGACCGGCATCCAGGTATTGATCTGGCAGTCGACACCGCCGTACCAGGTATCGCGATGGGGCTTGTAGGCGTAGCTGACGCCGGCGTGCAGGTAGTCGTAGTTGGGCACGACACGGATGCGCGGTACGTCGAAAATGAACTCTTCGGGAGCGGCACCGATTTCGTCGGTGAAACTGCGGATCAGCTCCTTGGCACGCAGGCTGTTGGTGAACTGACCCTTGAGGCGAGTCACCAGCACCACGAACTCTTCCACCGGCATCAGCGTGTGCAGCGCCTGGTGGTTGGTCTCGCCATCGAAGGCGGCCGTGATGCTTTGCTGGGCAAAGGCACAGAGTTCCTTTGCCGCTTTCAGTTCGGTGTTGAGGAAGATGTCGCCAGCGTAGATCGCACTTCTGAAATCAGCGTGCTTGTGCAACTGATTGATGAATAAGTTCACGGTTCTCACCCAGGAATACTTTGGCTCTCATAAGAGTCGGCAATACATTGGCAAACTGAAGCGCCATCCTCGAACGAAACGATCAATACCTTGATTTGGCGAAGAAGTGCGCGGCTTTTCGCCGGGCTGAAAGCAAACATCCCGCAGCGATCGCTCGCGGCGGGATGTGGGTAGAGGCGGGAATGATCAGAACAGTTGGGTGAACAACCAGTACAAACTGCCCGACAGCAGGATAGCCGCCGGCAAGGTCAGCACCCAGGCCATCAGCAGGTTGCGGATGGTCTTCATCTGCAAGCCGCCGCCGTTGGCGACCATGGTCCCGGCCACCCCCGATGACAGCACGTGAGTGGTCGACACCGGCACGCCGAACATGTCGGCGGCGCCGATGGTCAGCATCGCCACGGTTTCTGCCGAGGCGCCCTGGGCGTAGGTCAGGTGGGTCTTGCCGATTTTCTGGCCGACGGTCACCACGATGCGCTTCCAGCCGACCATGGTGCCCAGGCCCAGGGCGATGGCCACGGCGATTTTCACCCACAGCGGAATGAAGCGCGTGGAGTTGTCGATCTGTTGCTTGAACAGTTGCAACTTGCCGCTGGTGTCGGCGTCGAAATTGCCGACCTTGTTCTTGTCCATCAGGCGAATGGTTTCGCTGCTCAAATACATGTCGTTACGCACGTTGCCCACGGCCTCGGCCGGGACTTTCGACAATGAGCCATAACCCTTGACCTGGACGCCGATGCTGCCGGTCAGCGCCGCCAGCGCCGGCACCAGTTGCGGGGTCGCTACCTTGCTGCGCACATATTCGGACAGCACCGGGCGCGGGTCGGCCGGCGCTGGCAGCGGAGCAGCTTTGACCAACGCTTGCTGGGTGACTTCGGCGACCGCCGCGAACTGCAGCGCCTGATCGGCCGGCATGGTGCGGTTCAGTGCGTAAGCCATTGGCAGCGTGCCCACCAGAATCAGCATGATCAGACCCATGCCTTTCTGGCCATCGTTGGAACCGTGGGCAAACGACACACCCGTGCAGGTCAGGATCAACAGGCCGCGAATCCACCATGGCGGCGGGGTCTCGCCCTTTGGCTCCTTGTACAGCGCACGATTCTTGACGAACGCGCGCAGCGCCAGCAACAGCAGCGCGGCGCAGCCGAAGCCGACCAGCGGCGAGAGCAGCAACGCGTAACCGATTTTGATTGCCTGGGCCCAGTCCACGCCGCTGGTGCCGTCGCGGCCGTGCATCAGGGCGTTGGCCACGCCGACCCCGATGATCGAACCGATCAGGGTGTGCGATGACGACGCCGGCAGGCCCAGCCACCAGGTGCCGAGGTTCCACAGGATGGCGGCGATCAACAGGGCGAAGATCATCGCGAAACCGGCAGACGAGCCGACTTGCAGGATCAGCTCGACCGGCAGCAGGGCGATGATGCCGAACGCCACCGCGCCGCTGGACAGCAGCACCCCGAGGAAATTGAAAAATCCGGACCAGACCACCGCCACGTTCGGCGGCAGCGAGTGGGTGTAAATCACCGTGGCCACCGCGTTGGCGGTGTCATGGAAACCATTGACGAACTCAAAGCCCAGGGCGATCAGCAACGCCACGCCGAGCAGCAGGAACGGTGTCCAGGTGGTCACCACCGTGCCGAGTTCGTTCATGTCGTGCATCAGGCTATAGGCGGTAAACAACAAGCCGATGGCCAGCACGGCAAAAAACACCACGATGGTGATCAGGCCAGGTTTCTTGTCGAATTGCGGTATGGCGCTACTGGCGGGTGCGGGGGAGGCGGTGAAGGAGGGCGTAGCCATCACGGACATTCCTGAGGAGGGAGGTGTACCAGTGATAATCGTTGCCAATTGTTACAGGGAGGCTGTTCTGGGTCAGTGTTTGGGTTTTTTGCAGGGCCGCTGATCTGAAGTCAAGCGCTGAAATCCATGTAGGAGCGAGCCTGCTCGCGAATGCGGACTGGCATTCAACATCTCTATTGAATGTTCCGCCCTCTTCGCGAGCAGGCTCGCTCCTACAGGGTTTCATGGATGCTCAATAATCCCGCTGCTTACGAAACGCCCAGCGCCCGGCGATCACGGTAAAGCTTGCGACCAGCGCCACCAGGATCCAGAAACCCTGCGGATCACCGGCCAGCGGAATGCCGCCGACGTTCATGCCGAAGAAGCCGGCGATGATGTTGATCGGCAGCGCCAGCACCGTTACCACCGTCAGGGTGAACAGCGTGCGGTTGGTCTGTTCGTTGATGTTGGCGGCGATCTCTTCCTGCAACAGCTTGATCCGCTCACCCAGCGCCGTGAGGTCGTTGATGATCAGCGCAAACTCCTCGGTGGATTTGCGCAACTCCTTCACGTCTTCCTTTTGCAGCCATTGCGGCGGCCGGTTGAGCAGGCGCAGTAACGAGCCCGGTTCCAGCGCCAGCAGCCGTTGCAAACGCACCAGCACCCGGCGATTGGCGCCCAGTTCAGCGCGGTTGGTCGACAGCCGCGAAGAGAGCAACTCATCTTCGATCTGATCCACGCTCTGGCTGGTCTTGCGCACGATCTGGGTCAGCACTTCACCCTGGTCGCGCAGCAAATGCACCAGCAGCTCCAGCGGGGAGCGAAAGCATTCCCGGGCCTTCACCGACGAGCGCAGTTTGTCCACCGAGTGCAGCGGTTGCAGGCGGGCGCTGACGATCAGCCGACTGCGGGCGCACACCCACAGCGTCGAGACGTCCGACGAGACCATGTTGCTGAGGTTGAACACCACGTCGTTGACCACCGCCAGCAACGCCGAATCGACATGTTCGATGCGCGTCGAGCGCGAGCCTTCGTGCAGCGCTTCGAAAAATTCCTCAGGCAACTCCAGATGGCTTTTCATCCAGCGTTCGCACGCGGCGTGGGCCAGGTTCAGGTGCAGCCAGAGAAATTGCTCGTCGCTTTGCGGTTGTTGCAGGTACTGCAAGGCCTCGGCGGAATTGATTTCCCGGCCGGCCTCACCGGGGCGAAAGCTGAAACCGTAGAGCAGGCCGAACAGATCCGTGTCGCGATGGCTTTGATCGATGCTGTGGTTCATGAGGGCTCGCAAGGGGAGACGCCTGTCGCAGGTTTCGCAGGTTCACTTGAGCGGCATCATCGCAAGCCGGGATGACGTTTTTGTGACAGGAAAATAACGCAAACGATTGCACTACCGGCGGTCGGAATTCTCTCAAGAGCCGCTCTGGCTCGCCGATCACGCTTGGGTTGAGTTGCGCGCCGCAGGCCTCGGCGGAGATCGCAGACAGGGAAGTCCGGACACCTTTCACGCCTTAACGGGGCGTGCCTCATTCCAGTCATGAGTACCATCCGATGCTTTTGCAAAAGTCCCTGAGAGCACAAATTCTCGCCCTACTGAGCGGCAGCCTGCTGGCGATGCTGTTGATCGCCCTGGCATGCTTTCACTTGCTGTCCAGCGGTGTGCAGAGCTACGCCAATCTGATCGAGGGCCCGCTGCATACCTCGCAATTGATCGATGAAGCCAACCTGCAATTCAAGGTGCAGGTGCAGGAGTGGAAAAACGTCCTGTTGCGCGGCAAGCAACCGGCGGACCTGAGCAAGTACTGGGGGCAATTCGAAGACCGTCAGCGCGATGTGCAAAACATCCTCGGCGAGCTGGCCGGGCAGAAGGGCATCGAGCCGCCACTCAAGAGCCGCATCGAGCGCTTGCGTGAGGAGCATCGCCAGTTGGGCGCGGCTTATCAGAAGGGCCGGGACGCGTTCGTGGCCGCCGGTGGTGACCCGACGGCAGGCGACGCGGCGGTCAAGGGCGTGGACCGCGCGGCCAGCGATCAGATGAGTGAACTGGTCAGCGAGTTGCGCAAACAGGGCGCCGAACAATCGACGCTGATCAGCGCCGCTGCCGATCGCACGGTGATGCTGGGGATCATGGTAATGCTGGTTTCGAGTTTGCTGATCGGCCTGCTGAGCCTGTGGCTGGTCAACCGCAATCTGGTCGAGCCGATCCGCAAACTGATCGAATACGTGGCGCAGCTCAGCCGGGGGCGTATTGCCGAGCGCGTGGCCAGCAACCGTCAGGACGAGTTGGGCAAACTGGCGATGGCCGCCAACACCCTGCGCGACTTCCTCGCCGAAACCTTCAGCCGTTTGCAGCGCAGTGCGTCGGACCTGGATAGCGCCAGCGGTGAGTTGAACTCGATCGCCACCGTGATGGCCGGCGGTACCAACGAGCAGTTCAATCGCACCGATCAGGTGGCCACGGCGATGAATGAAATGTCCGCCACCGCACAGGAAGTGGCCCGTCATGCCGCCGAAGCGGCGCGGGCCGCCGACGATGCCGACCAGTCCGCCCAGCAGGGCGAAAAAGTCATGCAGGGCACCATCCATACCATCACCCAGATGCGCGGCGAAATCGCCAACACCGCCACGGTCATCCGCCAACTGGAAACCGACAGCGGGCGCATCGGCAAGGTTCTGGAAGTGATCCGCGGCATCGCCGAACAGACCAACCTGCTGGCGCTCAACGCGGCCATCGAAGCGGCCCGCGCCGGTGAGGCCGGACGCGGATTCGCGGTGGTGGCCGATGAAGTGCGCAGCCTGGCCCAGCGCACGGCGGCGTCGATCATCGAGATCAATCAGATCATCCAGACCGTGCAGACCGGTGCAATCGAAGCGGCCCAAGCGATTGAAAGCGGTCAGTCGCGCAGCGAGCAGAGCGTGCAGCAAGTGACCGAGGCCGGCGCCATGCTCGAACGCATCACCCTGGCCGTGGAAGCCATCCGCGACATGAACCGCCAGATCGCCACCGCTGCCGAAGAGCAGACCTCGGTGGCCGAAGACATCTCGCGCAACCTCACCGAAATCACCAGCATCGCCAGCACCAACCTGGACAACGTGCAGCGCACTGAAGCGGCCAGCAACAACCTGCACGGTTTGTCGGGGCAGTTGAACGAGGTGACGGCGCGCCTGAGCGCTTGAGTCCAGGATGCACAAAAGCCGCACGACTTCTCAATCGTGCGGCTTTTGTGCGTTTCGGGATCAGGTGTCCTGTTTGTTCTTCAGGACCTTGCCGTTGGAGGCATCGATGTCCACATCCCACTCGACGTTCTTGGCATCACGCAGTTCGACTTCGTACTCGTAACCGTTGAAGTAGTTGTCCAGTTCGGTTTTGGTGATCGTTGCACCCGGGTGCAGATCCAGCGCGATCCTGTTCAGATCTTCCAGCGACTTGATCTTGCCGTCCTTGACCAGTTGCGGGATCTCATCGACCCGTACATCGGCCTGGGCCAGGCCTGCGGCAAAGGTCAGGGTTGCAGCGGTAAACAAGGCAGTCAGGGTCTTCATGGGCTTCTTTCCTTGGGTGATCCGTTCAAGTGAGATCAGGTTAGTGTGTGTAACTTAATCCACCCTTAAATCCCTCTGCATGTCCTGCATCAATCCCTGTGGGAGCGTGGCTTGCCCGCGAAGGCGGAGGGTCAGTCAGCGTTGATGTTGAAGCTGATGGCCCTATCGCGAGCAAGCTCGCTCCCACAGGTTTTGTGCAATAGCGCATTAATACCCGTTGTTCTGTAGCACCTGCGCCACACTCGCAGCCGGGCGTTTATAGAACTTCAACAACTCGCTGGCGCGGTTGGTGAAGATGCCGTCGACACCGGCGTCCATGACTTTCTGGTAGTCCACCGCTTCGTCGATGGTGTACACGTGCACCAGCAGGCCCTGATCGTGGGTGTACTGGTTCATCCACGGTTGCACCAGATCCGCATAACTCTGGTCGCCACCCTGGGTCAGTGCGGCGGACGGGCCGGTGCCGATGGCGCCCTGGGCCTTGGCGTAGTCGACCCAACGCTGGAATTCGGCTTTGTCCTTCGGTTCCTGTGCGGCGTAGTACGCGGCCTTGTCCCTGGCGCCGGACTCGGCAAATGTCACCTTGGACTTGGGCTCGATACTGCCTTCAGCGACCCACAACAGCAGGATCTTCGGCACCTTCGGCATTTCCTTTTGCAGCAGTTCGAGGCTGCTCTTCTCGAAGGTCTGCAGGACCACCTTGCCTTTGCCCTGGCCGACCGCCAGCTCGCTTTTCGCCAGTTTCGAACCGGTCGGGCTCAGCCAGCCGCGGTCCTGAAGTTTTTCCTTGAGGTCGTGTTCAATGCCGGGAAACTGCTTGGGCTCCTTGGTCTCGATGTACAGGCCGGGCTTGTGCAGGGAGTTGCCCTCGGCGATGTCGATGATTTCATCGAGGGTCAGAATCTTCAGGCCCGCGAAGGCGGGACGTGCGCGGTCCGGGTACGCGGCATTGAACCAACTGCCCGCATCCAGGGTTTTCAGCTCGGCCATGGTGAACGCATTGGCGGGGCTGTCCTTGCGCTCGGGGAATTTGCTGGCAACGTCGGTGGTGCGTTGCAGATTGTTGTCGTGCAGGGCAAACAGCACGCCATCCTTGCTGCGTTGCAGATCCAGTTCCAGGTAGTCGGCGCCCAGGTCGCGGGCCGTCTTGTAGGCGGCGGCGGTGGATTCCGGCGCATCGAACGACGCGCCACGGTGGGCGATCACCGCTGGATGCGGAATGCCCAAGCGGGTCGCCAGTGCCTTGGGACCGGGTTCGCTGGCGGCCTGTGCGTGGCCAACGCCGAGGCCGAGCAGCAGGCTCAGTAACAGGGCGCTTCTAGTAAAGGTTGCGGGCATGGTCGAGATCCTTTCGCAATGAGGGTGCGTCCCTTTTAACAACTGATCATTGCAGGCGCTATAGCAAGACCGACACAAACCTGCCCAAAGCTGATGTTCGTCAGCGCTTTTGTGCGCCCGGTTGCAGTACGCTGGGGCCCTGCAATTTCCCCGGCAGAGGGAAACGCAGGCCCTGCGTGCAAACCAACGATCACTATTGCGGGGTTTACCATGCGCATCACTTCCCAGCTCATCTGCCAGGCTGCCGACCAACTCAAAGGCTTCGTCGGCCTCAACCGCAAGACCGGCCACTACATCGTGCGTTTCAGCGAAGACTCGTTCGGCATGGACGTGGCGGACGACGGCATTATCCCGACCAGCGAATTTGTCTGGGCCACTGGTCCCGGGCAAACCATGACGCTCAAGCGTGAGTTGATTCAGTTGCTGCTGGACCAGAACATCGATGACCGGATCAACATCACCGAGCCGTTGCGGGTGTACATGAACCGGCGGGACGTGCCGGAGATTTCGGCGGTTCGCAGTCTGGTCAAGGGCTGAGTTTTTGCGGTGATTTGGCTGGCCCCATCGCGAGCAGGCTCGCTCCCACAGTAGATCTTTGTCGCGCACAAATGTTGTGACCGACCGGGATCAAAATGTGGGAGCGAGCTTGCTCGCGATGGCGGCCTGAAGAGCTCTGAATCAGTTACTGATTGAACCCATAAGCCCGCTCAACCCGGCACACCCGCGTATGACACCGCGCATACCAGGTCGAGCGCCCACGCTCGCGAATGGCCGTGTGCTCAGGGTGATGCTTCCACGCCAGAATCGCCGCTTCACTGGCCCAGTACGACACCGTAATCCCAAGCCCATCCTCGCCCCGGGCCGACTCCACGCCGAGAAACCCCGGTTGCTCACGGACCAGCTCCAGCATCCGTGCGGCCGCTTCGGCGTAACCCTGGTCACCCTCGGTGCGCACCGAGGTGAAGATCACTGCGTAACAAGGCGACGCTGGCGTATCGGCGATCATGACGAGCGCCCCGCACAAGCTGCGACAAAGGCGCCAACCAACGGCGGCAAGACACCCTTGAGCGCTGCCCGCTCGGGCTGGAACAAGGTCGCGACAAAGAACCGATGACCGCTGAGTTCGACCGCCCGCAGTCCGTGTTCCGAATCGTGGCCGACGGCGTGAAGTTCGCGCTTGAGCAGCTCCGCTTCGAACAGCGGATTCACACCATAACGACAGCGATAGCCTTCACGAATCTCGGCGTTTTCGTACACCTGGGCAATCAACGAGCCTTCATGTAAATGAATGGTATCGACGGCCTCCACCAGCGCGCACGACAGCGGTGTCAGCAGCGCCCGTATTGCATCGGGTGAAGTCTCGCCGTGTTCGGCATCCGACCAGCCCAGTACGTTGCGCGCATATTCCAGCACCGCGTGTTGAAAACCACCGCAGGTGCCGAGGAAAGGTCGCCGTTGTTCGCGGGCAAAACGGATCGCTGTTAATGCGCCATCCGTGCTGCGGTAAGGGCTGGCCGGCACACACCAGAAACCGTCGAATGTGTGCAGTGGTGTCTCGGCGTGGATTTCATCGGTGGCGAGCCAGTGCCATTGCAGGTTCAGGCCCGTGTGTTCGGCGGTCATTTCGAGGGCCACAGGAATGGCCTGGTGGGCGGTGACGTGTGGGTCGTAGTCGCCGATCAGGGCGATGCGAATCGGGCGGTTTTCCATGCGGGGCCTCTGCACTTGTTGATTGCTGGTGCCCACTATAGATTGGCGTTCACGCACTCAATATTGGCATTTTCCCAAGTGATCAATGCAGCGACGCACTATCGACTGGATTACCCGGACCTGAGCCTGATTCTCGCGCTGGTACGCGGCGGCTCTCTGGCTCGGGCTGCGCAATTGCTGAAGGTGGATGTCTCGACGGTGTTTCGAGCGGTGCGCCGGCTGGAGGCTGCACTGGGTCAGCAATTGTTCGAAAAAAGCCGCGCCGGTTACCTGCCCACCACCCTGGCGCAGTCGCTGGCTGAACAGGCCGAGCGCGCCGAGCAGGCGCTGGAGGCGGCGCGCATCGGTGTGGAGCAGGGCGGTGAAGTGATCAGCGGCATCGTGCGCCTGACCTGTACCGATTCGGTCCTGCAAGGTTTGCTGTTGCCGGCGCTGGCGCAGTTCATGCCGAACTATCCGGCGCTGACCCTCGAACTCAGCACATCCAATGATTTTGCCAACCTCAGCCGTCGGGATGCCGATATCGCCCTGCGCCTGACCCGCACGCCTCCGGAGCATCTGGTAGGACGGCGGCTGGCGGATATTGCCTACCGGGTGTGCGCCAGCGAGCGATATCTGCAATCGGTCAACACCACCGACCTGGCCGCATTGACCTGGATCGCTCCGGATGACTTCCTGCCCGATCACCCGACCGTTGCCTGGCGTCGCCAGGCCTTGCCGGGCGTAACGCCGGGCTATCGTTGCAACAGCATGCTGTCGGTGACCGAGCTGGTCAGGGCGGGGCTGGGTATAGCGGCACTGCCGGACTTTTTGATTGGCGACGGATTACAGCCGCTGAGCGAACCGTTGCACGGATACGACACCGCACTGTGGCTGCTGACCCGTCCCGACTGCCGCGCCTTGCGCTCGGTGCTCACCTTGTTCGATGAGTTGGGGCGGGCGCTGAAACTGCCGTGAAACCGTTCAGGTTCTTGGCTCATCCTTGCGCACCAGGTGCTGATGCATTTCCGTGGTCAGGCTATCGATGCGCTCGGTGAGAGCCTTGGTCATCTCCGTGAGGCGAGTGTTCTGCTCAAGCAGCTCCAGCAGTTGTGCAGAGTTTTTCGCGGCCTCTGCCTGTCGCTCACTGTTGGCGGTCGCCAGTGCTTCGCGGTGCTGCGCATCGGCATCGGATTTGGCTTTGTCCCGCGCGGCCTGACGCGTCTGGGCCAACAGAATCAATGGCGCGGCATAGGCCGATTGCAGGCTGAATGCCAGGTTGAGCAGGATGAACGGGTACGCATCGAAGTGGGTGAACCCGGATAAGTTAAGGCACACCCAGATCACCACGATCAGCGTTTGTGCGCCGAGAAAAGTCGGTGTGCCGAAGAACCGCGCAAAGGCTTCGGCGCGCAGGGCAAACTTGTCATTGCCAAAGGTCGGCGCGAGGTGGGCATGAGGACGATGGAAACGCAGATGATCGACGTGGGCGGCGGTTTCGTGGTTGGTGGTCATGATGCTCTCTGTATGGCGCTGGGACTGAGGCTCACTATAGCCTCAGCGCCGGTTTCATTCTGAAACACATGCGCCGTTCAACTCAGAGCCATCAAAGGTTCGACGGCGCCGTCGACATTGTCATTTATTGCACCTGATAGCAGGCCAGAAACATATCCAGCGCGGACTCGGCCACCCGGTGTTGTTCTTCGGCTGACAAGCCGGGTTGCCCCATGGAAATCTGTGGCCAGAATGCAAAGGACTTGAGCAGGCCATGGACCTGTTGAGCGGCGAATTCGGGAGCCACGACCTTCAATCGGCCATCCGCTTGAGCGGCCCGAATCCACACCGTCAGCCCCTCTTCGCGTTCACCCATTCGGGCCACCATGTCCTGCGCCCGCTCAGGGGAATGAATCGTCGCCGCTATCGCCACCCGTGCCAGGTCGAGAAAATTGTCATCGCCCAACATTTGCAGCTTGGCCATCAGCAACACGCGGAGTTGATCGCGCAGCGGCAGATCGGAACGGTAGGCCGTTTCCTGTTCTGCCGTCACCCGGATCCATAACTGATTGAGGATCTCGGCGAACAACTCTTCCTTGCTGGGAAAGTGGTTGTACACCGTGCGCTTCGACACACCGGCAGTAGCAGCAATCTTGTCCATGCTGGTGATCTCGAAACCGTTGTCACGGAATTCGTTGATCGCAGCTTGAATGATCGCTTGGCGTTTTCGGTCGGTGAGGCGCTGTGGAGCTGTCATAAATACGCTTCGGCAGGAAGAAGGGGGGAATTACACTCAGCAGTTTACTTGTCATCGACTTTGATGCAACCTAGAAACTACACTGTGCAGTGTAATGTTTTGTTAACCCTGCCCAGCAAAAATAGAAAGTCCGGCTGATGCGTGCGTGCCTTGGCCATTTATCGTCCCAAAGCGGAAAATCGCGTCATGCGCGGTTTTTCTGGAGTCATTCAGTCATGGCCAATTCAAACTCCCCGGCGGACAACGCCTCCACACCTGAAGCGTCCCGACAGGCTCAAGGGCAGTATCAAAACTTCACGCCGGTGCAACGTTTAAGCTTTGGCAAAACCATGGGCATCCTGTGGAACGCGCTGTTCCACAAACCGCAAAACACCCGCCCGAGCGCGCCCGTCCCGGTACAAGCCCTGACTCAAGCCGCGTTGATCGCAGCGCCCAACCACAGCGTCTATCGCCTGGGCCACTCCACGGTGTTGCTCAAGCTGCGCGACAAGTTCTGGATCACCGACCCGGTCTTCGCCGAGCGCGCCTCGCCCGTGCAGTGGGCCGGCCCCAAGCGTTTCCACCAGCCACCGATCAGCCTGGAAGAATTGCCACCGATCGAAGCGGTGATCCTGTCCCACGATCACTATGACCACCTGGATCATGCGGCCGTGCTCAAGCTCGCGAACAAGACCAAATATTTCCTTACCCCGCTGGGCGTAGGCGACACCCTGATCAAATGGGGCATCGACGCCAGCAAAATCCGCCAGCTGGATTGGTGGCAAGGCACGGAAGTCGATGGCATCCAGTTCATCGCCACCCCGTCGCAGCACTTTTCCGGTCGTGGCCTGTTCGACAGCAACAGCACCCTCTGGGCCTCGTGGGTGATGATCGACGGCGACTCACGCATCTTCTTCAGCGGCGACAGCGGCTACTTCGACGGCTTCAAACGCATCGGCGAACAGTACGGCCCATTCGACCTGACTCTGATGGAAACCGGTGCCTACAACGTCGACTGGCCGCACGTGCACATGCAACCCGAACAAACCCTGCAAGCCCACCTCGACCTCAAGGGCCGCTGGCTACTGCCCATCCACAACGGCACCTTCGACCTGTCGATGCACGCCTGGTACGAACCCTTCGACCGTATCCTGGCCCTGGCCTGGGAACGCAACGTATCGATCACCACACCGCAGATGGGCGAGGCGTTCAACCTGATGCATCCGCAGCGTGGTGGTGCGTGGTGGCTGGCGGTGGAAGGGGAGAGTGAGCGGGGGGTTGTTCAGAACGCGTAGAGTGATGGGCTCTGTAGGAGCGAGCTTGCTCGCGATGGACTAAAGGGCGCCATGTTTAGCCAGGAAGCGCGCGTTATCGTTAACGTCCATCGCGAGCAAGCTCGCTCCTACAGGGGGCCATTTATCGTCAGTCAGTGAGTTGGCTCACTCCACCATCGCAAAATCCGCCCGCCCAACCGGATTCGGCGTAGACCCCCTCACATTCATCCCCCGACCCGGCGCAAACCCCGGGAAGAACACCAACCCTTCGGCTTCAAGCCGATAGGCCAACGCCAGGCGCGTGACATCCCGCACCTCCTGTCGCGCCTCGAAGCGTTGAATGGCCTCCACCGAGACGCTGGACTCCCGCGACAGCTCTTGCACACTCCAGCCCAGCATCGCTCGGGCCTGGGCGCAGTGGGCCGGGGTGAATTGGAAGAGGGCGATACGTTCCAGGGTGATTTTCATCGCTTGAGAGGCCATGGTGTTCTCCGGGCTCGAGAGTGTTGGTCAAAATATACTGTGTTTTTGTACAGTTGTTTTGAGCCCGGATCAAACGCATTTTTTGATTTTTCTTTTCAGGCAGACGAACGGCGCTGTGCTTATTTGCCCGCCAACCCCGGCGCTTCCCGCACGATAAAGTGATCCAGGTTTTCAATATTGGCGCTGAACACTCCGAACGACTGCTCGGGGTTTTTCTTGCTCGGCACCTGCTTCAGCTCAGGCGTCACCCCATAAAAGAAGCAATACAACTCCTGCCCGCTCTCGATGGCGTGCTTGATCTCTTCCAGGAACGCCTTGCGCTTGCGGTAGCTGTCGATGAGCTTTTTGCTCAGGTAGACATTGACCGAGTACGGCTTCTTCTCGAACCAGACCTTCTTCTCGAAGTCGATGCGAAAGCTTTGGGTGTAGTCCTTGATCTCCTTGACCTTGCCCCAGTAAATCAGCCCCTTGTTGTCCTGCAGGTATTCGATCTTCTTGAAAAACGACGCGTAAGGCGCGGTGTGCTCGCCAATCTTCAGCGGCACGCGCTTGAGCAAATCCTTGTCGTCAAAGTTTGAAACGAAACATTCCACCGGATGGGCGAAGACGCTGGTCTTGTCCGGGGCCGACTCCCTGCCCGGTTGCTCGACGTTGCTGGCCACCTTGGGTGCCATCGGTTCATCCCGAGCCCCATCCGCAATCACCACCGGGATGGACGACTTACGCACATACTCCCGCCGAGCCAGTAACAATTCCGACGGGAAATGTTCCTCGCGACTGTCATCCGTTTCCGCCTCATCCGCACCTGACGCCGGCGTCTTCAAGCTGACATAAGGGCAACCCTCGACATGCCGCGTACTTGGCAAGTTCTTGAAGTGCGGCGTGCGCACGTAATTCACGTTCTTCGCGTTGAACGTGCCCAGCTCATTGGCCGTATCGAACGCAAGGCGACAGGCATCGTTGGGGCACTGGAAGTGTTCCCTGGCGGAATCGAAATCCATCGTCTCGTCGAAATTCAGGTCCCGAACGTCGTAGATCGACAACTTGTCGTTGAGGCTGAGGCAGTAGGCGAGGTCGAATTTCATGTCGGCTTCCAGGTCCTTTAGGTGACCAGCTTCCAGTGATGGCGCATTCGAAGCAATAGCTACACTCAGATCACTTCGATATCGCCAAGCCTGCACAGTCCATCAAGGAGGTAATTGATCACTGATCACTGTAGGAGCGAGCTTGCTCGCGATGGTCGTTAACGATATCGCGTGTTTACTGACTTAACGCGGCGCTCTTGAGTCCATCGTCGGAACGCCGCCCGGAGCAAGCTCGCTCCTACAGACAGAGTTTTTAAATGAACTGCGTTACATCAACGAGGGCGGTTAATGAGCCATTCAGATGCTTCGCCGCCCGTTTCGGAGCCGGGCCGGATAGCCCGCCGGGATGAGCAGAGCGGTTGGCGCCGCTGGCTACCGGGGCTGGGCATGCTGCGTGAATACCAACCGGCATGGTTGCGTTACGACATCGTGGCCGGTCTGGTGCTGACCACGATGCTGGTGCCCGTCGGTATCGCCTATGCGGTGGCCTCGGGCGTGCCCGGCATCTATGGCCTCTACGCGACCATCGTTCCGCTGCTGTTTTATGCCTTGTTCGGCCCCAGCCGCATTCTGGTGATGGGGCCGGATTCCTCCCTGGTGACCGTCATCCTTGCCGTCATCCTTCCACTCTCCGGCGGCGACCCGCAGCGTGCCGTCGCTCTGGCGGGAATGATGGCGATCGTCTCGGGAGCGGTGTGTATCCTGGCCGGTATGGCGCGCCTGGGTTTTATCACCGAGCTGCTGTCCAAACCGATTCGCTACGGCTACATGAACGGCATCGCACTGACCGTATTGATCAGCCAGTTGCCCAAGCTGTTCGGTTTTTCGATTGAGTCCAACGGTCCATTGAGAGACTTATGGTCCATCGCCTCAGCGGTGCTGGAGGGTAAGGTCAACTGGACCACCTTCATGGTGGGCGGACTCACCCTGGCGGTGATCCTGCTGCTCAAAAGGTGGCCGCGGTTGCCGGGCATCCTGATCGCCGTGGCAGGCGCGACAGTCGCCGTGGGTGTACTCGACCTTGCGACACGCGCCGGTGTGTCGGTCCTCGGTTCGCTCCCCCAAGGCTTGCCCGGGTTCGCCATCCCCTGGATCACCACCGCCGATATGGTCCCGGTGTTGATCGGCGGTTGCGCCGTAGCACTCGTCTCGTTCGCCGACACCAGCGTGCTCTCCCGTGTCTATGCGGCGCGGACCCGCACCTACGTCAACCCGAACCAGGAAATGGTAGGCCTGGGCATCGCCAACCTGGCGGCCGGATTTTTTCAGGGTTTCCCGATCAGCAGCAGCTCGTCGCGTACGCCCGTGGCAGAAGCCGCCGGTGCCAAAACCCAGATGACCGGCGTCGTCGGCGCACTGACGGTTGCCTTGCTGCTGGTGATGGCGCCGGACCTGCTGCAACATCTACCTTCCAGCGCACTGGCGGCGGTGGTGATCGCCTCGGCCATTGGCCTGATCGAGATCACCGACCTGCGCCGGATCTATCGCATCCAGCGCTGGGAATGCTGGCTATCGATTGTCTGTACGGTCGGCGTGACCGTGTTCGGCGCGATCGAGGGCATCGGCCTGGCCATCGTGATTGCCGTCATTGAATTCCTCTGGGATGGCTGGCGCCCATACTCCGCGGTATTGGGCCGTGCCGATGGGGTCAAGGGCTACCACGACATCAAACGCTACCCCGACGCGCGGCTGATCCCCGGCCTGGTCCTGTTTCGCTGGGATGCGCCCTTGTTTTTCGCCAACGCCGAACTGTTCAGCGACCGAGTGCTGGACGCCGTGGCGGCATCGCCCACGCCCGTGCGCTGGCTGGTGGTCGCCGCAGAACCGGTCACCAGCGTCGACGTGACCTCCGCCGACATGCTGGCCGAACTGGACGACACCCTGCACGCGGCGGGTATCGAGTTATGCATTGCCGAGATGAAGGACCCGGTCAAGGACAAACTCAAGCGGTTTGGGTTGTTTGCGCGTTTGGGTGAAACGGCGTTTTTTCCAACGGTCGGGGCGGCTGTGGATAGCTATGTTGCGATGTATTCGGTGGATTGGGTGAAAGGATAGGTGCTCCCGTCATTGGACAAGCCCCCATCGCCTGACTAGCGTTGTCTGGCAGATCGAATCGCCGCATGCCTCATGGGCAAGTGCCGGACCAAACGGACTCTCCAGCCATCCAAGCCTTGATTGCCGTGAAACCCGAGAGGTTGAAATCGAGACTTCACAGCAAGGAGCGAACCATGCCGAACAACTGGCCCGCCGGGATTGAGCACGTTGTCGTGCTGATGATGGAAAATCGATCATTCGATCATCTGCTGGGGGATTACACCCGCATCAACCCCGCGTGTGACGGTATCGACCGTAATAAACCCAGCACCAATCCGCTGAAGCTGGCCAATGGCAAATCGACGGTGATCACCCAGGCATCGGAGTTCCCGGAAAACTACAGCCTGTGGGCGCCGCCGCCCCCTCTACCTCCGGCGCTGCCGCCGAGCAACAGTGAGGGTTTCGACCTTGGCCACGAGTTCGTCAACGTAGAGAAACAACTGGGCGTCTCCTTCAAGACCAGCCCGGCCAACCCCACGCTCAAGGGGTTTGCCCAGGATGCCTACGACAAGGCCCGCACCGACCTGAAGGTCTACAAAACCTGGTCGCAATCCATGGCCCAACGGGCGATGAACTACATCCCGTTCGGCGCCACGCCGGCCGACGATACGCTGCCGGCCATCCACGGGCTGGCACGCAATTTCACTGTGTGCGACCGCTGGTTTTCCTCAGTGCCAGGCCCGACCTGGCCGAACCGCTTTTTTGCCATGCTCGGCAGTTGCAATGGTCATCTGCTGATGCCCTCCACCGGCACGGTGCTGGCCGGCATCAAAAGCCTGATCGCACAGTTTGGCGGCGAGAGTATTTTTTCGCTGCTGCGCAACAATGGCCACGACGCACGCATTTATTCCGACGGCGCCGTTCCGCTGGCGGCGCTGGTCAAGGGTGGTTTGCAGCACCTGAGCATCGACGATTTCAAATCAGACGTCGCCGGTAACAAGCTCCCTGAGCTGTCCTGGATCGAGCCGAGCTATGGCCTGCTCAACGGCAAACTCGGGCCCAACGTGTCGCATCATCCGCCTGAAGACCTGCGCTTTGGCGATCGGTTTGTCGGTGAGGTGTTCAATGCCTTGTCGGCCAACACCGCTGTCTGGAACAAAACCCTGTTCGTGCTGCTGTACGACGAACATGGTGGTTTCCATGACCACGTGGTGCCGCCGACTTGCGTGGCGACCGGTTCAACGGTCGATGTTTCCTGGAAAAATCCCTTCACCCGACTCGGTGTGCGTGTTCCGGCGATCCTGGCTTCGCCGTGGCTCAAGCCGGGCTTGATCCCCTGGACGGGCGATGTCCAGGCGCAGCACTACGATCACACCAGCCTGCTGGCGTTTCTTTGCGATCACTTCAAATTGCCGCGCAGTGCCCTTGGCCCACGGGTGGTCGCCGCGCAGCACTTTGGCAACGCGCCCATCTGGCGCACTGCACCGGGCGTAACGGCTGCGCCAAAGTTGGCGACCACCGTGGTGCCAAGTCGCGCCGGGTTGCCGTTGATCGAGTCCGAACTGGCGACCCAGAGTCGGCAGGTGGTGGACAGCGCCACCGGATACCTCGACGGCCTCGATCCAGAGCAGATCTGGAAGAGCAGTGCCCAATGGGTCAGCGGTTTTCTCGGCAACCGCAGCCGCGCCTTAGCTGATCCGGGTCAGGCTGCGCTTACGCCGGCCGCGCCCAGTGCGGACAGTCTGGAGGCGAAACTGCGGCGCCTGCAGGACTTGATGGTCACCGCCCAAGGGCAAACGGTGCCTCCGGTGGCGGCGCCGGCCAGCAAGGCCTTGGTCGAGCCGGGAGCGGAAGTCGCGCCAACACGGCTGCGCGTGCTGTGCCTGCCCGGTGTGGGGTTTACGCCGGCCAGCCAGGGGCAGGGCGGCGTCGATGGGAACTGGCAGGAACAATGGCGCACCTTGATCCGTACTCAACTGGCACAGAACGGTCGCCTCATCGATGATCAGGACATCGACTTTCTGACTTTCGATGACCAGCTCAAGGAGGGGCCGGACTTCGCCCAGATCACCCGAGGCCTGGCGATGCTGAGGGCCGACGCCAGGGGCAAGGCCGACGAGAATTTCGGCAGTTGGGGCCTGCCGGTCAACCAGATGTTGCGCACCACGGTGGGCGCCCTCGTGCAATGGATCGAAGACGCCGAGTTGCGCACAGAGTTGACTCAACATCTGCTGGCGAAGATCGAAGCATTCAATCCGCAGATCATCTTCGCCCAAGGCCTGGGCAGCCTGATCGGCTACGACGCCCTGCGCCGTTCGGTGGCGAAAAAAGGTTCGGCACTAAAGCGCATCGATGGCCGAGTGTTCGTCAGCTTTGGCTCACCGATCGCACTGCCGCTGGTGATGCGCGAAGTGTGGGGCGGGCGGGTCCTGCGCCTGAGCGAAAACGGCCGAGGCATCCGCCGCTGGTTCCACCTGCACAACCCCAACGATGGCTTGCTGACCCGGCCGATCACCTCGCCGGATTCGGCGCGGGTCGACCTGCAAACCGAGTTCAGCCTGCCATTGCGCGATGACCTGCTCGACCTCAATCACGCCGCCCAGGCCTACCTGTCGTCAGCCACCAGTCAGACCGGCCTGTGGCCGCAACTGGCCCGCGACGTGGTGGCAGCGCGGGCGCTGGAGGTACCAGCGTTCCTGTCCCGCAGCGGCCAACGCAAACGCCGCGCCCTGGTGGTCGGCATCAACGATTACCCCGACCCGAGCGCACGCCTCGACGGCTGCATCAACGACACCTACCTGATCAGCCGCATGCTCCAGGAAAGCGGCTACGACGCCGGCGACATCCGATTGCTGCACGACGCCCGAGCGACCCGGGCCAACTTCGTCGAACGCCTCGAATGGCTGGTGGAAGGCGCCCGCGCCGGCGACGAGCGCGTGCTGTTCTACTCCGGCCACGGCACTCAACTGCCGGTCTACAGCAGCAGCGGCGAAGCCGATTGCATGGACGAAACCCTGGTGCTCCACGACTTCGACTGGGACGACGACAGCACCCACTTCACCGACAAACTGTTCCGCCAGTTCTACAGCCACCTGCCCTTCGACCCGGACGGCCACGGCGCCAAACTCACCGTCATGTTCGACTGCTGCTACGCCGGCGGCATGACCCGCGGCAACGGCCGCGTGCGCGGCATCACCCCACCCAGCGACATCCGCCACCGCATGCTGCGCTGGGACCCCTACGCCGGCGACTGGGACCGCCGCGTCTACGCCGTCGACACCGACCGCCGCGACTTCAGCGAACAAGACCACACAACCCGCGGCCTCACCCGCACCCGCACCACCCAAGGCGCCGCCACTGGCCTGCGCCCCGAGAAAAAAGCCCAACTGCTGCGCCAAGGCAAACTCTACGGCCACCACGGCCCCTACATGCCCCTGATGCTCTATGCCGCTAGGGAAAACGAAAAAGCCAGCGAATATGTGGCGGGCTCCAACCACTACGGCGCCTTCACCTACGCCCTGGTTGAGCAACTGCGCAAATTGCACCAGGAGGATGCGACGTTGGGGTTTGATCAGTTGATTGAGCGGGTGGGGAGTGTGTTGAGCGCCAGGTCGTTGGGGCAGACGCCGGAGATTGTTGGGCCGAGTGGGGTTAGGGCGGCGGTGTGTCCGTGGCGGATTAGTGGGTTGGGGAGGTGAGGGGGCTGGCCTATCGAAAAGCTACGGCTTCGGCTAGTTTGGCTAACTCCATGGAGGTGCCAAATGACTGAGCGGGTAAAAGTAAACATGCGCGAAGCCAAATCACAGCTTTCCCAACTTGCCGAGCGTGCATGGAATGGTGACAACGTGGTGATCACCAAAAACGGTAAGCCTTACCTGGTTCTGCTGCCCCATGTTGATACACCCCGGGCTCGAACGCCTGGGCGGTTGAAGGGGAAAATTCGGATGTCTGCGGATTTCGATAAGACTCTCGATGATCTAATCGATGGATTTGAGGACCGTCTATGAGGTGCTTGCTGAATTGATGTTTCCCAAACCGACGCAGATCCCCTGTGGGAGCGAGCCTGCTCGCGATTCGCAAGACCAACGCAGCAACCAAGTCAGCCACCAACCTTGTGGCGAGGGGGCTTGCCCCCGTTGGGCCGCGAAGCGGCCCTAAATACTGCAACTCGCGGAGTATCAGACAAACCGAATTGTACGGATTGACGACTGCTGCGCAGCCGAACGGGGGCAAGCCCCCTCGCCACAGGTTAATGTTCTGCTCGGCTATTCGGGTTTTAACCGTTTCACCTTTGTATAAAGCGAAGCTGTGAACTCCTCTCGGTCACTCGAATGATGACAACGACGATGGCAGTTCGGACACAGTGCTACGGTATTGCTCCGACGATCTGTGCCTTGTTGTACCAAGTGCTTAACGTGGTGAACCTCAAGATAAGGTGTCCCATCCTTTTCAAACGGAGCAGGTTGGCCACAACCCTCACAGATACCTTTTGCGTTCGCTAAAATCCACTTTTTGATTTTTGATGTCCGAACAAAAGACTTGGTGATGCTGACCATTTGTTGGGGGATCAAAACGCCTTCCGGTTCACTCACCAAGTCCTGTTTTTTAACTCGCTTAACTACTCGAATTGGAGTTTCATCATCAGCGATAGGCGTATCGGCATTAAGCGTCAAAAGCCCTTTGGATTGAAGAATCCTGTTGAGGCGCGCGGTTATTCCTGAGCCAAGATGTTCCTTAGGCTTGTAAGCGGACATTGTCTTCAAGCCAAGCTCGTTGAACAAAGCGGAAATATTCTTTAGGCGGTAATCAATGGAGTTGTAGTTGCGACCTGGGAGCACGCTGGCTTGTAAAATCCTGTATTCCGAAGCTTTACTGAATTTTTCATCGTTTGGGTATCGCGCCTGAATTGCGAGATACGCGTCGACCGAAGCTGCCAATTCGTCATCAGTCCAGCCGGTATTTTCATTTTCCGTATCCATAAAACCGCCGAGGGTTGAAAACCCTCGGACGATACTGAGTGGCCACTACGACTGTCTAGGAAAATTCCTACACAAAACAGGGACGAATCTCGCAAGAGATCCTACAAATACGCCACCTAGCCCATCGATTGCTTCGACAACTGAAACACCTGCATCACCTTCCGCCACCAAGACTTAACCACCGGCGTCCGCTTTTGCGTGTGATCAAGCAACAGATAAGGCATGTCCCGCAGCCGAATCCAACCTTCATCCTGCCAATGTAGCAGGCTCAGTGACATTTCCGGCCAATCCAACAAACTCAACGTCGGCCGAACCGAATTACCCGATTGCTCCGCATCACGTAAGGCCGGCACCACTTGATGGGTGATCCACTCGCGCAGCAACCGATTTCCTGGCGCGTAGTGATACACCAAAAGCGCATAAACACCGGACTCACTGAGCATCAACTGCTTTTCCGGTTGCAGGTAATACTCAATCCACAGCGTGCGGTGTTGGTCTTTGTCTAGCTTGTTGACCATGCGTTCACTTAAATGAAAACCCATCAAACGGCCGATATCACGGGCGCAGAACCATGGTTGGTTTTCTAGGAGGAGGGCGTGGAGAGGGAGGTTGTGACGCGTGAAGACTGTTACAGAAAAGAGATCAGACATGACCGATCTCCATGGTTCGGAGAGTGACGAGAAGGTTGTGTTCAGGCATATCCATTACCTCTACGTTTGGACTTTGACGGGCCTGACCCCAACGTTGAGTGGACATAAGAAGCTCCAACGAGCAAAAGCCTCACACAGCCGTACGATAAATCACCAAGGGTGACTGCTCGTCTGTGCAATTGGCTAGCTTTCTACGTTGGGCGTTTCTTAGGCACCTGCAGTAAAGCTTAGGGCCGCTTGGAATGGCCCTCAATACAGAAGGTGCTGGAATACATGTAGGAGATTTAGCTACTACTGATATTGCGAGTAAGAGTTTTCCTACCCCATAAAAAATAGCCGCGGAGTCCGCGGCTATTCCTACTTGAGGTCAAAGTTGAGCAAAAATGCTGACCATACGACTATCTCCTTTTCGATATCCCGGCCGAGGTCCCTGAAAGCTATCACCGGAGACTCTAAGGTTGGAAATCTTACTTAGTTCACAGAGATCCCATTCGTGCCCTGGCGTGACATGACACTCCCAGTGTCTGAAAGCACCGTAGCAATACTTTTCCAGTGCGAGAAATACCAATTGCATGTGGTTCAACTACACGATCAATACCGCTATAGGTGAACTTCAGCACTTGAAGGGTATTGATTGCATCAGTAATGAGCTGATTCATAAGTCGTTACTCTGAACATGATTATAGAGCGGGACAGTCACCTGTCCCGCGCCCCTACGCTTTGACAAAAAAGCAGAATGGACGGCCGTCCTTACGGAAAACGTCCTTACCACTACGCCAGTGCTTAAAGCTCATACAGAAAACGGCTCTGTATCCTGGCGGCGCCACTGGACCTTCGTTCATAAAACGAAATCTCCGACGCGAGGCCGTTGTAACCGTCCGAAAGGGGTCTATAATCACGTCGCGCATTTTCCCAATGCATCGTGATTTGAGATCTTTCAGTCACGGCCCGCACCTTCGGGCTTCGGTTCAATGGTGCGGTCAAGACCCGCAGCAATCGTTGGCGCGATTACTGCGGGTTTCTTGTTTTTGGTTACTACTAAATTTTTCGACCTGCTGCTCTGAAGGAGCAGCAGGTGACGTGGTAATCAATCCCAGCTCAAAGCCCCACCAGTCTGATACTCAATAACCCGCGTCTCAAAGAAATTCTTCTCTTTCTTCAAGTCCATAATCTCGCTCATCCAAGGGAACGGGTTAGTCGTCCCTGGATACTCTTCCTTCAACCCAATCTGCGACAAACGACGGTTAGCGATGAACTTCAGGTAGTCCTCCATCATCGCCGCGTTCATGCCCAACACCCCACGAGGCATGGTGTCACGGGCGTATTCGATCT
The DNA here is from genome assembly GCF_019956375.1 of Pseudomonas sp. GL-R-19. Taxonomy (NCBI): domain Bacteria; kingdom Pseudomonadati; phylum Pseudomonadota; class Gammaproteobacteria; order Pseudomonadales; family Pseudomonadaceae; genus Pseudomonas; species Pseudomonas sp. GL-R-19. The sequence continues at coordinate 205,173 of NZ_JAHBDJ010000033.1, read as the reverse complement.
CCAGCTGAGTGCCCTGCAGAATCATCTGCGAAGCTTCTTCCTTCATCTCGGCATCCCACAAATGCGGGTTTTCGATTTTGATCTGGTTGATCACGTCGATGCCGAAGTTCAGGTGCATGGATTCGTCGCGCAGGATGTACTGGAACTGCTCGGCGACGCCGGTCATTTTGTTGCGGCGGCCCATGGAGAGGATCTGGGTGAAGCCGCAGTAGAAGAAGATGCCTTCCAGGACGCAGTAGTAGGCGATCAGGTTGCGCAGCAGTTCTTTGTCGGTTTCGACGGTGCCGGTTTCGAACTTCGGATCGGAGATCGAACGGGTGTATTTCAGGCCCCAGGTGGCTTTTTTCGCGACCGATGGGATCTCGTGGTACATGTTGAAGATTTCGCCTTCATCCATGGCCAGCGATTCGATGCAGTACTGGTAGGCGTGGGTGTGGATCGCCTCTTCGAAGGCCTGGCGCAGGATGTACTGGCGGCATTCCGGGTTGGTGATCAGGCGGTACACGGCCAGGACCAGGTTGTTGGCAACCAGGGAGTCGGCGGTGGAGAAGAAGCCGAGGTTGCGCATAACGATGCGGCGCTCGTCGTCGGTCAGGCCTTCCGGGTCTTTCCAGAGGGCGATGTCGGCGGTCATGTTGACTTCTTGCGGCATCCAGTGGTTTGCGCAGCCGTCCAGGTACTTCTGCCAGGCCCAGTCGTACTTGAAAGGTACGAGTTGGTTGAGGTCGGCGCGGCAGTTGATCATGCGCTTTTCGTCAACGGCGACACGGGCGGAGGCGCCTTCGAGTTCGGCGAGGCCTTCGGCGACGTCGAGGGAATCCAGTGCAGCTTTGGCGCGGGCAACGGCGGCGGAGTCAGAAGCGGTCACGGCGCGGGCTTCCAGGGCGGCGGCACCGCCGGCGCTGTCGAGACGGTCCATGTTGGCTTCGGTGGCGTGGCCAGCGTTGGCGCTCTTGACTGCTACTTCCGTGTCTTCTTTGTCGAATTCGTCCCAGCTCAGCATGACGTGTCGTCTCCTGCGTGAGGGCCAGTGTGCCCGTGTGAAAATGGATAGTTGGTTTTTCACACGGCCTTACTGGCCGCGTTGGATCTAAAGGAATCGTTTTTTGCAGCAGCTATGCGCAGGCATCAAACAGAATTTTGTACGGGGTTCCGAGAGCCACTGATGGGCGCAGCAAGCGTTGATCGCCTGTGCGGGGCTTCAGACTGGCTTTTCGTCCCTGTAAGGGAATATTGCAGTCCCGTTTAAGGCCGCATTATAGGGAAGTTTTGCGTGCTGTGGGGCGGCGAAATGCCTCGCGGATCGGTCGACGGGGGCCGTATTTCGGTCGGAGCGAGGGTTTACAGGGCTTTGAACGAGGTTGGCGGGGGAAGATTTTTTTTCCCGATTTTTTGCCCTGGAATATTTTTGCTCAAGAAATAACCAAAAAAGGCATTTTTCACTACATCTTGTGTTTCGGTGGGGTTTTCTCAGGCTCCAGACACAACTAAGCCCGACCGAAGTCGGGCTATGAAGTCACGCTGGCGGATCAGCTCAGGCGAGCGGCACCGATGTGGTCGGCACCATCGGCGGCGAGGCGGGCGGCACCGGTGTGGTCAGCGCCGTCGGAAGCCAGTTTGCCGGCGCCAATGTGGTCTGCGCCATCGGCGGCGAAGGACGCGGAGCCGGTGTGGTCGTAACCGTCGGCAGCGACAGCGGCTTCAGTGGTGTAAGCGGCCGAGCCGGTGCGGTCGTAACCATCGGCGGCGAAGGTGTTGGCAGCCAGTACAGAGAGGGTCAGGGCGAGGATCAGTTGGGTTTTCATGGTCGTTGCTCCAGTTTCGCAGGCGTTGTTTGTCTTGGGTTGCAGTTGATTCTACGCCTGCTATTTCGATTAAAGAGCGCAAATAAATGCTTAAAGCAATCGATATAATCGATCATTAAGGTTCGGCGCTTCATCTGCCTGATCGAGGCGGGTGGGTCGAACCTTATTGGGGGAGGGGTTAAGCGGGGGATCAGCCGTTAGAGCAACCGTTGCCCATCGCGCTGTAACGCAGGATATGCCGTTGACCGTGGGAGTCTTCGTATTCCATTTTCATCGGCACAACTTCACAAACATTCGGGGCTTCGCTCATGGAGATCACTTTGGCGATGTCCAGATTCATCGAGTAAGTGTATTCCTCGATGGGCGGTTGTTGCTGGGCGACATCAGCCGGGACCTCGCCGGCCATGGCGGTTACGCACACGCTGCTGAGGGCCAGAACCCATAAAGCTTTCATTTGATATTCACCTTTTAAAGGTCGAGAGGGGGCACGCAATCCTTTTGGGATTGCGTGTGGAGCTTCAGTACCTGGGTGTTTGATTAACTGCCTTCGTGGGGGCTGCAACTGGGTTAATCAGGTTGCCTTGTTGGCGTGGCTGATTTTAGGTGGGCGCGCCTCGTCCATATAGCCGTGGATTTGATAAACACTTTTGACAGATCCTGTAACAATCCCTGAATAGCCGCTTCTTTTGCAGGAGCGAGCTTGCTCGCGATGAGCCAGAGAGCGCCGCGGGGTGTCAGATTGGGCGCGTTATCGTTGACGGCCATCGCGAGCTTGCTCGCGATGAGCCAGAGAGCGCCGCGGGGTGTCAGGTTGGGCGCGTTATCGTTGACGACCATCGCGAGCGAGCTCGCTCCTACAGGTACCGCGGTGGTAGTGGGAGCGAGCTTGCTCGCGATGAGCCAGAGAGCGCCGCGGGGTGTCAGATTGGGCGCGTTATCGTTGACGACCATCGCGAGCGAGCTCGCTCCTACAGGTACCGCGGTGGTAGTAGGAGCGAGCTTGCTCGCGATGAGCCAGAGAGCGCCGCGGGGTGTCAGGTTGGGCGCGTTATCGTTGACGACCATCGCGAGCAGGCTCGCTCCCACAGGTACCGCGGCGGTAGTGGGCTTGAAGGTTTTTCATGACATTTTGTAGGGGCTTGTTACTACCATCGTCGAATGGTTCTATAGGCCCGGCCCGGCTAAAACGTGGTCATACAAAAACAACTATTCCACCGAGGTAAGAAAGATGAGTGCGGCTTCCCTGTATCCCGTTCGTCCCGAGGTCCTGGCCAACACGCTGACCGACGAGGCGACCTACAAGGCCATGTACCAGCAGTCGGTCGTCAACCCGGACGGCTTCTGGCGCGAGCAAGCCAAGCGCCTCGACTGGATCAAGCCTTTCACCACGGTGAAGCAGACTTCCTTCGACGATCACCATGTCGACATCAAGTGGTTTGCCGACGGCACCCTGAACGTGTCCTACAACTGTCTGGACCGGCATCTGGCCGAGCGCGGCGATCAGGTCGCGATCATCTGGGAGGGCGATGACCCAGCCGAAAGCCGCCACATCACTTACCGCGAGCTGCACGAGCAAGTGTGCAAGTTCGCCAACGCCCTGCGTGGTCAGGACGTGCACCGCGGCGACGTGGTGACGATCTATATGCCGATGATCCCCGAAGCTGTGGTCGCCATGTTGGCCTGTACCCGGATCGGCGCGATTCACTCGGTGGTGTTCGGCGGCTTCTCGCCGGAAGCCCTGGCCGGTCGCATCATCGACTGCAAATCCAAAGTGGTGATCACCGCCGACGAAGGTATTCGTGCCGGCAAGAAGATCCCGCTCAAGGCCAACGTCGATGACGCGCTGACCAATCCGGAAACCAGCAGCATCCAGAAAGTCATCGTGTGCCAGCGCACCGGTGGCGACATCAAGTGGAACCAGCATCGCGACATCTGGTTCGAAGACCTGATGAAAGTGGCCGGCACTGTATGTGCGCCGAAAGAGATGGGCGCCGAAGAAGCGCTGTTCATCCTTTATACCTCCGGCTCCACCGGCAAGCCGAAGGGCGTGCAGCACACCACCGGCGGTTACCTGTTGTACGCGGCCATGACCCACGAGCGCGTGTTCGACTACCGCCCGGGTGAAGTCTACTGGTGCACCGCCGACGTCGGCTGGGTCACCGGTCACAGTTATATCGTCTACGGCCCGCTGGCCAATGGCGCGACCACGCTGCTGTTCGAAGGCGTGCCGAACTATCCGGACATCACCCGGGTGTCGAAGATCGTCGACAAGCACAAGGTCAACATCCTCTACACCGCGCCGACTGCGATCCGCGCCATGATGGCCTCGGGCACCGCCGCCGTTGAAGGCGCCGATGGCAGCAGCCTGCGCTTGTTGGGTTCGGTGGGCGAGCCGATCAACCCGGAAGCCTGGGACTGGTACTACAAGAATGTCGGCAAGTCCCGTTGCCCGATCGTCGACACCTGGTGGCAGACCGAAACCGGCGGCAACATGATGAGCCCGCTGCCGGGTGCTCACGCGCTCAAGCCAGGCTCGGCGGCGCGTCCGTTCTTCGGCGTGGTGCCGGCCCTGGTGGACAACCTGGGCAACATCATCGAAGGCGAGGCCGAGGGCAACCTGGTGATTCTCGATTCGTGGCCAGGCCAGGCGCGTACGCTGTTTGGCGACCATGACCGCTTCGTCGACACTTACTTCAAGACCTTCCGTGGCATGTACTTCACCGGTGACGGCGCCCGTCGCGATGCCGATGGTTACTACTGGATCACCGGTCGCGTGGACGACGTGCTCAACGTGTCCGGCCACCGCATGGGCACCGCCGAGATCGAAAGCGCGATGGTCGCGCACCCGAAAGTCGCCGAAGCGGCGGTGGTCGGGGTGCCGCACGACATCAAGGGGCAGGGCATTTATGTGTATGTCACCCTGAAAAACGGTGAAGAGCCGAATGAGCAACTGCGCCTGGAACTGAAAAACTGGGTGCGCAAGGAGATCGGCCCGATTGCTTCGCCGGATGTGATCCAGTGGGCGCCGGGGCTGCCGAAGACTCGCTCGGGCAAGATCATGCGGCGGATTCTGCGCAAGATTGCCACGGCTGAGTACGATGGGTTGGGGGATATCTCGACCTTGGCTGATCCGAGTGTGGTGCAGCATTTGATTGATACGCACAAGACCATGAATGTCGCGTAAGCGGCGGATCTGAGTCATCAAAAGCCCTGCCTGGTTTTGCCTGGCGGGGCTTTTTCTTGCCTGAGGTTTTTGTGTTGGCTGGGCTGGCCTCATCGCGAGCAGGCTCGCTCCTACACTCGACTGGGTTGTCCGCCCGAACGCGATCGACTGTAGGAGTGAGCCTGCTCGCGATAGCGGTTTGTCAGGCGCTACAGCAACATCTACCAATAATTATCGGGTTCCTCTGTCGGCATCTTCCTACTGTTACCCGCGATCTTTCAGGTTACTGAATGTGTAACCGCATCGCTTCAATGCGGGGCATTGGGAAACGCCACACCCCATATCAGGGTTTAAAAAGTACCGCTGAAAAATAAGACCCCACGCTGCGCTTGCCGGATTAGAAGGGTTTGCCAATAATAGGCCCGCAATTTGCAACAGAGATCGGTTCAATGTCTTTTGCTCTCGCATGATTTTGCAGGGCTGTCAACGCGCTAAAACGGCTTTCTCGGTGCATCTGTAATTAGTTGTCGCATTGAAGAAATATCGGCCTCGGGCCTGTCGTTAGAATGCCGATCACTCGCTCGTCGTTGCTCGTGTTGAATTTAAACACCGGCTTCCCAGGACGCAGCACTGCTTTCTGGTTCCACTCATTCGCATATTGGGCTGTTGCTCACTCTGCCGTTTTTGCCCTTTACCGATGGAGTCCCAAGATGAAGAAACTCGTGCTGCTTGGCGCCCTGGCACTGTCGTCCGTGCTGTCCCTGCCAACCTTCGCCGATGAAAAACCTCTGAAAATCGGTATCGAAGCGGCTTACCCTCCGTTCGCGTCGAAAGCGCCGGACGGCAGCATCGTTGGTTTCGACTACGACATCGGCAATGCACTGTGTGAAGAGATGAAGACCAAGTGCGTGTGGGTCGAGCAAGAGTTCGACGGCCTGATCCCGGCACTGAAAGTGCGCAAGATCGACGCGATCCTGTCGTCCATGTCGATCACTGAAGATCGCAAGAAGTCCGTGGACTTCACCAACAAGTACTACAACACCCCGGCTCGCCTGGTCATGAAGGCTGGCACTCAGGTCAGCGAAGGCCTGACCGAGCTCAAGGGCAAGAACATCGGCGTGCAGCGTGGTTCGATCCACGAGCGTTTCGCCCGCGAAGTCCTGGCCCCGCTGGGTGCCGAGATCAAGCCATACGGTTCGCAGAACGAAATTTACCTCGACGTGGCCGCCGGCCGCCTCGACGGCACCGTGGCAGACGCTACGCTGCTGGATGACGGTTTCCTGAAAACCGACGCCGGTAAAGGTTTCGCCTTCGTCGGCCCTGCGTTCACCGACGTCAAATACTTCGGCGACGGCGTAGGCATTGCGGTTCGCAAGGGCGACAAGGCTGAGCTGGACAAGCTCAACGCAGCCATCGTGGCCATTCGCGAGAACGGCAAGTACAAGCAAATCCAGGACAAGTACTTCGCCTTCGATATCTACGGCAAGTAACACGTCCAAGCGACAAGTCCGAAATGGCGCAAGCAACAGGATCTCTGAGGTTTGCGCCATTTTTTCATCCCAACTTTCGAGGACCTGAATCATGTTGAAAGGCTACGGGGCTGTCATCCTCGATGGCGCTTGGCTGACGCTTCAGCTCGCCTTGTCGTCCATGGCCATGGCCATCGTTCTGGGCCTGATCGGCGTGGCACTGCGCCTGTCGCCGGTGCGCTGGCTGGCCTGGCTGGGCGACCTGTATTCCACGGTGATCCGTGGTATTCCCGACCTGGTGCTGATCCTGCTGATTTTCTACGGCGGCCAGGACCTGCTCAACCGCGTCGCACCGCTGCTCGGCTTTGACGAGTACATCGACCTGAACCCGTTGGCCGCCGGTATCGGCACCCTGGGCTTCATCTTCGGTGCGTACCTGTCGGAAACCTTCCGTGGCGCCTTCATGGCGATCCCCAAGGGGCAGGCCGAAGCCGGCATGGCCTACGGCATGAGCAGTTTCCAGGTGTTCTTCCGGGTGTTGGTGCCGCAGATGATTCGCCTGGCGATTCCGGGCTTCACCAACAACTGGCTGGTATTGACCAAGGCCACCGCGCTGATTTCGGTGGTGGGGCTGCAAGACATGATGTTCAAGGCCAAGCAGGCGGCCGATGCCACCCGCGAGCCTTTCACCTTCTTCCTCGCAGTGGCGGCGATGTACCTGGTGATCACCAGTGTGTCGTTGCTGGCATTGCGTCACCTTGAGAAGCGCTACTCGGTAGGCGTAAGGGCGGCTGATCTATGATCTTCGACTACAACGTCATTTGGGAGGCCTTGCCGCTGTACTTTGGCGGCCTGGTGACCACCCTCAAACTGCTCGCGCTGTCGCTGTTCTTCGGTCTGCTGTGCGCCTTGCCGCTGGGCTTGATGCGCGTCTCGAAAAACGCGGCCGTCAACATGTCGGCCTGGCTCTTCACCTATGTGATCCGCGGCACGCCGATGCTGGTGCAGCTGTTTTTGATCTACTACGGTCTGGCGCAGTTCGAAGCGGTGCGTGAAAGCTTCCTCTGGCCGTGGCTGTCCAGTGCAACGTTCTGTGCGTGCCTGGCGTTCGCGATCAACACCAGCGCCTACACCGCCGAAATCATCGCCGGCAGCCTGCGCGCCACGCCGAACGGTGAGATCGAAGCGGCCAAGGCCATGGGCATGTCGCGGGTCAAGATGTACAAGCGCATCTTGCTGCCGTCGGCCCTGCGCCGGGCGCTGCCGCAGTACAGCAACGAAGTGATCATGATGCTGCAGACCACCAGTCTGGCGTCCATCGTGACCCTGATCGACATCACGGGTGCCGCGCGCACGGTCAACGCGCAGTTCTACCTGCCGTTCGAGGCGTATATCACCGCCGGCGTGTTCTACCTGTGCCTGACCTTTATCCTGGTGAAGCTGTTCAAGATGGCCGAGCGCCGCTGGCTGGGCTACCTGGCTCCGCGCAAGCACTGAATACCACTGACTGACTGTTTTTGTGAGAACCGACAGCATGTACAAACTTGAAGTCCAAGACCTGCATAAACGCTATGGCAGTCACGAAGTGCTCAAGGGCGTGTCCCTGAAAGCGGCAGCCGGCGATGTGATCAGCATCATCGGCTCCAGTGGCTCCGGCAAAAGTACGTTCCTGCGCTGCATCAACCTGCTGGAGCAGCCGCACGCGGGCAAGATCCTGCTCAACAACGAAGAGCTCAAGCTGGTGGCGAACAAGGAAGGCGCGCTGAAGGCGGCCGATCCGAAACAGTTGCAACGCATGCGTTCGCGCCTGTCGATGGTGTTCCAGCATTTCAACCTGTGGTCGCACATGACCGCGCTGGAAAACATCATGGAAGCGCCGGTTCATGTGCTCGGCATGTCCAAGGCCGAGGCTCGCGACAAAGCCGAGCACTACCTGAACAAGGTAGGCGTGGCCCATCGCAAAGACGCGTATCCAGGCCACATGTCCGGTGGCGAGCAGCAGCGCGTGGCGATTGCCCGTGCACTGGCGATGGAACCGGAAGTGATGCTGTTCGACGAACCGACCTCGGCTCTGGACCCAGAGTTGGTTGGCGACGTGTTGAAGGTCATGCAGGCCCTGGCTCAGGAAGGCCGGACCATGGTCGTGGTGACCCACGAAATGGGCTTTGCCCGTGAAGTGTCGAACCAGTTGGTGTTCCTGCACAAAGGCGTGGTCGAAGAAAGCGGCAACCCGCGCGAAGTGCTGGTGAACCCGCAATCCGAACGCCTGCAGCAATTCCTGTCCGGCAGCTTGAAGTAATCAGGACTGCCGTTGTGCACAGGGATAGTGCATGCTTCGCAATTTGGAGGCTGGCCCCGGTCAACTCGTGGGTGCTGGCTTGTCGCACCCCCTGTAGGACCCCTGTAGGAGCTGTCGAGTGAAACGAGGCTGCGATCTTTTGATCTTGGTTTTAAAAGCAAGATCAAAAGATCGCAGCCTTCGGCAGCTCCTACAGGGGGGGAGCGACAGGCCAGCTCCCACATTTGATCTGTGCCGGTTCTGAGATTTGCGTTCGTTTACGGGCTAGCATTGGCCCATGCCTTCATCACTGTTTTTCGCTTCGGATCGCTCGCCCATGACTGCCCATCGAATTGGTTTCCTGATTTGGCCCAGCACTAAAGCACTGACGCTTACGCTGGCTGAGGAGGCCTTGCGTGTTGCCCAGCGTGTGCATCCGGACGTGGTCTACGAACTGTCATTCCTGCAGGCCGAACCGCCGACCGAAGGCGAATGGCAGTTGCCGGGTGAAGCGTGGACCGGCAAGCTCGAAAATTTCCAGAAGCTGTTCCTGCTCGCTGACGAGCCGCCGACCGCACTGGCGCCGGCGCTCAGCAGTGCGCTTAAACAACTGGTGCGTGCCGGCTGCGTGATCGGCGGTCTGTCGGCCGGTGTTTATCCATTGGCGCAATCGGGCTTGCTCGACGGTTATCGCGCGGCCGTGCATTGGCGCTGGCAGGACGATTTTGCCGAGCGCTTCCCGAAAGTCATCGCCACCAGTCACCTGTTCGACTGGGATCGCGATCGCCTCACCGCGTGCGGCGGCCTGTCGGTGCTCGACTTGTTGCTGGCGGTGCTGGCGCGTGACCACGGTGCGGAACTGGCCGGTGCGGTCTCCGAAGAACTGGTGGTCGAGCGCATTCGCGAGGGCGGCGAACGCCAGCGCATTCCGTTGCAGAACCGTCTGGGCTCCAGCCATCCGAAGCTCACACAAGCCGTGTTGCTCATGGAAGCCAACATCGAAGAGCCGCTGACCACCGACGAAATCGCCCAGCACGTGTGCGTGTCCCGTCGGCAGCTGGAGCGTATCTTCAAGCAATACCTCAACCGTGTGCCGAGCCAGTACTACCTGGAACTGCGCCTGAACAAGGCCCGGCAGATGTTGATGCAAACCAGCAAGTCGATCATCCAGATCGGCCTGTCCTGTGGCTTCTCCTCGGGGCCGCATTTCTCCAGCGCCTACCGCAATTTCTTCGGCGCCACGCCGCGGGAAGATCGCAACCAGCGGCGCAGCAGTAGCCCGTTCGAATTGTCATCGGTGCCGGCCGAGCGCGGCTAGTCACCTGTAGGAGCGAGCTTGCTCCGGGCGGCGTTCCGACGATGGATTCAAGAGCGCCGCGTTTAGCCAGTAAACACGCGTTATCGTTAACGACCATCGCGAGCAAGCTCGCTCCTACAGGGAAGGTGGGCGAGCGGTAGATTTTTATCAGCGCCGGCTAACTGCCTATAAACCGCCGCGCCAGTTAAACTGCGCCTTTGCGACCCTATATGTCGCATTGCCGTAAACCCGGGAAAATCCGGGGTTGGCGCTATAAGAAGTTGTCGCTTGGCGGCAAGGCCGGGCTGAAAACTGTCCTTACAATCCCCCCATCGCTCGCCAGTTTCAGGCGAGTGTTCCTTTTCAGGAGACTCCGATGTCCGTTGAGCACGCTGCGGTAAAACGCGCCGATTTCGATCAGGTAATGGTTCCCAACTATGCGCCTGCCGCATTCATTCCTGTGCGTGGCGCCGGTTCCCGCGTCTGGGACCAGTCCGGTCGCGAGCTGATCGACTTCGCCGGCGGGATCGCCGTTAACGTATTGGGCCACGCGCATCCGGCGCTGGTCGGTGCCTTGACCGAGCAGGCGAACAAGCTGTGGCACGTGTCCAACGTGTTCACCAATGAGCCGGCCTTGCGCCTGGCCCATAAGCTGGTCGACGCCACGTTTGCCGACCGTGCCTTCTTCTGCAACTCCGGCGCCGAAGCCAACGAGGCCGCTTTCAAGCTGGCCCGTCGTGTCGGTTTCGACCGTTTCGGCAGCGAGAAGTACGAAATCATCGCCGCGCTCAACAGCTTCCACGGCCGTACCCTGTTCACCGTGAACGTCGGTGGCCAGTCGAAGTACTCCGATGGCTTCGGTCCGAAAATCACCGGCATCACCCATGTGCCGTACAACGATCTGGCCGCGCTGAAAGCCGCCATTTCCGACAAGACTTGCGCCGTGGTGCTGGAGCCGATCCAGGGTGAAAGCGGTGTGATCCCGGCTGAGCTGGAATACCTGCAAGGTGCCCGCGAGCTCTGCACCGCGCACAACGCGCTGCTGATTTTCGACGAAGTGCAAACCGGCATGGGCCGTACCGGCCATCTGTTCGCCTACCAGCATTACGGCGTGATCCCGGACATCCTGACCAGCGCCAAGAGCCTGGGCGGCGGTTTCCCGATCGCGGCGATGCTGACCACCGAAGACCTGGCCAAACACCTGGTCGTCGGCACCCACGGCACCACTTACGGCGGCAACCCGCTGGCGTGCGCGGTCGCGGAAGCCGTGATCGATGTGATCAACACCCCTGAAGTGCTGGCCGGCGTCAATGCCAAGCACGACAAGTTCAAGGCGCGCCTCGAGCAGATCGGCGAGAAATACGGGCTGTTCACCAAGGTCCGCGGCATGGGCCTGTTGATCGGCTGTGTGCTGAGCGATGCCTGGAAAGGCAAGGCCAAGGACATCTTCAACGCCGCTGAGCAAGAAGGCTTGATGGTTCTGCAAGCCGGCCCGGACGTGGTGCGTTTCGCCCCAAGCCTGGTGGTGGAAGACGCCGATATCGATGCCGGCCTGGACCGCTTCGAGCGTGCCGCAGCAAAACTGACGCAAGCCTGATAGACCCTTCGACGCCTGACCTTTTCAAGCGTCGAACCCAATTTTTTATGCCGGCCCCGCTTTTCTGTAGGAGCGAGCCTGCTCGCGATGGAGTGTCAGGCGACATCATTGTTGCTGATCCACCATCGCGAGCAGGCTCGCTCCTACAAGGGGCCGGCTATTTTCCTCAAAGAATTTTAGAAAAAGGAGTGACACCATGCTGGTGATGCGCCCCGCGCAAATGGCTGATCTGGGCGAGGTACAGCGTCTGGCTGCGGACAGCCCGATTGGTGTCACTTCCTTGCCGGATGACGTTGAACGCCTGAGCGACAAGATCGCCGCAAGCGAAGCCTCGTTCGCCGCTGAAGTGAGCTTCAACGGTGAGGAAAGCTATTTCTTCGTCCTCGAAGACTCCACTACCGGCAAGCTGGTCGGTTGCTCGGCCATCGTGGCGTCGGCCGGTTACTCCGAGCCGTTCTACAGCTTCCGCAACGAAACCTTCGTGCACGCTTCCCGCGAGCTGAAGATTCACAACAAGATCCACGTGCTCTCGCAGTGCCACGACCTGACCGGCAACAGTTTGCTGACCAGCTTCTACGTGCAGCGCGAGCTGGTGGGTTCGCCTTGGGCTGAGCTCAATTCCCGTGGCCGTCTGCTGTTCGTCGCCAGCCACCCGGAGCGTTTTGCCGATTCGGTGGTGACCGAGATCGTCGGTTACAGCGATGAAAATGGCGACTCGCCATTCTGGGACGCCATCGGTCGCAACTTTTTCGACCTCAACTACGCTGAAGCCGAGCGTCTGTGCGGCCTGAAGAGCCGGACGTTCCTCGCCGAACTGATGCCGCATTACCCGATCTACGTGCCCCTGCTGCCGGACTCCGCGCAAGAAGCCATGGGCCAGGTGCATCCGCGGGCGCAGATCACCTTCGACATCCTGATGCGCGAAGGCTTCGAGACCGATCACTACATCGATATCTTCGACGGCGGCCCGACGCTGCATGCCCGTGTCTCGGGGATCCGTTCGATCGCCCAGAGCCGTGTGGTGCCGGTGAAGATCGGCGAGCCGGTCAAAGGCGTCGGTCGCCAGTATCTGGTTGCCAATGCCCAGTTGCAGGACTACCGCGCGGTCATGCTCGAGCTTGACTACGCGCCGGGTAAACCGGTGACCCTGGACCTGGAAGCAGCCGAAGCCCTGGGCGTCGGCGAGGGTGCCAGCGTGCGCCTGGTGGCGGTTTAACGTCGCAATTGATGCCTAGAAAGCAGCGAAGTTTCACGGGTGGCGCAAGCGGCCCGTTTGAGGAGATAGCATGATCGTTCGTCCCGTACGCAGCAGCGATTTACCCGCTCTGATCGACCTGGCCCGCAGCACCGGCACCGGCCTGACCACCTTGCCGGCCAACGAAGAGCGGCTGGCCCATCGGGTCGGCTGGGCCGAGAAGACCTTTCGCGGCGAAGCCGGGCGGGGCGATGCGGACTATCTGTTCGTGCTCGAAGATGATGACGGTCGCGTGGTGGGTATTTCCGCCATTGCCGGCGCCGTCGGCCTGCGTGAGCCCTGGTACAACTTCCGGGTCGGTCTGACGGTCAGCGCTTCGCAAGAGCTGAACATCTATCGTGAAATCCCGACGCTGTTCCTGGCCAACGACCTGACCGGCAACTCCGAGCTGTGCTCGCTGTTCCTGCACGCCGATTACCGCAGTGGCCTCAACGGTCGCATGCTGTCCAAGGCGCGGATGCTGTTCATCGCCGAGTTCCCGCAGCTGTTCGGCAACAAGATCATCGCCGAAATGCGCGGTGTTTCCGACGAAGCCGGGCGTTCGCCGTTCTGGGAAAGCCTGGGCCGGCACTTCTTCAAGATGGAGTTCAGCCAGGCCGACTACCTGACCGGCGTCGGCAACAAGGCGTTCATCGCCGAACTGATGCCGAAATTCCCGCTGTACACCTGTTTCCTGTCGCCGGAGGCGCGCAACGTGATCGGTCAGGTTCACCCGGACACCGAGCCGGCGCTGGCCATGCTCAAGAGCGAAGGCTTCAGCTACCAGGGCTACGTCGACATTTTCGACGCAGGCCCGGCCATCGAATGCGAAACCGGCAAGATCCGCGCGGTGCGTGACAGCCAGGCACTGGTGCTGGCCGTTGGCACGCCGGGCGATGACGCCACGCCATTCATCATTCACAACCGCAAGCGCGAAGACTGCCGTATCACTGCCGCTCCGGCACGTCTGGCCGCCGGCACCCTGGTGGTCGATTCGAAGACCGCCAAACGTCTTCAACTCAACGCTGGCGATCAAGTGCGCGCCGTGGCGTTGTCCGCAGCTCGGGAGTCGAAATAATGAAGTCGCTTTACATCGCAGGTGAATGGCTGGCAGGTGGGGGCGAAGCCTTCGAGTCGCTGAACCCGGTGACCCAGCAGGTGCTGTGGTCCGGCACCGGTGCCACCGCCGCTCAGGTCGAGTCGGCTGTGCAAGCGGCGCGTCAGGCGTTCCCAAGCTGGGCGCGGCGTACCCTGGAAGAACGTATTTCGGTGCTGGAAGCCTTTGCTGCTGCCCTGAAGACTCACGCGGACGAACTGGCTCATACCATCGGTGAAGAAACCGGCAAACCCCTGTGGGAAGCGGCGACTGAAGTCACCAGCATGGTCAACAAGATTGCCATCTCGGTGCAAAGCTACCGCGAACGTACCGGCGAGAAGAGCGGTCCGCTGGGCGACGCCACCGCTGTATTGCGCCACAAGCCCCACGGTGTGGTGGCAGTGTTCGGTCCTTACAACTTCCCGGGTCACCTGCCGAACGGCCATATCGTGCCGGCACTGCTGGCCGGTAACAGCGTGCTGTTCAAACCTAGCGAGCTGACACCGAAAGTCGCCGAGTTGACGGTCAAGTGCTGGATCGAGGCCGGTCTGCCGGCCGGCGTATTGAATTTGCTGCAAGGCGCTCGCGAAACTGGCATCGCCCTGGCGGCGAACCCGGGCATCGACGGCCTGTTCTTCACCGGCTCCAGCCGCACCGGCAATCACCTGCACCAGCAATTCGCCGGTCGTCCGGACAAGATCCTGGCGCTGGAAATGGGCGGTAACAACCCGCTGGTGGTCGATCAGGTCGCGGACCTCGATGCCGCGGTGTACACCATTATTCAGTCGGCGTTCATCTCCGCCGGCCAGCGCTGCACTTGCGCCCGACGCTTGCTGGTGCCACAAGGTGCCTGGGGCGACTCGCTGCTGGCGCGCCTGGTGGCGGTCAGCGCGACTATTGAAGTTGGTGCCTTCGATCAGCAACCGGCGCCGTTCATGGGCTCGGTGGTTTCCCTTGGCGCTGCGAAAGCGTTGATGGATGCGCAAGAGCATCTGCTGGCCAACGGCGCCGTGGCGCTGCTGGAAATGACGCAGCCTCAGGCTCAATCAGCCTTGCTGACCCCGGGCATTCTGGATGTGACCGCTGTCGCCGATCGTCCTGACGAAGAGCTGTTCGGCCCGTTGCTGCAAGTGATTCGCTACGCTGATTTTGCAGCGGCGATCGCTGAAGCCAACGACACCGCCTACGGTCTTGCCGCCGGTCTGTTGTCGGACTCCGAAGCGCGTTATCAGCAATTCTGGCTGGAAAGCCGTGCCGGAATCGTCAACTGGAACAAGCAGCTGACCGGTGCCGCGAGCAGCGCGCCATTCGGCGGCGTCGGCGCCTCGGGCAACCATCGCGCCAGTGCCTATTACGCGGCGGATTACTGCGCGTACCCGGTGGCCTCGCTGGAAACCCCGAGCCTGGTGATGCCGTCGGCCCTTACGCCTGGCGTGAAAATGGCGTGATGCCCATCGCCAGCAGGCTGGCTCCCACAGGTTCGGTGGTGGATACACATTTGGTGTACGACACAAACCCTGTAGGAGCGAGCCTGCTCGCGATGGCCGCGCCTCGGTCTCAAATCTAGTTACTGAAGCCTATAACAACAGATTCTCGTGGAGCCTCGCCGATGAAATCCTATGAAGTCAATTTTGACGGTCTAGTGGGGCCGACCCATAACTACGGCGGCCTGTCCTACGGCAACGTCGCGTCCCAGAGCAACAGCCAGCAGTCTTCCAACCCCAAGGAAGCGGCGCTGCAAGGCCTGGCAAAAATGAAAGCGCTGATGGAAATGGGTTTCCAGCAAGGCGTACTGGCACCGCAAGAGCGCCCGGATGTGGCCGCTCTGCGTCGCCTGGGCTTTGGCGGCACCGACGCTCAAGTGATCGAGCGCGCTGCCAAAGACGCGATGCCCCTGCTGGTGGCCAGTTGCTCGGCCTCGAGCATGTGGGTGGCCAACGCTGCCACCGTCAGCCCGAGCGCCGACACCGCTGACGGTCGCGTGCATTTCACCGCCGCCAACCTCAACTGCAAATACCACCGCAGCATCGAACACCCGACCACCAGCCGCGTGCTGGGGGCGATGTTCGCTGACCAGAAACACTTCGCCCACCACGCCGCCTTGCCGGCCGTGGCGCAATTCGGTGACGAAGGCGCGGCCAACCACACACGGTTCTGCCGTGAATACGGCGAAGCCGGTGTCGAGTTCTTCGTGTTTGGCCGTAGCGCGTTCGACACCCGCTACCCGGCACCGCAGAAGTACCCGGCGCGCCAGACCCTCGAAGCATCCCAGGCCGTTGCCCGTTTGCACGGCTTGAGCGATGACGGCGTGGTCTATGCCCAGCAGAACCCGTCGGTGATCGATCAGGGTGTGTTCCACAACGACGTGATCGCAGTCGGTAACGGCGAAGTGCTGTTCTATCACGAAGACGCGTTCCTCGAGACCGAGCAGATGCTTGCGGAGCTGCAGAGCAAACTCGCCAAAGTCGGTGGGAAATTTCAGTCTGTCTGTGTTCCGCGTTCCGCTGTCAGCGTGGAAGACGCGGTTCGTTCCTACCTGTTCAATAGCCAACTGCTGTCGCGTCCTGACGGCTCCATGCTATTGATCGTGCCGGAAGAATGCCGTGGCAACGAGCGTGTCTGGCAATACTTGCAGGGTTTGACCAGCTCCGGCGGCCTGATCCGCGAAGTGAAAGTCTTCGATCTCAAGCAGAGCATGCAGAACGGCGGTGGCCCGGCTTGCCTGAGGTTGCGCGTGGCACTCAACGAAACCGAGCTGGCGGCGGTCAATCAAGGGGTTATCATGACGGCGCCGTTGTACGGCACACTGACCGAATGGGTCGAGAAGCACTACCGCGACCGCATGACCGAAAACGATCTGGCGGACCCGCAATTGCTGCTTGAGTGCCGGACGGCACTGGATGAACTGACGCAAATCCTTAAACTGGGCGCGGTTTATCCATTCCAGATCAATTGATCGACGGCGCGCCGCCTTCTACGGCAGCGCGCTGCTTCATCTCAAACGAGAGCGTAAAGACATGAGCGATACCCTGCAGCTGATCCTTGAAGACACCGACGGCACGCAACTGGAGACTTCCTGCACCCGCGTCGCGGTCATGTGGCAAGGCAAAGAGCTGTGGATCCAGCAGGACGGCCGCGGCCAGTTGCTGATCGGTGTGGACGTCGAAGAAGGCGATGCCGAATACGCCAACCTGCTGCTGCGCCCGTTGGCGACTAATCTGGTAAGTCTGCAACTGGAGATGGAACCTGCCGACCTCACCGACGAGGAGCATGTTCACGGCCCGGATTGCAACCACGATCACTAAGGAAACCGCTCTATGCTCGCCCTCGGCAAACTGCTTGAACTGACCCTCGCCGGCCGCGAACCGGCGGAGAAGACTCAACTGACTGTCGAAGGCGTGCGCATGCGCTGGTTGAGCGAAGGTGCGCTGGAAGTCCGGCCACCTGAGGCGCGTGACAATGGCCTGGACCTGCTGCTGTCGGCGGGGATCCACGGCAATGAAACAGCGCCGATCGAACTGCTCGATCGCCTGTTGCACGACATTGCCCGCGGCGACTTGAAGCCGCGCGCACGTATTCTGTTCCTGTTCGGCAACCCCGAGGCGATTCGCAAGGGCGAGCGTTTCGTCGAGCAGGACGTCAATCGGCTGTTCAATGGCCGTCATGAACAAAGCAGTGGCTGCGAAGCCTTGCGTGCTTGTGAGCTGGAGCGGTTGGCGGCGAGTTTCTTCAGCCTGCCAGATCGTCAGCGCCTGCATTACGACCTGCACACGGCCATTCGCGGCTCGAAAATCGAGCAGTTCGCCTTGTACCCGTGGAAAGAAGACCGCCAGCATTCGCGCCAGGAACTGGGGCGCCTGCGCGCCGCCGGCATGGAAGCGGTGTTGCTGCAGAACAAGCCGTCCATCGTGTTCAGCGCCTACACCTACGACAAGCTCGGTGCCGAGGCTTTCACCCTGGAGCTCGGCAAGGCGCGGCCATTCGGGCAGAACGCCGGGGTCAATGTCTCGCTGCTGGAGGCGCGTCTCAAGCAGATCATCGAAGGTACCGAGCCGGAATTGACTGACAAAGCACTGGACGGTTTGCAGCTGTACAGCGTGGCACGGGAAATCATCAAGCACAGCGACAGCTTCCGCCTGAACCTGCCGGCGGACATCGAGAACTTTTCGGAGCTGGAAGTCGGTTATCTGCTGGCGGAAGACATCGCCAACACCCGCTGGATCATCGAGGAGGAGGGCGCCCGGATCATCTTCCCGAACCCCAGGGTGAAGAACGGTTTGCGTGCCGGCATCCTGGTCGTGCCAACCACCGACGAAAACCTGGCCTGATCTAACAGCCCCCTGTAGGAGCGAGCTTGCTCGCGATGGACTTGAGAACGCCGCGGGGTATCAGATACCCCGCGTTATCGTTGAAGACCATCGCGAGCAAGCTCGCTCCTACAGGGTTTTGCAGTGTTAGACCGCTACCGCACGCGGCTCACTGCGACGCAGGCTACGGATCTTCATCAACGTATCCGCACAGGTCTTCGCCGCTTCCTGGCCTTTATGCACGAAATGCTCGAAGAAGAACTTCTGGTGCTCTTCGCCGGCATGGAAGTGGTGCGGGGTCAAGGACACCGAGAACACCGGCACTTCGGTTTCCAGCTGAACCTGCATCAGGCCGCTGACCACTGACTGGGCGACGAACTCATGACGGTAGATCCCGCCGTCCACCACCAGGGCTGCCGCGACGATGCCGGCATAACGACCGGTCTTGGCCAGCAGCTTGGCGTGCAGGGGCATTTCAAAGGCGCCGCCGACTTCGAAGAAATCGATGTCGGATTCCTGATAACCCTGGGCAATCATTTCGGCGACGAAGCCTTTACGGCTCTGGTCGACAATATCCTTGTGCCAGCAGGCCTGGATGAACGCAACGCGCTCGCCGTGATGGTGTTTGCTTTTGCTGTCGATTGCGGTGGGTTGCATGTTCTGACTCCTGTTTGTGTGAAAAACAGGGCGTTATGAATCGAAGGGGATCTGAGGGTACGCACGCTCGCACGAATGTCGGCGGACGGCCCTTTGCTGTCAATCCCGTTCTCTCTTCATCCGGACTATGACCGTCGGCCCCGGGATCACACCGGGTCTGCTGACCTTGCTGTCAGGTACCGCCGAAGCGGTGCTGTCACCAAGCGCTCGCGGGCTATGCGCATTGCGCGCAATTACCGCCGGTGGGGAGTTGCACCCCGCCCTGAGAACGTTTTTGCCGCTGGAATGTTTGGCGGCGTAGCGTTTTTATCACATATTTGTGAGCCATGCATGGCCAATGCAGGTCACGAAACTGTGGGAGCGAGCCTGCTCGCGATGACGGCGGTACATTCAGCATCGATGTTGGCTGATCCACTGCTATCGCGAGCAGGCCCGCTCCCACATGGATTGCGTTTTCTCGACGGTGTAAAACGTCTTTTCCTCGTTCAAGGGTTGATTAATCGGCACCATGCCCGCAGTAATTCTTTCCTGAAAGGGATTTCCCCTGCTTACCGAGGCCGGATTCATGAGCGTTATCGATCTTCGCAGCGACACCGTCACCCAACCTTGCGCCGGCATGCTCGACGTGATGGCCAAAGCCGCCACCGGCGATGACGTGTATGGCGAAGATCCGACGGTCAATCGTCTGGAAGCTGAATTGGCAAAACGGCTGGGTTTTGCCGCAGCGCTGTTTGTGCCCACCGGGACCATGAGCAATCTGCTGGGTTTGATGGCCCACTGCGAACGCGGTGACGAGTACATCGTCGGCCAGCAGGCCCACACTTATAAATACGAGGGTGGTGGTGCGGCGGTGCTCGGTTCGATCCAGCCGCAGCCGCTGGAAGTGCAGGCCGATGGTTCGCTGGACCTGGCGCAGGTCGCGGCAGCGATCAAACCGGATGACTTCCACTTCGCCCGCACTCGATTACTGGCGCTGGAAAACACCATGCAGGGCAAAGTCCTGCCGCTGGAATACCTGGCGCGGGCGCGCAGTTTTACCCGCGAACACGGGTTGCAGCTGCATCTGGATGGGGCTCGCCTGTACAACGCTGCGGTCAAGCTGGGTGTGGATGCCCGGGAAATCACCCAATATTTCGATTCCGTCTCGGTCTGCCTGTCCAAAGGGCTGGGCGCCCCGGTGGGTTCGGTGCTGTGCGGCTCGGCCGAGCTGATCGGCAAGGCGCGGCGCCTGCGCAAAATGGTCGGTGGCGGCATGCGTCAGGCCGGGATTCTGGCGGCGGCAGGCCTGTACGCGCTGGATCACAACGTTCAGCGCCTGGCCGATGACCACGCCAACGCGCAATACCTGGCCGAAGGCCTGCGGGCGGCGGGTTTCGAAGTCGAACCGGTGCAGACCAACATGGTTTATGTGCAGATGGGCGACAAGGCCGAGGCGATCAAGGTGTTTGCCACCGATCGCGGGATCAAGCTCAGTGCCGCCGCCCGTCTGCGCTTGGTCACGCACATGGACGTCAGCCGTGGGCAAATCGAGCAAGTCGTCGCGACATTCGTCGACTTTTCTGGCAAGTGACGGCGTTAACCGTCTAAATGAGTGTTTGCAACGTACAAACACACTGTACCTAGTCACTAACGCCGATATAATGCGGCCCTTTGCCGTCGCTTCGTCTGTTGACGTTTCGAACAGGCCTTTGGCCGCAGCCTCCGTGGAAGAACCTAATGAAAAGCGCAGAAATCCGTGAAGCCTTCCTTCGCTTCTTCGAAGAGCAAGGCCACACCCGTGTAGCCTCCAGCTCTTTGATTCCGGGCAACGACCCAACCCTGCTGTTCACTAACGCGGGGATGAACCAGTTCAAGGACTGCTTCCTGGGCCAGGAAAAGCGCGCGTACACCCGCGCGGTCAGCAGCCAGAAATGCGTGCGCGCCGGCGGCAAGCACAACGACCTGGAAAACGTCGGTTATACCGCCCGTCACCACACCTTCTTCGAAATGCTGGGTAACTTCAGCTTCGGCGATTATTTCAAGCGTGATGCCATCACCTACGCCTGGAACTTCCTGACGTCCGACAAGTGGCTGAACCTGCCGAAGGAAAAGCTCTGGGTCACCGTCTACGCCAGCGATGACGAGGCGTACGACATCTGGACCAAGGACATCGGGGTTCCGGCCGAACGCATGGTGCGCATCGGCGACAACAAGGGCGCACCGTACGCCTCCGACAACTTCTGGACCATGGGCGATACCGGCCCGTGCGGTCCTTGCACCGAGATTTTCTACGATCACGGCGCCGACATCTGGGGCGGCCCACCGGGCTCGCCGGAAGAAGACGGCGACCGCTACATCGAAATCTGGAACAACGTGTTCATGCAGTTCAACCGCACCGCCGATGGCGTGTTGCACCCGCTGCCAGCGCCGTCGGTCGACACCGGCATGGGCCTGGAGCGGATCAGTGCCGTGCTGCAGCACGTCCACTCGAACTATGAAATCGACCTGTTCCAGAGCCTGCTGAGCGCGTCGGCCAAGGCCATCGGCTGCACCAACGACGCCCAGGCTTCGCTGAAAGTGGTGGCTGACCACATCCGTTCCTGCGGTTTCCTGATCGCCGACGGCGTGCTGCCGTCCAACGAAGGCCGCGGTTACGTGCTGCGCCGGATCATCCGTCGCGCCTGCCGTCACGGTAACAAACTGGGCGCCAAGGGCAGCTTCTTCTACCAGATCGTCGCGGCCCTGGTCGCCGAGATGGGCGAAGCTTTCCCGGAACTGAAATCCCAGCAGGCGCACATCGAGCGCGTGCTGAAGGCCGAAGAAGAGCAATTCGCCAAGACCCTGGAGCAGGGCTTGAAGATCCTCGAGCAGGATCTGGCCGAACTCAAAGGCGACGTGGTGCCCGGTGACGTAGTGTTCAAGCTCTATGACACCTACGGTTTCCCGATGGACCTGACCGGCGACATCGCTCGCGAGCGCAGCCTGACCATCGACGAAGAAGGTTTCGAGCGTGAGATGGAGGCCCAGCGCGTCCGTGCCCGTTCCGCCAGTTCCTTCGGCATGGACTACAACAGCCTGGTCAAGGTTGACGTGGCCACCGAGTTCACCGGTTACATCGCTCACAGCGGTTCCGCCAAAATCGTTGCGCTGTATAAAGATGGCCAGTCGGTCGACGTATTGAGCGAAGGCGATGAGGGCGTGATCGTTCTCGACAAGACGCCGTTCTACGCCGAGTCCGGTGGCCAGGTCGGTGATTGCGGTTACCTGCAGGCGGGCAGCGCGCGTTTCGACGTGCGTGACACCACCAAGACCGGCGGTGCATTCCTGCACCACGGTATCCTGGATTCGGGTAGCCTGATCGTCGGTGCGCCGGTCGAGACCCACGTTGACGCCGAGGTGCGTCACGCCACGTCGTTGAACCACTCTGCGACTCACTTGCTGCACGCTGCATTGCGCCAGGTACTGGGCGATCACGTTCAACAGAAAGGCTCGTTGGTCGATAGTCAGCGCCTGCGCTTTGACTTCAGTCACTTCGAGGCCATCAAGCCTGAACAGCTGAAAGCGCTGGAAGACATCGTCAACGCCGAGATTCGCAAGAACTCCGAAGTTGAAACCGAAGAAACCGATATCGAAACCGCCAAGCAAAAAGGCGCCATGGCGCTGTTCGGCGAGAAGTACGGCGACAGCGTGCGCGTGCTGAGCATGGGCGATTTCTCCGTCGAGCTGTGCGGCGGCATCCACGCCAACCGCACCGGCGACATCGGCCTGCTGAAAATCATCAGCGAAGGCGGTGTGGCATCGGGTGTGCGTCGTATTGAAGCCGTTACCGGTGCGCAAGCGCTGGCCTACTTGAACGCGGCGGAAGAACAACTCAAGGAAGCGGCCAGCCTGGTCAAGGGCAGCCGCGACAACCTGATCGACAAGCTGTCGGCTGTGCTGGAGCGCAACCGTCTGCTGGAGAAGCAACTCGAGCAGTTGCAGGCCAAGGCTGCCAGTGCCGCGGGCGACGATCTGTCGGCCCAGGCGCTGGACGTCAAGGACGTGAAAGTGCTGGCCGTGCGTCTGGACGGTCAGGATGGCAAGGCGCTGCTGGCGCTGGTCGATCAACTGAAAAACAAACTCGGCCGCGCAGTGATCCTGCTCGGCAGTGTCCATGAGGAAAAGGTCGTTCTGGTTGCAGGCGTAACCAAAGACCTGACTGGCCAACTCAAAGCCGGTGATTTGATGAAGCAAGCCGCTGCGGCAGTGGGCGGGAAGGGTGGTGGTCGTCCAGACATGGCGCAAGGCGGCGGTACCGACGCTGGCGCACTGGATGCGGCACTGGCCCTGACCGTTCCGTTTGTAGAGCAGGGTCTATAAGGCAGTGCTTGCGGCCCGCAGTCTAGTGGTGGGCCGCCATACTGTTCGAGTGATTATTTGGGCGCCCTTCATGGGCAGAGGCGGCTTTGAAATGGCTTTGATCGTACAGAAATTTGGAGGCACCTCGGTCGGCACCGTCGAGAGAATCGAGCAGGTCGCCGACAAGGTTAAGAAATTCCGCGATGCCGGCGATGACCTGGTGGTTGTGCTGTCTGCAATGAGCGGCGAAACCAACCGTCTGATCGATCTGGCCAAGCAAATCAGTGGCGACGGCCAACCGGTTCCGCGCGAGCTGGACGTGATCGTCTCCACCGGTGAGCAGGTGACGATTGCCCTGTTGGCCATGGCGCTGATCAAGCGTGGCGTGCCGGCGGTGTCCTACACCGGTAACCAGGTGCGGATCCTGACGGATAGCGCACACAATAAAGCGCGTATCCTGCAGATTGATGACCAGAAGATTCGCGGTGATCTGAAGGCAGGTCGTGTGGTGGTGGTCGCCGGTTTCCAGGGCGTCGACGAGCACGGCAACATCACCACCCTCGGTCGTGGCGGTTCCGACACCACCGGCGTGGCGCTGGCGGCAGCCCTGAAGGCTGACGAATGCCAGATCTACACCGACGTCGACGGCGTCTACACCACCGACCCGCGTGTGGTGTCCGTGGCTCAGCGCCTGGACAAGATCACCTTCGAAGAGATGCTGGAAATGGCCAGCCTCGGTTCCAAGGTGTTGCAGATCCGCGCGGTCGAGTTCGCCGGCAAGTACAACGTTCCGCTGCGCGTATTGCACAGCTTCAAGGAGGGTCCGGGCACCCTCATTACTATTGATGAAGAGGAAACCATGGAACAGCCGATCATTTCCGGTATCGCTTTCAACCGCGATGAAGCCAAGCTGACCATCCGTGGCGTGCCAGACATCCCGGGCGTTGCCTTCAAGATTCTCGGCCCGATCAGTGCCGCGAACATCGAAGTGGACATGATCGTGCAGAACGTCGCGCACGATAACACCACCGACTTCACCTTCACCGTGCACCGCAACGACTACCAGGCGGCGCAGGCCGTGCTGGAAAAAACCGCTGGCGAGCTGGGTGCCCGTGAAGTCGTGGGCGACACCAAGATCGCCAAGGTGTCGATCGTCGGCGTTGGCATGCGTTCTCACGCAGGCGTGGCCAGCCGCATGTTCGAATCCCTGGCCAAGGAAAGCATCAACATCCAGATGATCTCGACGTCGGAAATCAAAGTCTCGGTAGTGATCGAAGAGAAGTACCTGGAACTGGCTGTGCGCGCTCTGCACACGGCTTTCGAACTGGACGCACCGGCCCGCCAGGGCGAGTGATGCGTTTGCCAAAAGGCGCGGTTTGACCGCGCCTTTTGTTTTTTTGAATGGCGTGGCCCCCGAGGCTGTTCTTTTGCTCGCGCTAGTCAATACTCAGGCATGTAGGGCTGCGACCGCTCCGGTTGTGGGTCGAGTGCCTTTTTTTTGCAGACTGTTGTCCCTGAAATGTAATGCGTGAGGAGAAAGGTATGCTGATTCTGACTCGTCGGTGCGCAGAAAGCCTGATTATCGGTGATGGCGAAATCACCGTGACCGTGCTCGGCGTCAAAGGAAATCAAGTGCGCATCGGTGTTAATGCCCCCAAAGAGGTGGCGGTTCACCGGGAGGAAATTTACCTGCGTATCAAGAAAGAGAAGGACGAAGAACCAAGCCATTAATTTTTATCGTTTTTTATGTTTGCAAACGGGGAAGAAGCTGGTTAATATACGCCCCGTGTTGCGGAGAGCTGGCCGAGTGGCCGAAGGCGCTCCCCTGCTAAGGGAGTACACCTCAAAAGGGTGTCGGGGGTTCGAATCCCCCGTTCTCCGCCATTATTTGCGTAGTACGTTGTAATCTGGCTTCTTCGGTAAGTTGTTGAAATTACTAGAAAAAGTGCTTGACATAGAGATTAGACGGCCTATAATGTGCGGCAACAAATGCACTCGTAGCTCAGCTGGATAGAGTACTCGGCTACGAACCGAGCGGTCACAGGTTCGAATCCTGTCGAGTGCACCATTTAAGAGTTAGTTGCAGTAATGCAAGTAACTTGGTTTCAACCAGTTGTGGTCTGGTCTAAAAACACAAAATGCACTCGTAGCTCAGCTGGATAGAGTACTCGGCTACGAACCGAGCGGTCACAGGTTCGAATCCTGTCGAGTGCACCATACAACAGAAAGCCCGCATTTAATGCGGGCTTTTTGCCGTCCGGGATTTGGCTTTTCCTTTCGTGCATCCCCTCTCGTCGAACTCCACCTGTGCACTGCGACCTCGCAGGGTGTCGTAACGGTAACTCGTGGCTGAATTGCGAATACTGATCTTGTCCGGCTTACCGAGGGCGCTTTCGACGTCTTGCTGGCTCATGCCGGCGACCACTCGCCGGTTGATGATCGCTTCGCGGCGCTCCCTGGCAGTGATCAGGTTTCCACACTTGTCCTGCGCCTGACCGACCACGGTCGGCTCTTTCCTCTGGATTTTCATTCCTGGTGTTTCACGGGGTTCGGCTGGCGGCATAAGTGCCATCGCACTGCCGGGTGTAAAGGCGCGGACGTCCTGAAGTGAAACGCTTTCTCCCGTGGCACAACTCAGTGTGGTGAAGGTAATGCGTCCATTGGCCGCCTCGCAGCGCTGAACGGTGGTGGCGAGCGCCAGGGGCAGGGGGCTGAACAGGCCGAGCAGTAATAAGAATTGTGCAGCTGATGGCATCAGGCGTCCTCCATGACGTTCCTCTTCAAGGGTAGCGGCTACAATTTTCGAGGGGGGTGTGTTTTCTTTTCAGAATACGTCGTCGCATTTTCATGGATCAGGAGATGCTCAGGTTTGTTGTGCAAGCGCTTGTTTCAGCCGAGATTTTTTAACGTTTAAAACCGTCAGGCGGTGTATCATTGCGCCCGTCAGCCCCGCCGGGGCTTGTGGAATACCTCCATGGACTTACCCAGTAGTTACTCAGTACCCCGTTTCACCAATCATGAATTGACTGATTGATCCTTCCGGCGTGCCCCGCTGCTGGGAGTGGAGTTCGCCTATGTCCGAAGTTGAAGTAAAGAAAACGCAGGAAAGCTTGCAGGATCGCCTGGCTCAGGTGGTTGAGTTGCTGCAGCGCCAGCGAGTGATAGAAGACCTGACTCACCGCCAGGAAGGCCCGCATCATGACCGGGTCGAGAACCTGGTCCACCGGCAGAACCTTGTCGAGTTGCAACGCAAGCTCGATGACCTGCACTCCGCCGACGTCGCCTACATCCTTGAAGCCTTGCCGCTGGACGATCGTCTGACGCTCTGGCAACTGGTCAAGGCCGATCGCGACGGCGACATCCTTCTTGAAGTATCCGATTCGGTTCGTGAAACCCTGATCGCCGACATGGACGATCACGAGCTCCTGGCAGCCGCCAAGGACATGGATGCCGACGAACTCGCTGACTTGGCCTCCGAGCTGCCGCGAGACGTCGTCCATGAGCTCATGGAGACCCTCGACCAGCAACAACGCGAACGTGTGCGTTCGGCACTGTCCTACGACGAGGAGCAGGTCGGTGCGCTGATGGACTTCGAGATGGTGACCATCCGCGAGGATGTCAGCCTCGAAGTGGTCTTGCGTTATCTGCGCCGTCTCAAGGAGTTGCCAGGCCATACCGACAAACTGTTCGTGGTCGATTACGACGGTGTCCTCAAGGGCGTGTTGCCGATCAAGCGTTTGCTGGTCAACGATCCGGACAAACAGGTTTCCGAGGTGATGGCCAGCGATCCGGTGAGTTTCCACCCGGACGAAGACGCCTACGATGCGGCCCAGGCCTTCGAGCGTTACGACTTGATCTCCGCGCCTGTGGTCGACAAGAACGGCAAGCTGATCGGCCGTCTGACCATCGATGAAATGGTCGACCTGATCCGTGAAGAGAGCGAAAGCGAAGTTCTCAACATGGCGGGTCTGCGTGAAGAAGAAGACATTTTTGCGTCGGTCTGGAAATCCCTGCGTAACCGTTGGGCCTGGCTGGCGATCAACCTGATTACCGCATTCGTGGCTTCTCGGGTCATCGGTTTGTTTGAAGGTTCGATCGAGAAGCTCGTGGCGCTTGCGGCGTTGATGCCGATCGTGGCGGGGATCGGTGGTAACTCGGGCAACCAGACCATCACCATGATTGTTCGGGCCATGGCGCTGGACCAGGTGAGCACCGGCAATACCTCGCGCCTGATGCGCAAGGAATTGGCCGTCGCGTTGATCAACGGCGTGATCTGGGGCGGGGTGATTGGCCTGGTTGCCTACATGCTCTATCACAGTTGGTCATTGGGCGTGGTGATGACTGCCGCGATGACGCTCAACCTGTTGCTGGCGGCATTGATGGGGGTCTTGATTCCGATGACCCTGGCGAAGATGGGGCGTGATCCTGCGATGGGCGCCAGTGTGATGATTACTGCCGTGACCGACAGCGGAGGCTTTTTCATCTTCCTGGGGCTTGCGACAATCTTCCTGCTCTAAAGTCCGTTTCACTGAAACCCGCCGTCAGGCGTAATGCTTTTGTAGGAGCGAGCTTGCTCGCGATGGTCGTCAACGATAACGCGTATTTACTGGCTAAACGCGGCGCTCTTGAGTCCATCGCGAGCAAGCTCGCTCCTACAGGGACCACAGCATTACGCCGTCAGGCGGGTTTTTTGTGCCCGGATTTCAGGCAAAAAAAAGCCAGCGATCAGGCTGGCTTGCGCTTTCTGGCTGAATCAGGACGCGTCGGCGGCCATTTCAGCGTCATGGGCGATCAGCGAAACCAGGGCGTTCTGCTGTCTGTGGGAGAGTTGGCGGAAGCGCTGTAGCAGCTCGCGTTCGTGCAAGGAAAGCTCCGGGCTGTCCAAGCGCATGCTCAGCTCTTCTCCCAGTGCACCTTCCTGAATAAGACTTTGCTCAAGGCGCGCGATGATTTCGGAGTTCATGCTGCGATGATGATTGCGAGCCACCTCGGCAATGCGTTCACGCATTCCGTCTGGCAGACGTACGACGAACTTGTCAGCCGTACGGCTGGAATAAATTGCCTGTTTCAATGGGCGCATATATTTAACCGGTTAGTTCAGGGGAGCGGTTTTCGGGATTGGCCGCAGGATGTCTGGTAGGACAAGCGCTCTGACCAAATGTTCAACCTGAATTGATAGAGGTGCGCATCATGCCCCAAGCAAGCCAGATCCTTGGCGTCAATTCTGTGACAAATATTGAACTGTATAAAGGCGTTCTGCCAGCACCAATTATCAGAAATGCGAATTAGTTTGAAAAGTTCGACCGGGCCGTATCGTCTAGCGCGTCTGCACCCGACGAAAGATTTCTGACGGGCCGCAAAAGCGGACTCGATCACTGCTCCTTGCCTTTACAGGATAGTGGCAAATGGCCGATTTACTAGGGAGCGTCGTCTGGAGGGGGGAGTTCAGGATGGATGGCAGGCCTTTGCGCCGGATCTGCCATACCTGGATTAACGCAGGACCGGATCAAACTTGATCCTGCGTCCGGCAATCAGTGCGAGCACGAACAGAGCGCTGAATACACCACAGGCAATCAGGGGAAGGGTAACGACCATGTCCTGGGTCAATGACAGATGAAAAATGCCGCTCAACAAGGCGAGGATGAAGAAACTCGCGGCTGGTTTGGACATGCTGTGCTCCTTGGTGAGGGTCATTCAAAATACCAGGCGCTCCGCAGACGGAGCTGGCACCAGGATGGTTTCCTGGCTGACCTCCTGACTGACAAAGCCGTGCTGGCTGCTCATCACGGCCAACTGCGGCGCTTTCTGCAGTTGAAGGTAATGTGGCATTCGCTGGGCAACCTTCGTAGCACCGCTCTCGTGGGTAAAATGAAAACCCGGCAAAACCGTCAGAGCGATTGCACTCGAGAGTAAAAGGGCGCTGTTCATGAGCGGCCTCCGTAGTTCTGTGAGAACAGCTGAAGCAGCTCGCATGCCAGAGTCTATCGACAATTAAATTCTTTAAAAACAATGAATTAGGATATTTTCGCGAAAGTCGGATCTTGCATTTTGCAATGATGGCTTTTTGCAGTAATGCAATTTGCACGGTAAACAAGTCCGCGCCTTGCCGAGGCGTCTGCCTACACTTAAAAAGCCCAACGGACGACATGACAAAAGCCGGCCCGGCCGTTAACATGCACGCCGTCCATCGCGCCGCGTATCTTCGCGGCCGACTTGTGTCCCAGTAGCTCAATTGGATAGAGCATCCCCCTCCTAAGGGGAAGGCTGGCAGTTCGAACCTGCCCTGGGACACCATATTTCGCAGCTCCCCCGCCTGTTTCAACACTTCATTTTCATGACCTGTAGATAAAGTTCGACAAATCCTGGTACCCGGGATTTATCGAAGCCATCAACTCTACCTTCGCAACCTCCTCCTCCTCTCCCAAGTAGTCTGAAACTCCCATCCCGCCTGGGAGTATCGGCCGATGTGCATCCTGCGGTGCTTGTTCATAGTTGTGACCAATAGATCAGAATATGGTCCAAGGTCGACCCCCGATGACTGGACCCGCTCAGGAGAAAGTCATGACTATGCGCAAGAAAACTTCATCGCCAACGAATGACCTGGCCAATAACGCCGGTGACCATCCTTCACCGGTCAGCCACGACTGGACTTTTACCTACATTCCGACCGTCACCACCAACCTTGAAGACTACGCACCCGGCAGTACCGCCATCATCACGGCCAGCGGTTTCGCCGCCGGCAGCACCGTGACGCTCGAAGTGGACCACGCCGTCGGTGCCGGCGCGGATGGTGTGTGGGGTACATCCGACGATGTGCTCAATACCAATATGGGCGCGGGGCACGAGCCCTGGTCCGTGACCGACGGCGGTGCCGGCGATCTCGACGGCCAGGTCAACGGCAGCGTCACCACCTCGTGGTACGTGAATCCAGACGACTCGGCAGGCGCGACGTTTCTGCTCACCGCGACCTCTGCGGGCGCCGACGGTGTGCTCGGCACCGGTGACGACGCCGTGGCGACAGCGTCCTTTACGGACAGTGTTTTGAGCGTCGTGGCGACCGGCGAGGACGTGACCCTGGATGAAACGGCCGGGTTGCAGAACGGCACGGCCACTCCAGGCCCTGCGGGAGACGCTGACGACAACGACATTCTGGTGACGTCCCTGCCCACGACCTTCGCTAGCCGTTTGACCGGACTTGGGGCAGGCACCGCAACGGGGGCGGCCTTGAGCGGCTTTACTGGTGCCGTGGGCAATACAGGCAGCAATGCGTTCACCATCACCTCTGCACCCGGAGCCAGCATTACCGATGTCAGCTTCGTCGACAGCAATGGCGCACCGCTCAGTGGTGTGGTCAGCGGGCTGTTTACCCTCGACGGCATCAGCATCCTTCTCTATACGGATACGAACAACAACATCGTTCTGGGCCGGGCCGGGAGCGCAAGCGGCGCGATCGTGTTCGCAGCCTTTATAGAAGAAACCGGTTCGCCGGTCACGGGCGGCAAGATCTGGACCGTGGAGTACCAACCGCTGCGGCATACAGATGCTACGAACGCCGATGATTCGCTCAATCTGCTGAATAAGGTTTTCATCGGCGCCAGCCAGGACCTGGAGTTCAGTCTGGCCAATGCGCCCTCCGGTCAGAACCTCTTCCTGATGTTTACGACGGCGACCCCGACAGTTGTCAACGACGGTGGTGTCTTGCGGATCACGGACCCCACCATCATTGCCACCGGTAAGGACCCTGCAGACCAGTCAAGCGGCGCCAATATCACGACTGGCGACACGATCAATACCAGCCAGGCGGGTGGCCCGACCACCTTCGGCACCAACAATCAGATGATTGTGGAGCAAGAGGGCATCCGCTTTTCGTTCGTCACAGGTGCCAGGCAGAATGTGACGATTCCCAACCTGGATCAGAACGAAGCCGATGTTGAATCCAACATCGACTTTACCAGCGTCTTCAATGCGAAATCGGCCAGTTTCGACGTCGTGCAGTTGCAAAGCGGCAAGAGTGCTGTGGTAAAAATCAGCGCATTCAGCACCGCGTCTGAACCTGGCGTGAATTTCATCAACGGATATGCCGGTGATACGTCGGTTGCAATCACCAATATTCGCGTCATCAATAAAAGCACCGGGCAGGTGGTCGAGAACTCAGACGGATCGGTGAATAGTCCGAGCATTGTCATCAGTACTGTTGGCGGGGTTGCAACCATCACCGGCGTTTTGGCCGGCTACCAGATTCAGTACACCACAACGTCGGATCACAACCGCGTACTCGTCGAGAACGGAGCGGCCGTTGACGCCAAGGGCAATAACCACGCCGATTTCGATATCGGTGGCTTCAAGTTGGTCCAGGCCTCTATTACAAAAACCGAAATCGGCTCCAAGATCATCTTCGACGATGACGGGCCGAACATCAGCAGCACCGGCGTGGAGCCGACGCTGACCGTGGACGAAACGGTACTGGCGACCAACGCGACCCAGAGCTTTGCCGCCAACTTCAACTCGGCGTTTGGCGCCGATGGTGCGGGCACGCTGACCTATGCGCTGAACGTGGTAGCCGGAGCCTCCGGGCTGACGGACACGGAGACTGGCCAGGCGGTAAACCTGTCGCTCAATGGCGCGGTGGTGGAAGGGCGTACGGCCCTCACCAGCCAGCTGGTGTTCACGGTCAGCGTGGCGGCCAATGGCAGCGTCACGCTCGACCAGAGCCGGGCGGTGGTGCATGCCAACGCCAGCAATCCGGATGATTCGACGAGCTTGACCTCGGACAACCTGGTGACACTGACGGCAACCAAGACCGACAGGGACGGCGACAGTGCCTTGGCGACGCTGAACATCGGGCAGAACCTGGTGTTCAAGGACGATGGGCCAAGCATCACCACCACCGGCGTGGAGCCGACACTGACGGTGGACGAGACGGTACTGGCGACCAACGCCAGCCAGAGCTTTGCCGCCAACTTCAACTCGGCGTTTGGCGCCGACGGAGCCGGTACGCTGACCTATGCGCTGGGCGTGGTGGCCGGAGCCTCCGGGTTGACGGACACGGAGACGGGCGAGGCGGTGAACCTGTCGCTCAATGGCGCGGTGGTGGAAGGGCGTACGGCCCTCACCAACCAGCTGGTGTTCACGGTCAGCGTGGCCGCCAATGGCAGCGTCACGCTGGACCAGAGCCGGGCCGTGGTGCATGCCAACGCCAGCAATCCGGATGACTCGACGAGTTTGACTTCGGACAGCCTGGTGACCCTGACCGCGACCATTACCGACAAGGACGGCGACAGCGCCCAAGCGACCCTGAACATCGGGCAGAACCTGGTGTTCAAGGACGACGGGCCGAGCATCAGTACCACCGGCACGGAACCGACGCTGACGGTGGACGAAACGCTGCTGGCAAACAACGATACCCAGAGTTTTGCCGCCAACTTCAACTCGGCGTTTGGCGCCGATGGGGCCGGTACCCTGAGCTATGCGCTGGGTGTGGTGGCCGGAGCTTGCGGGCTGACCGACACGGAGACGGGCCAGGCGGTGAACCTGTCGCTCAATGGTGCCGTGGTGGAAGGCCGCACGGCCCTGACCAACCTGCTGGTGTTCACGGTCAGCGTGGCCGCCAATGGCAGCGTCACGCTGGACCAGAGCCGGGCCGTGGTGCATGCCGACGCAAACAATCCCGATGATTCGACGAGTTTGACCTCGGACAACCTGGTGACGCTGACCGCGACCGTTACCGACAAGGACGGCGACAGCGCCCACGCGACCCTGAACATCGGGCAGAACATGGTGTTCAAGGACGATGGGCCGAGCATCACCGCCACCGGCGTGGAACCGACACTGACCGTGGACGAGACGGTACTGGCGACCAACGATACCCAGAGCTTTACCGCCAACTTCAACTCGGCGTTTGGCGCCGATGGGGCCGGTACGCTGACCTATGCGCTGGGCGTGGTGGCCGGAGCCTCCGGGCTGATCGACACGGCCACGGGCGACGCGGTGAACCTGTCGCTCAACGGCACTGTGGTGGAAGGCCGCACGGCCACGGGCAACCTGCTGGTGTTCACGGTCAGTGTGGCGGCCAATGGCGGCGTCACGCTCGACCAGAGCCGCGCCGTGGTGCATCCCGACGCCACCAATCCGGATGATTCGACGAGTTTGACCTCGGACAACCTGGTGACCCTGACCGCGACCGTTACCGACAAGGACGGCGACAGCGCCCAGGCGACGCTGAACATCGCGCAGAACCTGGTGTTCAAGGACGACGGGCCGAGCATCACCACCACCGGCACGGAACCGACGCTGACGGTGGACGAAACGGCACTGGCGACCAACGATACCCAGAGCTTCGCCGCCAATTTCAATTCAGAGTTTGGCGCCGATGGTGCGGGCACGCTGACCTATGCGCTGAACGTGGTGGCCGGAGCCTCCGGGCTGACGGACACGGAGACTGGCCAGGCGGTGAACCTGTCGCTCAACGGCACCGTGGTGGAAGGGCGCACGGCCACGGACAACCTGCTGGTGTTCACGGTCAGCGTGGCCGCCAATGGCAGCGTCACGCTCGACCAGAGCCGAGCCGTGGTGCATGCCAACGCCACCAATCCGGATGATTCGACGAGCCTGACCTCGGACAACCTGGTGACCCTGACCGCGACCGTTACCGACAAGGACGGCGACAGCGCCCAGGCGACCCTGAACATCGGGCAGAACCTGGTGTTCAAGGACGACGGGCCGAGCATCACCACCACCGGGGTGGAACCGACGCTGACGGTGGATGAGACGGTACTGGCGACCAACGCGACCCAGAGCTTTGCCGCCAACTTCAACTCGGCGTTTGGCGCCGATGGTGCGGGCACGCTGACCTATGCGCTGAACGTGGTGACGGGGGCCTCCGGGCTGACCGACACGGCCTCGGGCCAGGCGGTGAACTTGTCGCTCAACGGTGCCGTGGTCGAAGGCCGTACGGCCCTCAGTAACCTGTTGGTGTTCACGGTCAGCGTCGCCGCCAATGGCAGCGTCACGCTGGACCAGAGCCGGGCTGTGGTGCATGCCAACACCACCAATCCGGATGACTCGACAAGCCTGGCCTCGGACAACCTGGTGACGCTGACCGCGACCATTACCGACAAGGACGGCGACAGCGCCCAGGCGACGCTGAACATCGGGCAGAACCTGGTGTTCAAGGACGATGGGCCGAGCATCACCACCACCGGCACGGAACCGACGCTGACCGTGGACGAGACGGTACTGGCGACCAACGCGACCCAGAGCTTTGCCGCCAACTTCAATTCGGTGTTTGGCGCCGATGGGGCGGGCACGCTGACCTATGCGCTGGGCGTGGTGGCCGGAGCCTCCGGGCTGACCGACACGGCCTCGGGCGAGGCGGTGAACCTGTCGCTCAATGGAAGCGTGGTCGAAGGCCACACGGCCACGGGCAATCTGCTGGTGTTCACCGTCAGTGTAGCCGCCAATGGCAGCGTCACGCTCGACCAACTCCGGGCCGTGGTGCATGCCAACACCACCAATCCGGATGACTCGACAAGCCTGGCCTCGGACAACCTGGTGACGCTGACGGCGATCCAGACCGACGGGGACGGCGACAGTGCCCAGGCGACGCTGAACATCGGGCAGAACCTGGTGTTCAAGGACGACGGGCCGGCACTCAGTTTCGGCAACCTGATCGGGACCGGTAGCGTCCTTGCGCAATCCGGGTTCTGGAATATGGCGACGGGAGCCGACGGGCTGGGTGCGGCCGGCCTGGATATCTCGTTGGTCAATAACCAGTTCACCCTCGTCAGGCCAGACAACACGACCACGACCGGGACCGGCACGCTCCACGAGCTGTCGCCATCACCGGATGTCAATGGCGCGTACCAATTCGCAGGAACCTTGACCGGTGATTTCGACAACAACGCTACAACGGCCAATACCACTGTCGACTACACGCTGACCGCCTATTCCGATGGCCACTATGCCCTGGATCTGGTGCAAGGCTTCAGTTCGACGATCGTGCTCAGCAGTGCCGACGGCTCGCTTGATGCCGGCGGCCCGGACTCGGTGCGCACATTGTTGATTCCGCAGACGAGTAACCCGGCTATTCCTTCGGCATCCGAGGAGATCGTGTTCTTTTCCGCGAAGGCGCTGGCGTCGACTGCGGACATCCTGACCGGCATCGGGCTCGGAGCACCCGACCCCACCGAAGCTACGCTGCAGACCAACCCCCTGCCGTCGTATATAGACCCGGCGGCCATGAACGTCAGCACGTCCGGCATTGGCGTCGCCAATAACCTTTTCCAGGGAGATAACCTGGCGGCAATCAGCGCCGCCGATGAAAGTTTCGTCATCAATCCGGAGAGCCTGCTGACGGGCATGAAGGTCTTTATCGACAACTCCGTGGCGGGATACAACACGGCGACCGAGGATCTGTACTACAGGATCTTCTACGAGGACGGCACGTTTTCGGATCGCACCGAGGTGAACACCCTGACTCCGGAGGCCGGCGGACAGGTGTCCTTCCTCATTGAGAAGGAGGGTGCGCTGCTGATCGACGCTGTTCAGCTGACGATGGGCCGAGGCGAGATCAAGATCCCGGTGATCCAGTTCATGCAGCAGAGCGAGAGCCTGGCCAGCGATGTCCAGTTGGCGTTCAGCGCGACGCTGACGGACAAGGATGGGGACTCGGCGACGAGTACGTTTGACGCCAACCTGATCGCCAACGATCCGGGCAACGCACTCTTTGACTTCACGCTGGTTGGCACTGGCGGTGAGCGAGATGCCTTCAACATCGATTTGTCAGTCAATCAGAACCGCTACCAGGTCTCCGGCTTCGATGTGGGCGCAGGCGTGCAAGACAAGCTGGTACTCAACGGCGACCCTAACGCTGTTGTCCAATCGATCAATAACACCGGCGCGGACAGCGTCGTCACGGTTGCCGAGACGGGTGGACAAACAACGACCATCACCCTGGTCGGGGTCGATGTTCAGAATACCGACATCTTTTTTGGCAGCGCTTGAGGTATTGCGCGTGTGAAAGGATGCGAGGGTGGCCCAGGAAACCACCCTCGCATTTTTTCTGCAGTTCCAATAGAGCGCATCCACGGTGAACTATTGAGCAGCACAGGGCTTGAGGAGCGCGGCGGGGGAGATACAGGTTAACGCGGCAGGATGTATCGAGAACGACATCGGCATTGCGGGGGGGCACCCTGTTCCGGGCCGTCGACAAGGATGGCGACAGGGTGACGGCCTACCCCCTGAAAGTGAGGGGCAGACCGTCTTGTATTGACTTGAATTTCATTCCAGTTCCACCCAGGTGGAGGGCGGTGCTTCGTTGTTGGTGAGCCCGTGTTTGAGCGCATACATCAGCAAGTCGATGCGGTTGATGAGATCAAGCTTTTGATAGATGTTGCTGAGGTGGTTGTGCACGGTGTGCTCACTGATCCCCAGGCGCCCGGCGATGCTCACATATTTGGCGGACGGTTCGCCGACGATGGCGCGAATCAGTTCTCTCTCGCGCAGGGTCAACCGCGCCTGTTTCGCCTGCTCTCGATTGCATTTCAAGGGTATATGCCCGGTCGCGGAATAGCCGCAAAGGCCGCCAGCCCAGGCTCTATCCATTGCGATGTCGCTGTGGTGGACCTTGAGGATGGCCTGGATAATCGATTCTGTCGGGTCTTCCGCCAGCACGATGCCGCGAGCGCCAGCCTCTATCGCCTGGGCGGCGGGGACGGCTTCGTACAGACCCTTGAGCAGCAGCACTTTCATGTCGGCGTTACGGGTGAGTCCCGCGACGACATCCAGTGGATTCAGCGCATCCGGAAAGAAACTGAAAAAAATGACATTGGGCCGCAGTTGATCGGCAAGATTCAGCGCATGGGTATAAGTGGTGGCCTGGGCTGTCACTTCCATCCGGGGTTTTCTGGCATCAATCAAGTCGTGAAGGCCCTTGAGTACGAGGGGGCGACAATCGATCAACATCACGCCGATTGGCTTTTCCTGGTCAGTGTTCATCTTCCTGACCCCCTTGAAAAACCAACGTTGGCCTCCACCCGCTGGCCTTCCCGGGTCAGCAACTTGCTCGCTGGGGCGCCGCGATTGAAGGACAGATTTGAACACACGGAGGCGGTGATGGTGCTTGTCCAGGCATTGGCGACCACGGGCCATAGGGGCATATCCACCAACAGCATCGGCAGGCGGGGTGAGCGTTTCCAAACGGCAGGCAAAGCCCGAGAGAGAAAATCAATAAGAAAAATTATCAGTGGATTGCACATGATGATGGACTCCCGCGCGCCTCTCAACGGAGTCTAGGTCAGCCCGGAGCGCTGCCAGCCTGCCCGTCCGTCAGGCCTCGATGCAAGCCCGGTACGGGCAGGCCTGAGCGATGTTCTCAAGGAGGGGGTAACCCTCGAAAATCAAGGCATTAGGCTCGCCAAAGGTGGCCAGCGACCAAAGTCTGATCCTGATCAGAATCGTCAATTAATCGACGAGTGGCGTGCAGTTAGGAGCGCTAATATTGAGTTGGTCAATTTACTGGCGAAACATGCCTGATCGAGCCGGCTGCAAATCAGAGCTTGGTGAAATCAGCCGACGACTTGCGTGGAAACCCGATGACGGCTGTGCCTTACTTCTAATTCCATCTGTGGAGAGCAATCGATGCGACACAGAGGCACCGGATATTGGCTCTGGACCAATACCCGCTTACCCTTTCAGACCTATGAAGAAGTGCTCGGCGACGGCGTGCAGGTCGAGGTGCGGGCGCGCATCAGCCTGCTGGGGTTTGCTCAGGTGTTTATCGGGGTTTATGGCCGCAATGGCTGGGCGATCAGCGAAGAGTCCCATGACCGGCACAGCGGTGAGCCTCGCGCACAGGCGTTGAGATGGGGCGTGGCGCGGGCAAGGGAGATTGTGCTCGAGACCCAGGCCTTCGTCGCGCCGCACCGGGTGCAATTGGCCCTGGGGCCGGTGATCACCGACGAGTCGGTACTGGCACTGCGTTGCATGGAAATGACCGAGCGTGAGCGTTTGAAGCTCAAGTCCGACGATGCCTGGATCGAGTATCAGGCTGCGAAAGCCTCCGTACTGACACTGATGCGCTCGACCAAGGTCGATCCGGGGGTGTGGGCCGAGCAAAAGGAGCGGCTGCTGCAGGCCATCGATCGACGGGCCTGCGTACAGCGCGCTTACTTGAGTTGCCTCAGGTCGATGAGTGCCGCAGAGCCTCAATAGTGTCGATCAGGTCATCGTAGGACACCGGTTTGCCAACTTGCTGGTTGAACCCCGATTGCCGTGATTTCTGAATATCGCTTTGCGCACCGTAGCCGGTCAGCGCAATGGCGGGCACATTCCTGGCTTGCGGCAATTGGCGCAGGGCGCTGATCAGCTCATGGCCGTTCATGACCGGCATGCCCAGGTCTGAAATGATCAGGTCGAACCGGGTATTTTTTGCCGCGTCCAGCGCCGCCGCCGGACGGTCGAAGGCGATCACCTGGGCGTCCTCCATCTCCAGCAGCATCTTCAAGGTTTCCAGCACCTCGGCGGAGTCATCGACCAGCAGGATGGTCAAGCCGCTGAGTCTGCCGCAAGCGTCTTCGATCGGCGCGGCGGGAAGGGCTTGGCCGTTGGTCTCGGCCAATGGCAAGTAGACGGTAAACGTGCAACCGGCACCGACGCCGCCGGAACTCACTTGCACAGTGCCTCGTTGTGCCTCGGTCAATTGGCGGACCAGCGACAGGCCGATCCCCAGCCCCTCGCGCTGGTGCGAGGTGTGCTGTTTTTCCGCCTGGCCGAACAGGTCGAATACATGTTCGAGGTGCTCTGTCGCGATACCGATGCCGTTGTCTTTGACATCCAGCCTGGCCATGTTGCCCGCCTGACTCGCGATCAGTTGCACGCGGCCCTTGGCCGGGGTGAATTTCAGTGCGTTGTTCACCAGGTTCCAGATGATTTGTTCCAGACGCGTCGGGTCGGCCTGGATCATCAGTGCCTCGGCGGGTACTTGCAGTTCGACCGTGATGTCGTGCCCGTCATTGAGGACCACGGTGTAGATGTCGCGCAGGACGTTGTTCAGGTCCACAGCAACCGATTGCAGCTTGAGTTTGCCGGTGCGGACCCGGGCGACATCCAGCAGGTCATCGATGATCCGCGCCTGGCTGGTGACGGCTTCGCAGATGGTATTGACGGCTTTGGCGGCTGGAGACAGGTTTTTCGTCACCGGCAAGCGACGCAACAGTTCGGCGTTGAGCTGGATCAGGTTCAGCGGGTGCTTGAGTTCGTGGGACATGACCGCAAAGAACTCGTCCTTGAGGTAGCTGGTGTTGCGCGTCTCGGCCAGTTGCTGGCTCTGCTCTTCATGCTGGCGCTTGTGGCCGGTCAGGTCCCGGGCGATTTTCACGTAGCCCTGAAGTTTGTCACCGTTGAGCAGGGTGACTTCGCCGCTGCAAAAGAATCGGCTGCCGTCCTTGCGCAGGTGCCAGCGTTCATCTTCGAAGCGGCCATGGTTGCGGGCCGTTTGCAGTTCATTTTCCGGAATGCCGCTGGCACGGTCTTCGGCGGAGAAGATGAAATCGTAGCGAGTCCCTTCGGCCTCGTACTTGCTGTAGCCAAAGATCAATTCGGCACCCTTGTTCCAGCTGGTGATCACGCCGTGCTCATCGAGGGTGATGATGGCGTAGTCGCGGGTGCTTTCGGCGACCAGGCGCATGCGTTCTTCGCCCAGGCGTAATTCTTCCTCGGCCGCGCGACGCTTGGTGATGTCGATGAAGGTCAGCACTGTACCGTCGATGTGGTCTTCGCTGGAGCGATAGGGCAGCAGGCGGGCAATGTACCAGCGGTTGTCGGTGCTGCTGACTTCGCGCTCGATCATGTTCAGCGATTCGAAGACCTGGGCCGCATCGGCCGCCAGGTCTTCGTAGTGCAGGCGATGGGTGATGTCGAGCAGCGAGCGTCCGGTATCGACCGGCAGCATGCTGAAGATGTCGGTGGCGCGGGGGGTGAACCACTTGATGCGCATGCTGCGGTCGACGAATACCGTGGCGATGTCGGTCGAGGCGATCAGGTTGCTCAGGTAGTCGTTGATCTTGTCGGTCTCTTCGACTTTGGTTTTCAGTTCGAAGTTGACCGTCAGCAGCTCTTCGTTGATCGACTGCAGTTCTTCCTTGCTGGTCTCGAGCTCTTCGGTGGCCGAGCGCAGCTCTTCGTTGATCGCCTGCATTTCTTCATTGGAGGCCTTCAGCTCTTCGCTGGAGATTTCCGATTGTTCGATGGTGTCTTGCAGGTGCAGCTTGGTCCGTTGCAACTCGCGCTCGAGGTTGGACAGTACCTGGCTTTCGGTTTGCAGTTGGGTGCTCAAGGACGCTTGCGCGGGGTCGATCTCGACCTCCTCGAAAATCACCAGAATGTACTCGCCCTCCGAGGCTTCATCCTTGTAGGGGTGGGCGACCAGATCGATCAGGTAGCGTCGTTCATCGCGTTTGATCGGCACCTCGCGGGACTTGACCGAAGTACCGCTCTGCTGGACCTGGAACAGGGTGGTGCGGATTTCCAGGCGCAACTCCGGAAGAATCAGGTTCAGCAGGTTGCGCGACAGTTCGCCACCCACATGCCGCAGGAAACGCCCGGCGCTTTCGCTCATGTGCAGGATGTCGGCGTTGGTGTCGACGAGCACGCTCGGTGGCGCCGACTGTTCGAGGGCGCGGTGGTGCAGGTCGGCCACCGACAGTTTGCGTTGCTCGCCGGTTTCCGGGGTTTGCCGGGGCAAATTGGTACGTACGTAGCCGCCACGGGGCATGGTGGGCGTGCGCCGGCTGGAGGCCGTGCCGGTTTTGGCACGGAAGATCCGGTTGCGTTTGTCGACAGGGGCAAACAGCTCGTGGCAGGCATCGGCGCTTTCGGACGTGCCGAGGAACAGGAAGCCGCCGGGGCGCAGGGCGAAGTGGAACATCTGGAGGATTTCACGCTGCACTTCGCGATCCAGGTAGATCAGCAGATTGCGGCAAACGATCAGGTCGATCTGCGAAAACGGCGGATCGGACAACAGGCTGTGCTTGGCGAACAAGACCTTTTCGCGCAGCTCCTTGCGCACTCGGTAATGGTCGTTTTCCTTGATGAAATAGTGGCGCAACCGTGACGGCGGCACGTCGGTGACGATCGCTTGCGGATACAGACCGCTGCGCCCGTAGCTGATCGCGCGTTCGTCGATGTCGGTGGCAAACACCTGCAACGTGGCTTTGCTGGCGTCCAGTTGCATCTGATCGTGCAGCAGCATCGCCAGGCTGTAGGCTTCTTCGCCGGTGGAACTGCCAGCGGACCAGACGCGTATTTCTTCTTTTTTCTCCGATTGCGCCGATGCCGTGGCGGCGCTGACCAATTGCGGCACCACATCCCGTTCCAGAGCTTCGAAGGCTTCGCGGTCTCGGAAGAAGTTGGTCACACCGATCAGCATGTCGCCCAGCAGTGCCTTGATTTCCTCGGGATTGTTTTGCAGGAATTTGTAATAGGAGACGAGGTCCGGTTGCGCCGTGACTTGCATCCGGCGTTCGATACGCCGCAGCACGGTGGCGCGCTTGTAGTGTTTGAAGTCATGGCCGGTGCCGGTGCGCAGCTGGATCAGAATGTCGTGCAGCACTTGCTCGGCTGCCGCGGTATCGCGCTCGGCCGCCGGGGCGATGCTCTGCATCCCCTGATCACTGACCGTGGGCAGTTTGATTTCCCGGGCGTTGCTCCACAACTCCAGCAGCTTTTGCGGCATTTCAACGACCGGTAACACGAAGTCGACCATGTGCGTATCGATGGCAGCTTGCGGCATGCCGTCGAACTCGGCGTCTTCCGGCACCTGGGCCATGGTAATGCCACCCTGTTCCTTGATGCGGGACAGGCCGACCGCGCCATCTGAGCCTGTGCCCGACAGCACCAGGCAGAACGCGCGCTCACGGTGTACATCGGCCAGGTCGCGGAAAAACAGATCGATCGACGAGTGACGTCCCAGACGCGGATCGACAGGGCTGACCTCAAGCAGGCCGTCATCCATGTTCAGCTGTTGCGCCGGCGAAATGACGTAGACCCGGTTCTTTTCGATAGGCACCGTGCTGCCGACCTGCAGGACCGGCATCTTGGTCGATTCCTGGATGATCTTGTCGGCGAAGCTTTGGTGGTCGGGAGACAGATGAAGAATGATCACGAAGGCCATGCCGTTGTCCTGCGGCATGTTTTCGAAGAACCGCTTGATCGCTTGCAGCCCACCCGCCGACGCGCCGATCCCCACCACCGGAAAGTCCAGCGTGCTTGGGCTCAGGGCCTTTCGCTCTGGAACGGTATTGGAGGGTGTGCTCATGGGGTCGTCCTTTGGCGCTGGGGGTCTTGCGCTTGAGTCCTGAAGGAGAAAAGTGCAAATCGATAAACCAGAATAATCCTGTTTTTCGCTAGAGCCTTCAAATATTTAGAGTCTGCGGCAGGGGAAGATTCTCAAGGGAACGCCACTGCTGGCCGATAACCCGGACAGTCAGGGGCCATTTTGCCTTTGCGGTTGGTTCGGGGGGCTCATTGCTATGAGAAGGTGGTTGATAGCCTAGTGCCACCCGTTATCATCTGCGCGCCAAAACAAGGGCTGCGAAGTTGAGTCCGTCCGTGTATTTGCCTTTGGGTTCTTCTTCTTAAATTGCCTGGAAATCTTCGATGCTGTCGTATCACCAAAAGCGTTTTCTGATCGTCGATGATTTCTCGGACTTCCGCAGTTCGGTCAGGTCGATGCTGCGCGAACTGGGCGTCAAGGAAGTGGATACTGCCGATACCGGCGAGCAGGCGCTGAAAATGTGCTCGCAGAAGCAATACGACTTCATCCTGCAAGACTTTCATCTGGGCGACGGCAAGAAGAACGGCCAGCAGGTGCTCGAAGACCTGATGGAAGAAAAGCTGATCAGCCATGAAGCGGTGTTCGTCATGGTCACCGCCGAAACCAGCCAGGCCATGGTGCTCAGTGCTCTGGAGCACGAACCCGATGCCTACCTGACCAAGCCGTTCAACCGTTCCAGCCTGGCCCAGCGCCTGGAGCGCCTGGAGCAGCGCAAGACCCTGCTCAAACCGATCCTGCAGGCCCTCGACCGGGGCAAGCCAATGGAGGTGCTCAACGCCTGCATCGCCCTGTGCAAGCAAGACATCCGCTATTCGCCACTGTGCCTGCGCTATCGCGCCGATGCCCTGCGCGACCTCAATCAGAACGAAGCGCTGGAGCGCCTGTACGACGGCATCATCGCCGACCGCCCATTGCCATGGGCGTTTGCCGGGTTGGGCAAGTTGCTGTTCAAGCGCGGTCAGGTCGCGCAGGCCAAAGGCATTTACGAAAAAGCCCTGAAAGTCTTCCCGATGATGCCGTCGCTGTATGACGGCATGGCGGACGTGCTGATCGCGGAAGGCGATACCAAGGGTGCACAGCGTGTTCTGGAGGAAGCGATTCGCCTGTCGCCACTGGCGGTTCGCCGCCAGGCGTTGCTGGGCAAGCTGGCGATGACCAACGAGGATTTCGACACGGCGGCCAAGGCCTATCGCCAGGCTGTGAGCCAGGGTGCGCAGTCGCGGTTCAAGGATGCCGAGAGCAACCTCGGCCTGGCCCACGCCTTGATCAGCAAAGGAAGTGAAAGAGGCCTGGACACGCGGACCCGCCTGGAAATCAATACCACATTGAGCGCCGTGGCCAAGGAAAACCCTTCCGATCCGGGCCTGCAAATCCGCGCACGCCTGATGAAGGCCACCAGTCTGTTGCTCAACGATGCCGAGACGGCTGACAAGCTCACCGAGCAAGCCTTGTTGCGTCTGGATGGCATGGAGCAATTCATGAGCGCCGAAGCGGCGTTGCTGGTGGCCAAACAGCTGAAAATGCTCGGGCAGACCGAGGCCGGTACCGCGATGCTGAAAAACTGCGTGGAAATCTACGGCGACGATCCTGTGGTCATGAAGGACATCGCCAAGCAGACCGACGACCCGAGCATCCTCAACTCCGGCACCGCCGCCGCTGAACTCAACCGTCAGGGCGTGCGCGTGTACAAGACCGGCAATCTGGTGGAGGCGCGAGCGGTGTTCCGCAAAGCCCTGGCGATGCAGCCGAAGAACATCAGTATCGCCCTGAACCTGGCGCAGTCGTTGTTGCACGGCACCGATACCGGCGTTCCTTCAG
The DNA here is from genome assembly GCF_019956375.1 of Pseudomonas sp. GL-R-19. NCBI lineage: Bacteria > Pseudomonadati > Pseudomonadota > Gammaproteobacteria > Pseudomonadales > Pseudomonadaceae > Pseudomonas > Pseudomonas sp. GL-R-19. The sequence continues at coordinate 160,805 of NZ_JAHBDJ010000033.1, read as the reverse complement.
CGGAGCTGGAAGAATGTCGGACCTGCCTGAAAATGGTCGGCCTGATGCCCGACTCCGACGCGCGCTATCCGCGTTACCAGAAGCTGAAAAGCAAGGCGTTTGGCCAATGAACGACAATGAGCAGGCACTGGATTTCTCCACGGTGATCGCCTCTACCGTGCACGATATGAAGAACTCGCTGGCCATGCTGATGCAGGCCCACAGCCAGTGGCTGGCGCGATTGCCGCAGGCGGCGCAACAGACGCCGGAGCAGGGCGTGATCGACTTCGAGTTTGCCCACCTCAACGGCATGCTGGTGCAGTTGTTGGGGCTGTACAAGCTGGGCGTCAACCAGATGCCGTTGCAGCCGGCTTACCATGAACTGGACGACTTCATCGAAGCGCAACTGGCTTGCCATCAGGAAGTGTTCGCCAGCCGCGGCATCATGGCCACCTATGAAGTGGACCCGCTGAGCCCGCTGGGTTTCTTCGATCGTGAGTTGATCGCGTCGGTATTGGCCAACTGCATCAACAATGCCATCCGCTTTGCACGGCATGCCGTTTTGATCAGCGTCAGCGACGAAGCCGGGCAACTGGTGTTGACCATCAATGACGATGGCCAGGGGTATCCGGCGCAGATGATCGAGCACCAGGCCGATTACGTGCAGGGCATCAATCAAAGTACCGGCAGCACCGGGCTGGGCCTGTACTTCGCCGGACGAATTGCCGCGTTGCATCAGCGCAATGGCGTCGGCGGACGCACCGAAATCGGCAATGGTGGTCCGTTGGGCGGTGGGGTGTTCCGTCTTTACCTGCCCTGACTGTTTGTCGTAGGAGATTTTGCGTCTTTATTGATGAGGGCTGCTTGAAATTCCGAACACGCGGAGCCTATTTTGTACGATCGCCGTTCGCGGCCCGTACAATAACAAGGATTGCGTCATGACCACCGTTGGCCTGAGCTCACTCGCGCAGCGATTGACGGGCATCGATGAAGTTGAGTGTGTCACGCCGGATTTGAATGGCGTTCCACGGGGCAAAGTGATGACCTGCGAGGGGTTTCTCGACGGTCGACGTTTGCAGATGGCGCGGGGCGTGCTGTTGCAATGCATCATGGGCGGATACCCGCCGGCGCGTTTTTACGGCAGCGATGATGGCGACCTGGCGCTGATCCCGGACCCGGCACAAATCCACCGCTTGCCCTGGAGCCACCCACCGCGGGGCTTCGCTATTTGCGACGCGAATGAACTGGGCACCACCACCAGCTCCAGCCTGTCGACCCGTGGTCAGCTCAAGGCCGTGATTGCCCGTTATGCGGCCCGCGGCCTGGCGCCTGTGGTGGCGACCGAGCTTGAGTTCTTCGTTTTTGCGCCCAACACCGACCCGACTCAGTCGTTCCAGCCACCGCTGGGGCTGGATGGTCGTCGCGAGGATGGTCAGTCGGCGTTCAGCGTCAGCTCCAACAATGGGCTGCGACCCTTCTTCAATGAAGTCTACGAATGCATGGCGGCGTTGGGGCTGCCCCGCGATACGTTCATGCACGAAATGGGTGTCAGCCAGTTCGAGATCAATCTGCTGCATGGCGATCCATTGCTGCTGGCCGACCAGACGTTGCTGTTCAAGCACTTGCTCAAGGAGGTTGCCCTCAAGCATGGCCTGAGCGTGGTGTGCATGGCCAAGCCGCTGGCGCATACGCCGGGCAGTTCGATGCATATTCACCAGAGTGTCGTCGAGATCGATTCGGGGAAAAACGTGTTCAGTGACAAGGCGGGGCAGGAGACGGCAACCTTCCGTCACTTCATTGCCGGACAGCAAGTGTGCATGGCCGACTTCACTGCGTTGTTTGCGCCGAACGTGAACTCCTATCAGCGCTTGTGCCATCCTTACGCCTCACCGAATAATGCCTGCTGGTCCTATGACAACCGGGCCGCCGGCTTGCGCATACCGGCCAGTTTGCCGGTGGCCCGTCGGGTCGAGAACCGCTTGCCGGGCGCTGATGCCAATCCGTATCTGGCGATTGCCGCAAGCCTGGCGGCGGGGTTGCATGGCATCGAGAACGCGTTAGAGCCGAGCACGCCGATCCAGGGGGAGTTCGAAGTGCCGGACAATCTTTCGTTGCCCTGTACCTTGCATGCGGCACTGGAGCGTCTGAAACGTAGCCAGTTGGCCAAGGAACTGTTCGGCGTGGAATTCATCGAAGGCTACATCGCTTCGAAGACTCTGGAGCTGAGCAGTTTCCATAATGAAATTACTCCCTGGGAACGGCGTGTTTTAGCAGCCCAGGCCTGACGATCCGTCGACATCCGGCTATCGTTTAGCGACAGCCGATTCTCACTGCAAGGAGCCGCTCGGAACGCCGATGCGCCAAATCTGGAAATCCTTTCGAGCACTGTATTTCGCCTCGCTGATGATGTTGATCGGCTCGGGCCTGTTGAGTACTTACCTGGGCCTGCGCCTGGCGGCCGACCATGTCGACAGCCTGTGGGTCGGTGCGTTGATGGCCGCCAACTACTTCGGCCTGGTGCTGGGGGGCAAGATCGGTCACCGGTTGATTGCCCGGGTCGGGCATATCCGGGCCTACTCGGCCTGTGCCGGAATCGTCGGCGCGGCGGTGTTGGGCCATGGCCTGATCGACTGGCTGCCGGCCTGGCTGTTCCTGCGGGTGATCGTCGGCCTCGGCATGATGTGCCAGTACATGGTGATCGAGAGCTGGCTGAACGAGCAGGCCGAAGCCAAACAACGCGGGTTGGTGTTCAGCGGTTACATGATCGCCTCGTACCTGGGGCTGGTGATGGGGCAACTGATTCTGGTCATGCACCCGGCGCTGGGGCTGGAGCTGCTGATGCTGGTCGCCCTGTGTTTCGCCCTGTGCCTGGTGCCCGTGGCCCTGACCCGGCGGATCCACCCGGCACCGCTGCACCCGGCACCGATGGAACCACGGTTCTTTATCAAGCGTGTGCCGCAGTCATTGAGTACGGTGCTGGGGGCAGGGCTGATCGTCGGTTCGTTCTACGGTCTGGCGCCGCTGTATGCCTCGCAGCAAGGTTTGTCCACGGAGCTGGTCGGGCTGTTCATGGGTAGCTGTATTTTTGCCGGGCTGCTGGTGCAGTGGCCGTTGGGCTGGTTGTCCGACCGCTATGATCGGGCCGTGTTGATCCGCAGTTTCGCCTTCAGCCTGGCCCTGGCTGCACTGCCGCTGGCGATCATGCCGCAGGTGCCGTTGGAGGTTCTGTTTATCGCCGGTTTTGTTTGTTCGCTGGTGCAGTTCTGCCTGTATCCGTTGGCGGTGGCGTTTTCCAATGACCATGTCGAAGGCGATCGCCGGGTGTCCCTGACGGCAATGTTGCTGGTGACCTACGGCGTTGGCGCGAGTATCGGGCCGCTGGTGGCAGGCGTGCTGATGAAGCTGTTCGGCAGCCAGATGCTCTATGCCTTCTTCAGTTTCTTTGCGTTGGTGCTGGTATGGCGGATTCGCCCGAAAGCAGTGACCAACCTGCATCAGGTCGACGACGCACCGCTGCATCACGTGGCCATGCCGGACAATATGACGAGTTCGCCACTGGTGGCCTGCCTCGACCCGCGGGTCGATGAGCAGATGGTGCAGGAGCAGATGTGCAACCCGGTGAATCCGGAGTCGCCTGCCGAACCTGAAGCCGATCAACCGCCGCAAGACTCTGACTCGGGGCGCGAGCAAAGCTTTACCGAGGTCAGGCCTTAAATCCAGGGCACAAAAAAACGGGCAGTCACCGCAAGGGGCTGCCCGTTTTTGCAGGAACTGGCTTGCCAGCGAAGACGTCCGTTGTATCGATGCAAGGTTAAAGGACGCCTTCGCCGGCAAGCCGGCTCCTACAGGGACCGTGCTACATCAGAGATCGTCTTTGTCGAAGCGACGCGCTTCGCGTTGCAACTGGTAGACGAAGCGTTCGACCTGACGCTGCACCAGCCCGCTCATGTTATGGAAGCGAACGCCGGCGAAGGTGGTGGAGATCTTTTCTTCGAAGTGCAGATAACGCAACTCGACCGGTGCGGTCATCTTGCCGAATGGCAGGTCGGCGCTGAAGCGGTCGTAGACCTGACCCAGTTGCAGGCTGCCGGTGATGTCACCGTCGAAACGCAGTTTGCAGCCGGTAGCGGAAATATCCAGCAGTTTGCCGCTGATGGAGGCCTTGATTTTTTCGCCGTCGAGGTTGACGTTGACCAGTTGTGCCAGCTTCAGTGCCGCACGGAACGCATTACGGCGCTGGTGGTACACCACTTCATCGGGCAGGGCGCCGCGATAGCAGCGGCTGCCAGCGGATTCGTCGATGTTCAATCGGCCGTTGCTTTCCCAGGCAATGCGTACGCCTTCGTGGAAGCCTTCGACCCTGAACGGCTCGCCCGCCAGCAGGTAGCGCTCGCCATCACGGGGAATCATTTCGTCCAGGGCAATCATATTGCTGTCACGGTCCAGGTCCACCAGGTAGCTCTGGAAGCGCTGGCTGCGCTCGTGGAACGTGATGATCAGCGGGTCATGGCTTTCGAGCAGCTGGCGCAGGTTGCTGGAGATTTCCAAGGGCGTGGAGAGCACCTTGGGTGGCTGCGGAGCATCATCCACGGATAAGGCATTGGACACGGTTAATCAATCTCCAGACAAAATTTGACTACGGCAGGATAGCAGTTTGCCAGTATGTTGCGCGTCTTGATAGAGCGGGGGCATTGACCGGCTCATGCCTGACTGAGCGGGCGCGGCTTGGCAAGCTTGGAGAATGTTCCGCTGGCATCGTAAAGCGCCGGGGTTTCACCGCCGTTGAGGATTTTCAGCTGGGTGGCTGTAGCGGCCTGCTGGGTGAGGATCGACTGGCCGTTGTTGGTGTTGATGGCCTGGCATTGGGCCAGGAGATCGGTCAGCACGTCACTTTGCGCCAGCAACTGCTCGCCAATGCTCGACTGGCTGGCCAGTTGCTCAAGACCTCCACGGTTGGTCGGCAGGTTGAGGCTGGCGAGAATTTCACTGCGCTTGCGGCCATGCTGTTCGAGCAAGACGATCAATGCCTGTTTCTGCGCCAGGATGTTCTCGAGCAATGGCATGTCGCGGCCATGCAATGCGAGGGATTCGGTCTGCAGTAATTCCAGCAGGTGTTGCGCTGGAGCAAAGTCGTCGGTGATCAGTTGCAGTAAATGAGTGTCGTGCATGGCTGGCCTTGGGTTTTAAGCGTCCAAAAGCCTGGCGCTGGCGTTGGCCTAGCGCTGGGCTTCGAAGTTGAGCAGTTTGCTGGCTACACGGCTGCTGTCGACTTTATAGCTGCCATCGGCAATCGCTGCTTTCAACTCGGCCACGCGGGCGTTGTCGACGGCGGGTTGATCGCGCAGCTTGTCAGTGACCTTCTGCAACTGTTGAGCCTCATCGCTGAGATGTACCGATTCCCCGCTTTTGACGGTACCGGCCTGTTCGGCCGCGGACTCCAGCGGCGCGGATTTGCCGGTTTCGGCGTTTTCCTTGCTGGCGCTGGTACGTGTACTGCCCGTAAGGGACGAGGAGCTGTTCAAACGGCTGAAATCGATGACCATGATAAAAAACCTCTGGGAATTTGGACGCTTGCCATGTTTTCGGCCATTCCCTGGAAAACTTTAGGCCCATTTATCAATGAACCTCGCGCGCGCCAGCGCTTGCCCTGCATGGAGCACAGTCTAGGGAACAGCCGGGGCAAGCGCCACATTCCGATGAGCAGGGAGTCTTACATGGACACTTCCACCTGCCCCGGCGCCATGACCTGCGCCTTGATGACTCGCTGGGAATTGAGGTTTTTCACCCGGATCTGTTCGCTCAGGCTGCCATTTGACAGCGCTTCGCCCGGCATGCGCACGCTGAGCGTACCGCTGCGGGCGGTAATCACCACCTGATCACCCTTGCGGATGACCTCGGCCTGTTCGATATGCACCAGGGTCATCACCTGGTCGGCGACCATTGGTCGGGTCAGTCGCTGCCCGATCGCCTGGTCTGGGGAGGTCAGGTAGCCCTGGCTGATGAGGCTGATATCGCGTTCGCGCAGCACCACATCCAAAGGCTCGACAATGTTGGCGCGGCGCAGTGGTCGGGCGCTGGTCACGACATCGCGAAACAGGCGGACTTGAGCAGGTACGAACACGGTCCAGGGGGAGGCGCCCTCGCAGCGGACCTTGACTGTGACCCGTCCCAGCGGCTTTGGACTCTCAAGAGTTGCTGTCAATTCCTTGTCGCACATGGGCATGTGCATGCGCGGATCGAGCGGGTTGACCTGGATCTCGTAGCGACCTTCCGTTTGGCTGGTAGCCAGATAGTCTTCTACGGTGAATTCAAGAAAGCCCTGGGTGACGCCGATAAGCATGTCAGGCAAGGTAAGCGCGTCAGCAAGGGCAGGGCTGCCAGCGTTGAACAGGCAAACGGCCGCCAGCACGCCAGGCAATTTGCGGCAGAGTGCGGTCAGGCGTCGGAAAAATGTCGGTTCTGTGTTCATAACGATTAAAAAAGCAAGCGCCGTGCCGTTTAGTGATGACGGCACGTCGCAACAACACTTGGCGTTGGTGTAGGAGTCTGGGCATGGCTGGTGTAATGGATTCGGTGAACCAGCGCACGCAACTGGTGGGGCAGAATCGCCTTGAGCTGTTGTTGTTCCGTCTCGACGGCCAGCAGCTGTACGGGATCAACGTGTTCAAGGTTCGGGAGGTGCTGCAATGCCCCAAACTGACGCTGATGCCCAAGTCCAGTCCTGTCGTGTGCGGTGTGGCGAACATCCGGGGGGCGACCATTCCGATCCTTGATCTGGCGATGGCGACTGGCTCCGGTGCGTTGAAGGACAAGCACAATCCCTTCGTGATCATCACGGAGTACAACACCAAGACCCAGGGTTTCCTGGTCCGCTCGGTGGAACGCATCGTCAACATGAACTGGGAGGAGATCCATCCGCCGCCCAAGGGCACCGGGCGCGATCACTATCTGACGGCGGTGACGCGGGTCGACAATCAGTTGGTCGAAATCATCGACGTCGAGAAAGTGCTGGCGGAAGTGGCACCGACGCCGGAAGCGATTTCCGTCGGCGTGGTGGATGTCGAAACCCAGCACAAGGCGCTTTCGTTGCGTGTGCTGACGGTCGATGACTCGTCGGTGGCGCGCAAGCAGGTCACGCGTTGCCTGCAAACGGTCGGCGTCGAAGTGGTGGCGTTGAACGACGGTCGGCAAGCGCTGGACTACCTGCGCAAACTGGTCGACGAGGGCAAGAAGCCGGAAGAAGAGTTCCTGATGATGATCTCCGACATCGAGATGCCGGAGATGGACGGGTACACCCTGACGGCGGAAATCCGCAACGACCCGCGCATGCAAAAGCTTCATATCATCCTGCATACTTCGTTGTCGGGGGTATTCAATCAGGCGATGGTCAAGAAGGTCGGTGCTGATGACTTCCTGGCCAAATTCCGTCCCGATGACCTGGCATCCCGGGTAGTCGACCGGATCAAGGCAGCAGATATCAGCCAGGGGCCCGCGCCCCTGGCAGTCAACACGATTTAAGAGGCGGCATCATTGTCTACGGGTAATTTGGATTTCGAACAGTTCCGGGTATTCCTGGAAAAAGCCTGTGGCATTTTGCTCGGTGAAAACAAGCAGTACCTGGTCTCCAGCCGTCTCAACAAACTGATGGAACAGCAAGGCATCAAGTCTTTGGGTGAGTTGGTTCAGCGCATGCAGACCCAGCCGCGCAGCGGTTTGCGCGAGCAGGTGGTGGATGCCATGACCACCAACGAAACCCTATGGTTTCGTGACACCTACCCGTTTGAAGTCCTGAAGAACAAGGTGCTGCCCGAAGCGATCAAGGCCAGTCCCGGCCAGCGTCTGCGCATCTGGTCGGCGGCGTGCTCGTCGGGCCAGGAACCCTATTCGCTGTCGATGTCCATCGACGAGTTCGAGCGGGTCAACATGGGCCAGTTGCGCATGGGCGTGCAGATCGTTGCCACCGACCTGTCCGGCACCATGCTGAACAACTGCAAGACCGGCGAGTACGACAGCCTGGCCATCGGCCGCGGTCTGTCGCCCGAGCGTCTGCAGCGTTATTTCGACCCGAAAGGGCCGGGACGCTGGGCGATCAAGGCGCCGATCAAGAGCCGCGTGGAATTCCGCTCCTTCAACCTGCTGGACAGCTACGCGAGCCTGGGCAAGTTCGACATCGTGTTCTGCCGCAACGTGTTGATCTACTTCTCCGCCGAGGTGAAGAAGGACATCCTGTTGCGCATCCACAGCACGTTGAAGCGGGGCGGTTACCTGTTCCTCGGTGCTTCCGAAGCGCTGAACGGGTTGCCGGATCATTACCAGATGGTCCAGTGCAGTCCGGGGATCATTTACCAGGCGAAGTGATGCAAAAGCGCCCGGCATAAAAACGGGAGCCCTTCGGGGCTCCTTTTTTATGCCGGGCGCTTTTGCATCAAGTAGGAGCTGCCGAAGGCTGCGATCTTTTGACTTTGCTTTTGAAGATCAAGATCAAAAGATCGCAGCCTTCGGCAGCTCCTACAGGGGGGGGCGTGTTGCATAGGACAAGCGGCAGAAAAGCGGCATGCGGCGGAAAACCGTTGCCGCTTTTCTGGCATTGCCGCGTTGCCATGGCCGGCAAAGCCCCGGTTTCCGGGCTTTTTTGAATTGGCATGGGGCTTGCTAAGTTGATCCTACGAAAAATCAGGTCACCCGAAGGTTTCCCGACATGAGCATCAGCTTCGATAAAGCGCTCGGTATCCACGAACAGGCCCTGGGCTTCCGCGCCCAGCGTGCCGAAGTCCTGGCCAACAACATCGCCAACGCCGATACCCCGAACTACAAGGCTCGGGACCTGGACTTCTCGAAAGTGCTCGCTGAGCAGAACGAGAAAACCAGGAACGGCACCTTCGCCTTGAACATGACCAACAGCCGTCACATCGAAGCTGAAGGCCTGGGCAATGGCGACGAGTCGTTGCTGTATCGCACGCCGATGCAACCGTCGATCGACCAGAACACCGTGGACGCCCAACTGGAACAGTCGAACTACGCGCAAAACGCGATCGGCTTCCAGGCCAGCTTCACCCTGATCAACAGCAAATTCAAAGGGCTGGTGTCAGCCCTGCGCGGAGAGTAAGCCATGTCTCTATCCAGTGTTTTCAACATTGCCGGTAGCGGCATGAGTGCCCAGACCACACGTTTGAACACCGTCGCTTCGAACATCGCCAACGCCGAGACGGTTTCGTCGAGCATCGACCAGACCTACCGCGCGCGTCACCCGGTATTTGCCACCATGTTCCAGGGCGGCCAGAGCGGCGGCAGCGACTCGCTGTTCCAGAGCCAGGATGCCGCCGGTCAAGGCGTGCAGGTGCTGGGTGTGGTCGAAGACCAGAGCAACCTCGAGGCGCGCTATGAGCCGAACCATCCGGCGGCCGATGCCAAGGGCTACGTCTACTACCCGAACGTCAACGTGGTGGAAGAAATGGCCGACATGATTTCCGCGAGCCGTTCGTTCCAGACCAACGCCGAAATGATGAACACCGCCAAAACCATGATGCAGAAGGTCCTGACCCTCGGTCAGTGATAAGGGACGACTCAGATGAGTGTTACCGATTCCACCAGCGGTTTGAGCCTCAACGACATCCTGGCCAATTCCTCGATCAAGACCAACACCACGACTGACGGCCTCGCGTCGGCAACCGGCAGCGCCACGGGCAACCAGGCCCTGGGCAAGGATGCGTTCCTGCAGTTGCTGGTGACCCAGCTGAAAAACCAGAACCCGCTGGAGCCCCAGGACAACGGCGCGTTCGTGGCCCAGCTGGCGCAGTTCAGCAGCCTGGAAGGCATCACCACGCTCAACAACACCGTGAGCGGCCTGGCCAGCAACTACAACTCGTCCCAGGCCTTGCAGGCATCGTCGCTGGTGGGCCGTTCGGTCATCGCGCCGGGCGACAAGGCGGTGGTCGACACCACCAAGAGCCTCAGTGGCACGGTGGTCGTGCCGTCTTCGGTGGCGTCCGCCACCCTGAAGATCACCGACGCAGCCGGCAAGACCGTGCGCACCATCGACCTCGGTTCGCAGAAGGCCGGCAATGCCAGCTTCATCTGGGATGGCAAGAACGATGCGGGTGAGACGGTACCCGCGGGCACCTATACCTTCGGTGCCACGAGCACGATCGATGGCCAGTCCGTCGCGTTGATCACCAACCTGCCCGCGACCGTCAACAGCGTGACCATCAGCCAGACCGGCGGTGAGTTGATGCTCAACCTGGCCGGGCTGGGCAGCGTTGCCCTGTCCAAAGTTCAAACCATTGGTATGTAGAGCCGACTAACACGGCACAAAGGAGTGGATGATGTCTTTCAATATCGGCCTTAGCGGTCTCTATGCAGCCAATAAACAACTGGACGTGACCGGCAACAACATCGCCAACGTCGCGACCACCGGTTTCAAATCGTCACGTGCAGAGTTCGAAGACGTGTACTCGGCGACCCGCCTGGGCACCGGCAGCAAGACCGTCGGCAATGGCGTGCGCTTGTCCAACGTTTCCCAGCAGTTCGGCCAGGGTGACATAAGCAACACCGGTAACGTGCTCGACATGGGTATCCAGGGCAATGGTTTCTTCGTCCTGAGCAACAACGGTTCGCTGACCTACAGCCGTGCCGGTACATTCAAGACCGACAAGGAAGGCTACGTCACCAACAGCGACGGTACGGCCCGCCTGCAAGGTTACGGTGTGGACTCCAACGGCAAGATCGTCAATGGCGTGCTGACCGACCTGCGGATCGACACCTCCAACCTGGCACCGAAATCCACCAGCACCGTGTCGTCGACGATCAACCTGAACTCCACCTCGGCGGTGATCGACCAGGCGGTTGCGGCGAACAAGTTCGACCCGTCCAAGACCGAGACCTTTACCAAATCGTTCAGCACCCCGATCTTCGATACCCAGGGTAACCAGCACACCATGGATCAATACATGGTCAAGACTGGAGCGAACACGTGGGACACCTACACGCTGATCGATGGCCGCAACCCGGATGGCAGTGATCCTACCGTTACCGCTCCGGTTGCTTCGACCATGTCGTTCGATTCCACCGGCAAACTGACTTCGGTCAGCACGCCGGTAACGCCGCCAACCACGCCACCGACTTCGGTGATCAGCAGTGACCTGAAAATCACCAATTGGACCCCGGGCAGTGTCACCAATGGCGTCTGGACAGCCAACGGCGCCGCAGCCGATCCGGCCGGATTGACCATCGCCATGGCCAGCACCACCCAGTTCAACGCCGACACCGCGCGTTCGATTCCGGCACAGAACGGTTACGCCACTGGCCAGATCACCAACCTGACCATCGACGGCAGCGGTGTGTTGCTGGCCAACTTCAGCAACAACCAGACCAAGCCGATCGGCCAGATCTCCCTGGCCAGCTTCACCAACGAACAAGGCCTGCAGCCGGTAGGCGGCACCAGCTGGAAAGAAACCTACGCGTCGGGCATCCCGGGCTACGATGCGCCGGAGACCGGCACCCTGGGTTCAGTCGTTTCCAACTCCCTGGAGGAGTCCAACGTCAACCTGACCAACGAGCTGGTCGACCTGATCAAGGCGCAGAGCAACTACCAGGCGAACGCCAAGACCATCTCCACCCAGAGCACCATCATGCAGACCATCATTCAGATGGCTTGATGCTCGATTGTGTTGTGCAAGGAGCCCCTCATCAGAGGGGCTTTTTTTGTGGGTGGCGAAAACCTGTAGGAGCGAGCTTGCTCGCGATGGTCGTCAACGATAACGCGCGTTGTCTGGATACACGCGGCGCCCTCAAGACCATCGTCGGATCGCCGCCCGGAGCAAGCTCGCTCCTACAGACAGGCAAAAGAAAACCCCCGACCCGCCAGAGGCTGATCGGGGGTTTCGGGTAAGCGCCTTTCGGTGCTTACGGGCTCAGCTTATTGGCAAGCTTCGCAATCCGGCTCGTCGATGGCGCAAGCCTTTGGCACTGGAGCAGGACCGGCAGGCGCTGCCAGGACCGAGTCGTCACCGTGGTTGCCGCCGCTGGAAACAGCGTTCAGCTTGCCGGTGTTGATGGTCGACTTCTCGGTGCTGGTCGCGGCCAGGGCACGGAGGTAGTAAGTGGTTTTCAGGCCACGGTACCAGGCCATGCGGTAGGTCACGTCAAGCTTCTTGCCCGAAGCGCCAGCGATGTACAGGTTCAGCGACTGAGCCTGGTCGATCCACTTCTGACGACGGCTGGCCGCGTCGACGATCCACTTGGTGTCCACTTCGAACGCGGTCGCGTAGAGCTCTTTGAGTTCTTGCGGGATGCGCTCGATCTGCTGCACCGAACCGTCGTAGTACTTCAGGTCGTTGATCATGACCGAATCCCACAGACCGCGAGCCTTCAGGTCGCGAACCAGGTACGGGTTGATCACGGTGAATTCGCCCGACAGGTTCGATTTCACATAGAGGTTCTGGTAGGTCGGTTCGATCGACTGCGAAACGCCAGTGATGTTGGCAATGGTCGCGGTCGGTGCGATGGCCATGATGTTCGAGTTACGAATGCCTTTCTGTACACGGGCGCGAACCGGTGCCCAGTCCAGGGATTCGTTCAGGTCGACATCGATGTACTTCTGGCCACGGGCCTCGATCAGGATCTGTTGCGAATCCAGCGGCAGGATGCCTTTGGACCACAGCGAACCCTGGAACGTCTCGTACGAACCGCGCTCGTCGGCCAGGTCGCAGGACGCCTGGATCGCGTAGTAGCTGACCGCTTCCATCGACTTGTCGGCGAACTCGACGGCAGCGTCGGAACCGTAAGGGATGTGCTGCAGGTACAAAGCGTCCTGGAAGCCCATGATGCCCAAACCGACCGGACGGTGCTTGAAGTTGGAGTTCTTCGCTTGCGGCACCGAGTAGTAGTTGATGTCGATCACGTTATCGAGCATGCGCACGGCGGTGTTCACGGTGCGTTGCAGCTTGGTGGTGTCCAGCTTGCCGTCGACGATGTGGTTCGGCAGGTTGATCGAGCCCAGGTTGCAAACGGCGATCTCGTCCTTGTTGGTGTTCAAGGTGATCTCGGTGCACAGGTTCGAGCTGTGGACCACGCCGACGTGCTGCTGCGGGCTGCGCAGGTTGCACGGGTCCTTGAAGGTCAGCCATGGGTGGCCGGTTTCGAACAGCATGGACAGCATCTTGCGCCACAGGTCTTTGGCCTGGATGGTCTTGAACAGCTTGACCTTGCCCGGGTACTCGGTCAGGGCTTCGTAGTACTCGTAGCGCTCTTCGAAGGCCTTGCCGGTCAGGTCGTGCAGGTCCGGTACTTCGGACGGCGAGAACAGGGTCCACTTGCCGTCATCGAAGACGCGCTTCATGAACAGGTCCGGGATCCAGTTGGCGGTGTTCATGTCGTGGGTACGACGACGGTCATCACCGGTGTTCTTGCGCAGCTCGATGAACTCTTCGATGTCCATGTGCCAGGTTTCCAGGTAGGCACAGACTGCGCCTTTGCGCTTGCCGCCCTGGTTAACCGCTACGGCGGTGTCGTTCACTACTTTCAGGAACGGCACGACGCCCTGGGATTTGCCGTTGGTGCCCTTGATGTACGAACCCAGCGCACGCACCGGCGTCCAGTCGTTGCCCAGGCCGCCAGCGAATTTCGACAGCATGGCGTTGTCGTGGATGGCGCCGTAGATGCCCGACAGGTCATCCGGAACGGTGGTCAGGTAGCAGCTCGACAGCTGCGGACGCAGGGTGCCGGCGTTGAACAGGGTCGGGGTCGAAGCCATGTAGTCGAAGGACGACAGCAGGTTGTAGAACTCGATCGCGCGGTCTTCTTTGTGCTTCTCTTCGATTGCCAGGCCCATGGCCACGCGCATGAAGAAGATCTGCGGCAGTTCGAAACGCACGCCATCCTTGTGGATGAAGTAACGGTCGTACAGGGTCTGCAGGCCCAGGTAGGTGAATTGCTGGTCGCGCTCGTGGTTGATCGCCTTGCCCAGTTTTTCCAGGTCGAAGGTGGCCAGCACAGGGTTCAGCAGTTCGAACTCGATACCTTTGGCGATGTAGGCCGGCAGCGCCTTGGCGTACAGGTCGACCATTTCGTGGTGGGTGGCGCTTTCGGCGACGCCGAGGAAGCCCAGGCCTTCGCCGCGCAAGGTGTCCATCAGCAGGCGCGCGGTCACGAACGAGTAGTTCGGCTCGCGTTCAACCAGGGTACGGGCAGTCATCACCAGGGCGGTGTTGACGTCGTTCAGGGCTACGCCGTCGTACAGGTTCTTCAGGGTTTCGCGCTGGATCAGGTCGCCGTCGACTTCTTCCAGGCCTTCGCACGCTTCGGTGACGATGGTGTTCAGGCGGCCCATGTCCAGCGGCGCCAGGCTGCCGTCGGCACGGGTGATGCGGATCGACGGGTGAGCGTTGACCGCTTCTTCGGCCGGTGCGTGGGCAGCGCGTTCTTTCGAACGACCGTCACGGTAGATCACGTAGTCGCGGGCCACTTTCTGCTCGCCGGCACGCATCAGGGCCAGTTCGACCTGGTCCTGGATTTCTTCGATGTGGATGGTGCCGCCCGAAGGCATGCGACGCTTGAAGGTCGCGGTGACCTGTTCGGTCAGGCGGGCAACGGTGTCGTGGATTCGCGACGAGGCAGCAGCGGTGCCGCCTTCAACTGCGAGGAACGCTTTGGTGATGGCGACGGTGATTTTGTCATCGGTGTAGGGAACGACAGTGCCGTTACGCTTGATCACGCGCAGTTGGCCAGGCGCGGTGGCGGACAGATCCGAATTCGAATCAGCGGCCTGCGGCAAGGTGCCCTGCGGGTTCTCGCGAGTTGTGTCGGTTTGCATGGGGGAGTGTCTCCACATTCTCTATGTTTGTTTGGGCACCATCACGGTGCCCACCGTTCCGTCCTGAAGCACTACAACCGGCGAGTGCCGGGCATAACGACTTCGGGACAGTAGGAAGGGGGCTTTATCGGGCGCCGCTTCCATGCCGAAGTCTTTGGTCTCACGCCTTGGGCCTGAAACCTTGGTCCATTGCAGGTGACAGTTGGAACTGCAACACCCGTACCGTTTTCACCACTCGGGGCCGAAATACAGTAGCCATCCGCATGCGCGGTTTGGTCTTTCGAAAATACGTATGGTTCAACCGGACAGAGGCAATAAAAGCGCTTGAAATTGGTGTCTGGTTTGTGTTTGGTTTTTTAGCGAAAAACCCTACATCTAGGGTTTTTTTAGCGCCGGGCTACAAGATAATGCGTTTTGGGGGGCGATTGCAACGTACTGCCTGTGGATAAACCTGTGCGTAAATTGTGTGTGAAAGAGGGAACCGGCGTGTAGGCCGCGACCTTGCTGGACCGGACCTTTTTTCAGCATTTTTCAATGATCGAAAATGCTTCGGCGGATTTTTAAGGGCGCGAACCCTATCACAAAAAACCGCGTCCTCCGAACGCATTTACCCGCTTGTGTTCTCGACGGGCGGCGTTTATACAATCGGCCCAGCGTGTATACATATTTGTCCCCCCGAATCATTACAAAAAGACGGGCGGATCCTTCCTTATAAGTGTTTCTGGCAAGTAGAGGTCACCCGTGGAGCAAGAAGCCTGGCAGGTATTGATTGTGGAAGACGACCAGCGACTGGCTGAACTGACCCGCGATTACCTGGAAGCCAATGGCCTGCGTGTTTCGATCGAAGGCGATGGTGGGCTCGCTGCGAACCGCATCATCAAGGAACAACCGGACCTGGTGATCCTCGACCTGATGCTCCCCGGTGAAGATGGCCTGAGCATTTGCCGCAAGGTCCGCGCCCGCTATGACGGCCCGATCCTGATGCTCACCGCCCGCACCGATGACACTGACCAGATTCTCGGCCTGGACCTCGGCGCTGACGACTACGTCTGCAAGCCGGTACGCCCGCGTCTGTTGCTGGCGCGCATCCAGGCCCTGCTGCGTCGCAGTGAAGCACCCGAAGTCGCCCCGGAAAAACAGCGGCGTCTACAGTTCGGTCCGCTGATCGTCGACAACGCCTTGCGCGAAGCCTGGTTGCAGGGCAACGGCATCGAGCTGACGAGCGCCGAATTCGACTTGCTCTGGCTGTTGGTGGCCAATGCCGGGCGCATTCTGTCCCGGGAAGAGATCTTCACCGCACTGCGGGGCATCGGCTATGACGGTCAGGACCGCTCCATCGATGTGCGCATCTCGCGTATCCGCCCGAAGATCGGCGATGACCCGGAGCATCCACGGCTGATCAAGACCGTGCGCAGCAAAGGCTATCTGTTCGTCCCCGAGGCTTGCGTAGACCAGACCCTGTGAACTCGATCTTCCTGCGTATTTATGGCGGCATGTGTGCTGCGCTGATTCTGGTGGCGGTGCTCGGTGTGCTGGCGTTGCACCTGCTCAATCAGGTGCGCAGCGAGCAATACCGCGAGCGCCTGGCCCACGGCACGTTTTCGCTGATGGCCGACAACCTGCAACCGATGAACCAGACCGAGCGCCACCGGGCCTTGCTGGTGTGGGAGCGGCTGCTGGGCATTCCGCTGGCGCTGAAAAGCTTTGCCGAGACCGACCTCGACCTGACCCAGCGCACCCGTGTGTTGCGCGGCCAGGCATTGGTGGAACAGACCGGCCCGCATGCGGCGAAGGTGTACAAGCTGGTCAGCGACAAGGAACAATTGATGCTCACCGGGGAAGTGCAGCAGATCAGCGAGCAACTGGCCCGGGCGACCATCTACCTGTTGACCGATGAACTGGTGCGCACCCCGGTCGCCGACCAGCCCATGCGCCTGGCGCAATTGAAGCAAGACAAGGGCTTCGGTTTCGACCTGCGTCTGGTCACGGTTGACGAGGCGGACATGGACGAAGACCAGCGTCGCCGGGTGTCCGAGGGCGACACTGTGATGGCGCTGGGCAAGGGCGGCGATTCGATCCGGGTGTTCGCCGGCATGGTCGGCACGCCGTGGGTCCTGGAAATCGGTCCGTTGTATCAGATGAATCCTTATCCGCCGGAATGGCTGGTGCTGATTGCTGCGCTGGGCCTGACGCTGATCGGTTTGATCGTCTATCTGCTGGTGCGTCAGCTGGAGCGACGCTTGCGTGGCCTCGAAGCTGCCGCCACGCGCATTGCCAAGGGCAGCCTGGAAACCCGCGTGCCGGCGCGCGGCGCGGACTCTGTGGGGCGGCTGGCCTCGGCGTTCAACGGTATGGCCGAGCACCTGCAGCAGTTGCTGGCGATCCAGCGCGAACTGGTGCGCGCGGTGTCCCACGAATTGCGCACGCCGGTGGCCCGCCTGCGCTTTGGCCTGGAGATGGTCGGTTCGGCCACCACGCCGCAAGCCCTGGAAAAATACTGCCAGGGCATGGACCACGACATCGAGGACCTCGACCGGCTGGTGGACGAGATGCTGACCTATGCGCGGCTCGAACAGGGGTCGCCGGCGCTGAACTTTCAGCGGATCGATCTGGATGCCTTGGTCAATCAGGTGATCGAAGAACTGGCGCCGTTGCGCGCCGACGTCACGGTACTGCGAGGTTTGTGCCTGTCGGCCGCCGATAACGACGATGCCTGGGTCGAAGCCGAACCGCGATATCTGCACCGGGCGATCCAGAACCTGGTGAGCAACGCCATGCGCCATGCGCAATCACGGGTGACTATCAGTTATCAGGTGGGGCAGCAGCGATGCCGGGTGGATATCGAGGATGACGGGCCAGGTGTGCCGGAGTCGGCGTGGGAGAAAATCTTCACGCCGTTCCTGCGACTCGACGACAGCCGCACCCGGGCGTCAGGCGGGCATGGATTGGGGTTGTCGATCGTGCGGCGAATCATCCATTGGCATGGCGGGCGGGCGTTGATCGGCAAGAGCAAGAGCCTTGGCGGGGCTTGTTTTAGCTTGAGCTGGCCGAGAAATCAGGAGAAGCGTTGAGCCTTGTGTTGTCTGTTGCGGCCCCATCGCGAGCAGGCTCGCTCCCACACTGGATCTATGTCACGCCACAAATCCCTGTAGGAGCGAGCCTGCTCGCGATGGCGGCCTGACAGGCGCCAATAAACCTCAGGCCTTGATGCTGACCAGACTCAACAACTGCCCATCCTTGACCCCGAACTGCGCATCCAGCTCGGTGCCGTTGCGCCATTCGCTGGACAAGTCAGTGAGCAGTCGCAACCGCACCTCACCCGACTCACGCCACTCCAGCACTTCGGCGTGTTCGAAATAAAAGCGTTGCTGAACGATCGGATAGAGGGCCTTGAACAGGCTTTCCTTGACCGAGAAGGTCAGAGTGACCAGCAATGCCCGTTGATCGTGACCACCTGCCGCCATGCGTTGTAGCTCCGGCGGATTGAGGATTTCCCCGGCCAGGCGTTCGGCCCGTTCAGCATTGAGCAGGTTTTCCAGATCCATGCCCAGGCCGCGCCAATGGCTTTTGTTCGCCACGATCGCCGAGGCCCGGCCAGTGCTGTGGGTGATCGAGCCAGTGATATGAGCAGGCCAGACCGGTGCCCGGTCTTCACCGATGGCCGGAATGAAGCTCAAACCTTCGAGCCGCTGTAACGCGGCCCGGGCACACACCCGTCCGGCAAGAAACTCCGCCTGCCGTTTGGCGACCGAGCGCTGGATGCTCGCCGGCGCTTCGACGGCGCTTCGCTGAAAATCATCGCTGGTCAGTTGGGCGCTATCGAAGTGAGTACTCAACAGGACCGTATCGGGCAGCACAAACGGCAGCGGCCAATGGTCATCGAGGGGCGTGCAGCAGACGGGCAGGGCGGGGGCTGAATTCATGTCGGGCATTTTGCCGGGTTGCCTTGGGGCTGGGTAGTGCAAAGCTTCAGATCGGTGTTGCTGCCTTCGCGAGCAGGCTCGCTCCCACAGCAAGTGTGCAAGCGACATAAATCCACTGTGGGAGCGAGCCTGCTCGCGATAGCCGCGACGCGGTCTACCGGTTCAACCAAAGATTTTCTTGAAAAACGCCTGCATGTCCGCCCACGATTTTTCATCCGCGGCCTTGTTGTAGCCGATGTCCGGCCCGCCATGATCGCCATGGCTTAACCGGTCGGCATCCGGGTTGGTGAAGCCGTGCCTGGCGCCGTCGAGGCTGACGAATTGGTAGTCGGCGCCGGCCTTGTCCATCTCGCTCTTGAAAGCCGTGATGTTTTCCGGGGTGACGATGCTGTCCAGCGCTCCGTGTTCCACAAGGATCTTCGCCTTGACGCTGCCTCGCGTTGCCGGCGTATTGGTCGCCAGCGCGCCATGGAAACTCACCACGCCTGCCAATGGCACGCCCTGTCTTGCGGCATTGAGCACCACGCCACCACCGAAGCAGTAGCCGATGGCGGCGATGTTATGCGGATCGGTTTGCGGTTGTTTTTTCAGCAGGTCGAGCCCGGCCTGAAACCTCGCGCTCGACACGGCACTGTCTTTTGTCACGGCTTGCATGAACGCCATGGCGTCTTTGGGGTGCTCGGTATTTTTGCCGTCGCCGTACATGTCAATGGCCAAGGCGCTGTAGCCCAGACCGGCGAGATCCCGGGCGCGACGCTTGGCGTAGTCGTTCAGGCCCCAGAACTCATGCACCACCACGACCCCGGGGCGCGGGCCCTTGATGGCATCGTCATAAGCGTAGTAGCCGATCATTTTCGTGCCATCGGCACTTTGGTAGGGGATTTCCCGGGTCTGGATGGCGGCCTGGCTGAGCCCGCTCAAGGCCAGTAGGAGGACGGCGAAGAACATGCGCATGGTCGGATCTCCTGTTGAAAACTGTCGAAACATCGGGAAGGGACGGTTCAGCCCAGGTTCAGAGTGCGTTCAGGGGGAGTTCAGGGCGCGGTGCGTAACCTTGCCCCGTACCCAAAAAACAAACGGCACATGAGGAAACTCCCCAATGACTGGATTCAAAAAACTGCTTCTGGCAATCACGGTTCTGGGCGCAAGCACTGCAGCCTTCGCGTCCGACGACAACTTCGCCAGCCTTACTCTTGGACAGACCAGCGACAAGGTCAAAAAGTCCCACGCCCTGAACGACAACCTTAATCACCCCAACGCCGATGGCGTGATCGGCAAGGACACTACCTGGGGTGTTCGTCTGGGCCAGCAAAACACCAAGGGCCGGTACTACGCCACCTACGACAACGTGTCGGGCTCGCACAATGGCATTAAACTGCGTCAGGAAAACCTCCTGGGCAGCTACGATCTGTTCTACCCGGTGGGCGGCAGCACCAAATTGTTCGGTGGCGCCACGGCCGGCCTGACCAAAATGACTCAGGAGTCGCCAGGCTTCAGCCGCGACAGCAATGTCGGCTATGCCATCGGTGGGCAGGTGGGTGTGCTGCAACAGGTTACGCAGAAAACCTCGGTGGAACTGGGTTACCGTTACCTGCGCACTAACGCCAGCACCGAGATGAGTGAGCGCGGTGGCAGCAAGCAGGGTTCGCTGGACCTGACCAGCAGCGCCCAGACTTACCTGTCCGCCAACTACGCTTTTTGACAAGCGTTTCGTGAGCAGCCTGCGCCGGATCAACCGTAATGGTTGATCCGGCGTTGCCATGTTAGCTATTGAGGTGCGACGTTGCGCCTCTGGAGATGTTGATTTGCCCGGGAGAGCGTTATGAAACTGCTGGTCGTCGAAGATGAAGCGCTGCTGCGTCATCACCTGCAAACCCGCCTGACGGAGAGTGGCCACGTGGTCGAGTCCGTGGCCAACGCCGAGGAGGCGCTGTACCAGACCGCGCAGTTCAACTTTGACCTGGCGGTGATCGACCTCGGACTGCCGGGCATGAGTGGCCTCGACCTGATCCGCCAGTTGCGCTCAAGTGGCAAGACCTTCCCGATCCTGATCCTCACCGCGCGCGGCAACTGGCAGGACAAGGTCGAAGGCCTGGCCGCCGGCGCCGACGATTACGTGGTCAAGCCGTTTCAGTTCGAAGAACTGGAGGCCCGCCTGAATGCCTTGCTGCGCCGCTCCAGCGGTTTCACCCAGTCGACCATCGTCGCTGGTCCGTTGCTGCTGGATCTGAACCGCAAGCAGGCGTCCCTCGATGAACAGCCGCTGGCACTGACCGCGTACGAGTACCGCATCCTCGAATACCTGATGCGCCATCACCAGCAAGTGGTGCCCAAGGATCGCTTGATGGAACAGCTCTACCCGGATGACGACGAGCGCGATCCGAATGTGATCGAGGTGCTGGTCGGCCGTCTGCGCCGCAAACTGGAGGGGCCGGGCGGGTTCAAGCCGATCGACACCGTGCGCGGCCTGGGCTACCTGTTCAATGAGCGTTGCACTTGATCCGCTCGCTGCGCATTCGCTTGATGCTCGCCGCCACGCTGTTGGCGGTTTTGTTCATGCTGGCGCTGCTGCCGGCGATGCAGGGGGCCTTCAGCCTGGCGTTGCAGGACTCCATCGAGCAGCGTCTGGCATCGGACGTGACCACGTTGATCTCCGCCGCCCGGGTGGAGAACAACAGCTTGCAGATGCCGGCGCAATTGCCTGACGAACGCTTCAACCTCGCCGATAGCCGATTGCTCGGCTATATCTATAACCGGGAAGGGCGTCTGGTCTGGCGCTCGAAGGCGACCCAGGAAGAACGGATCAATTACAAGCCGCGCTACGACGGGCGTGGCAACGAGTTTGCGCGGATTCGCGAAGCCAATGGCCAGGAGTTCTTTGTCTACGACGTCGAGGTCAAGTTGCTCGGCGGCAAAAGTGCGGCCTTCAGCATCGTGGCGCTGCAGCCGGTTCGCGAATACGAACTGACCCTCGAAGGCCTGCGGGAAAATCTGTATCTGGGTTTTGGCGCGGCACTGCTGGTGCTACTGGCGTTGCTGTGGATCGGTCTGACCTGGGGCTTGCAGGCATTGCGGCGCTTGAGCCAGGAACTGGACCAGATTGAAGGTGGCACCCGCGAAAGCCTCAGTGAGGAACATCCCCGGGAATTGCTGCGCCTGACCGGTTCTCTCAACCGTTTGCTGCACAGTGAGCGTGAGCAGCGCAGTCGCTACCGTGATTCCCTCGATGACCTGGCCCATAGCCTGAAAACGCCGTTGGCGGTGTTGCAAGGCGTCAGTGAAGACCTGGCCCAGCGTCCTGAGGATCGCGATCAGGCCTGGGTGCTGCAAACCCAGATTGAACGCATGAGCCAGCAGATCAGCTACCAATTGCAGCGCGCCAGCCTGCGCAAAAGCGGTCTGGTACGTCATCAGGTGCGCTTGCACCCGGTACTGAAAAGCCTGTGCGACACACTGGACAAGGTCTATCGCGACAAGGGCGTGCACGTCGCGTTCGATTTGCCCGACCCGTGTTACGTACCGATCGAACAAGGCGCTCTATTGGAGATGATGGGCAATTTGCTGGAAAATGCCTATCGCCTGTGCCTGGGCGAAATACGCATCAGTGTGCGTGGAACTCTCAGCGGCACCGAGTTGTGTGTCGAGGACGACGGCCCCGGCGTACCACAAAATCAGCGCGCACGGATTCTCGAGCGCGGAGAGCGCCTGGATCGCCAGCACCCGGGGCAGGGCATCGGACTGGCGGTGGTCAAGGACATCATCGAGAGCTACAGCGCCAAGCTGACCTTGGGCGATTCACCGATGGGCGGTGCGGCGTTCCGGATTCTTTTTCCGGTGGTTTAGTGGTGTTTTATCGGACGCCATCGCGAGCAAGCTCGCTCCCACAGTTGATCATGTGCCCAAGGAAAATGTGGTCCCCTGTAGAAGCGAGCCTGCTCGCGATGGGGCCAGTGCGTTCACCCGGTAGCTGAACCTTGAACCTCAGTGTTCCTGCGCCCGATAAGCCCCCGGTGTCAGCCCCGTCCACTTCTTGAACGCCCGGTGAAATGCCGACGGTTCGGAAAACCCCAGCTGCTCGGCGATCTGTTGCAACGACAGGTCAGCGCGGCTCAGGTGATAAATCGCGATGTCGCGGCGCAACTGGTCCTTCAACTCCTGAAAGCTCGAACCCTCTTCCCGCAGATGTCGGCGCAAGGTCTGCGGGCTGATGTGCAGGTGGGCGGCCACGGCTTCCAGGTCGGGCCAGCGTGAACTGTCGCGACTGAGCAAGCGCCGCAGGCGGCTGCTCAAACTGTCGCCGTCATCCGGGCGCGAGAGCAGGTCGGCGGGGGAGCGCTCGAGGAAATGCTTGAGGGTGCGTTCGTCCTGCAACAGCGGCATGGCCAGGTAGCGGCTGTGAAACAACAGGCTGCTCTGGGGCCTGGAAAACTCAAGCGGACAGGAAAACAACAGGTCGTACTCGGCGCCGTGTTCGGGCCGGGGGTAGCTGAACGAGGCCTGTTCCAGGCGAATGCGCTGGCCGATCAGCCAGCTGCCGAAACGGTGCCAGATCACCAGCAGGCTTTCGCTGAGGAAATGGTCCGGGTCCCAGAGTTGCGAATCGTCCAGGCTCAGGCGCACCCATTCATCTTCTCGGCTGAGCGTCAAGCGCGGAGCCCCGGGGAATAGGCTATAAAACAATAAGCCGCGATGGAGTGCCTTATCCAGGTTGCGACAGTGAATCACGGCATGGCACATCATCGCGAAGCTGCCCGGCCTGCTTGGGGCTTGCCCGAACCCCAGGTACTCGTCGTCCAGCGCCAGCCATAACGCCTGGATCAGTTGGGTGAATTGCTCAGGCGCGATGCGTGCCCGGGGCTCGTCCAGCAACTCGGGGCTGATCCCCAGTTGTTGTAGCACGGCGCAATAGTCGTAGCCGTGCCGACGCGCACCACCAAGGGCGGCGCGGGCGAAATGACTGGCGATGGTGCGTTCGCGCATGGCAGCAGGTCTGACCGTTGATCGACGGATGTTAGCTGCGCACCGTGGGCATGAACAGGGCGGATATCCGCCAAATGGCAGGACGACTTTTAATGGAAGGGCGGAAATCCGCCACATGCTTGTAACCGTTCGGTGTCAGGGGAATCGCTGCAACCCCGGATATCAACAGGCTTGCAGGGATTTTACGGAAGGTGGCACGGGCCTTGCGATACAACGTGCAGATGCCTGCCGTTGCGCAGCTCGAAAAAACAAATCCCTCCAGTGCAGGAGGGTTCGCAATTGCGGTGTTGCGGGCAACAGATGGATGTTGTCACCGGGCACCCTTGAGGAACTTTGCAATGACGACTCGTCAGCCACTGTACAAATCCCTGTATTTCCAGGTGATCGTTGCAATTGTCATCGGTATTTTGCTCGGTCACTTCTATCCGCAGCTCGGTGTGGCGGTAAAACCGCTGGGTGACGGGTTCATCAAGCTGATCAAAATGATCATCGCCCCTATCATCTTCTGCACCGTCGTCAGCGGAATCGCCGGCATGCAGGACATGAAAGCGGTCGGCAAGACTGGCGGTTACGCACTCCTTTACTTTGAAATCGTTTCGACCATCGCTTTGCTGGTGGGGCTGGTCGTGGTCAACGTCGTGCAGCCAGGTGCTGGCATGCACATCGACGTAAGCACCCTGGATGCCTCCAAAGTCGCTACCTACGTAGCGGCTGGCGCTGATCAAAGTGTCGTCGGCTTCCTCCTCAACGTGATCCCGGCCACCATCGTTGGCGCATTCGCCACGGGCGATATCCTGCAAGTGCTGATGTTCTCGGTGATCTTCGGTTTCGCCCTGCATCGCCTGGGTGCCTACGGCAAGCCGCTGCTGGACTTCATCGATCGCTTCGCCCATGTGATGTTCAACATCATCAATATGATCATGAAGCTCGCGCCGCTCGGTGCTTTCGGTGCCATGTCCTTCACCATCGGTGCCTACGGTGTCGGTTCGCTGGTGCAACTGGGTCAACTGATGGCCTGCTTCTACATCACTTGCCTGCTGTTCATCCTGGTCGTGCTGGGCTCCATCGCTCGCGTGCATGGCTTCAGCGTGCTGAAGATGATCCGCTACATCCGTGAAGAACTGCTGATCGTGCTCGGTACTTCTTCTTCAGAATCGGTGCTGCCACGCATGCTGATCAAGATGGAGCGTCTGGGCGCGAAGAAATCCGTGGTAGGCCTGGTGATCCCGACCGGCTACTCGTTCAACCTCGACGGTACCGCCATCTACCTGACCATGGCCGCGGTGTTCATTGCCCAGGCAACCGACACCCACATGGACATCACGCACCAGATCACCCTGCTGGTGGTGTTGCTGCTGTCCTCCAAAGGCGCTGCGGGTGTGACCGGTAGCGGTTTCATCGTACTGGCTGCGACCCTGTCCGCCGTGGGCCACCTGCCGGTTGCCGGCCTGGCGCTGATTCTCGGCATCGACCGCTTCATGTCCGAAGCACGCGCCCTGACCAACCTGATCGGCAACGCCGTTGCCACTGTCGTTGTGGCCAAGTGGGTCAAGGAACTGGACACCGACGTGCTTCACGCCGAGCTGGCTTCTGGCGGACGCGGCATCGCCGACGAGCCTAAAGACGATGTTCTGGGCCACGTCGAAGAGGTAGCCCCGGCTAACGCCAAGTAAGCCTTGTTGTAATGAAAAACCCGCTTCGGCGGGTTTTTTCATGTTCGGCGATTGAGCGCAACGGTCACTGCGCGTGGCGCATAAGGTGATTGCTGCAATGCGTTCGGCTGCCTAGTCTGGGGGGCATCGTATAGGGAGAACGCCCATGCTCGGTCCACTGGCATCACTCAAGGTTCTGGATTTCTCGACACTGCTGCCGGGGCCATTCGCCTCGTTGCTGCTGGCGGACATGGGCGCCGAGGTGCTGCGCATCGAATCACCGACGCGCATGGATCTGCTGCGGGTGTTGCCACCCCATGATCAAGGGGTGTCAGCCAGTCATGCCTACCTCAACCGCAACAAACGCAGCCTCGCCCTGGACCTCAAACAGCCTGAGGCCCTTGAGGTGATCAGGTCGTTGCTACAGGACTACGACATCGTGCTCGAGCAGTTTCGCCCGGGTGTCATGGAACGTCTGGGCCTGGGCTACGAAGCCCTGAAGGCGATCAATCCCAAATTGATATATGTGTCGATCACCGGCTACGGCCAGACCGGCCCCTACAAGGACCGCGCGGGCCATGACATCAACTACCTGGCCCTGTCCGGGGTGGCGAGTTACACAGGTCGTGCCGACAGTGGGCCGCTGCCGTTGGGCATGCAGGTGGCGGATGTCGCCGGTGGTTCGCTGCACGGGGTGATCGGCTTGCTGGCGGCGGTCGTTGCCCGGCAGCAAACCGGTCAGGGCCAGCACCTGGATGTCAGCATGACCGACTGCTCGTTCAGCCTGAATGCGCTGGCAGGTGCCGGGTACCTGGCCTGTGGCGTGGAGCCAGGGCCGGAAGACCAGGTGCTCAATGGCGGCAGCTTCTACGATTACTACCGATCCCGGGATGGGCGCTGGCTGTCGGTGGGCAGCCTGGAACCGGCATTCATGAAACAGTTGTGCACGGCGTTGGGGCTTGAGGAACTGGCCGGCCTCGGCCTGTCTGCGGCGCATCAGCAACAGCTTAAAGCCACGCTGAAGGCCGAATTCGAAAAGTATGACTTTGCCGAGTTGTGCACGCTTTTCGCGGAGCTGGATGCTTGTGTCGAGCCAGTGTTGAGCCTGGGAGAAGCGCTACGTCATCCGCAGCTGCAGGCGCGGGAGTTGGTGACCGACGTGCCCCGTGGCGATGGCTCGACCCAGGAGCAGATGGCGTGTCCGTTGAAGTTTTCCGATGGTTTGCCAGAGCCGAAGCATATCGGTGCGGCGTTGGGGCAGCATACCGATCAGGTATTGGGGGAGTTGGGGTTTAGCATTGAGCAGATCGAACAGTTGCGGCGTGCCAAGGTGATTCTCTAGTGCTTGTCAGGCCGCCATCGTCGGAGCGCCGCCCGGAGCAGGCTCGCTCCCACATTGGGTTTGTGGCACGCCAAAGATCCCCTGTGGGAGCGAGCCTGCTCGCGATGGCGGTAGCACAAACACCGGAAATCCAACTACTCGACCCGCATCTCCCCACTGAACACCAAGGTATGGCGACACCGCCGGCACAAATACCGCCGACCTTGCCGAACCAGGCTGTGGCGCTGGGCGGAAAACGGGAAGTCGCTGTCGGCGCACGGGCATTTGTAGATGTAGCGGGTCACGCGGCGGCGTTTGACGTCATAGGTGTGGCAGCGGTTGGGCGGCAGTTCGTACACGCCGCGCATGATCAATTGCCACTCTTCGCCATGGGGCTGAATGCGGTCGCCGAACAACTGATGGGCGATCAGGTGCGCGACCTCATGGGCCACGGTCTGCTTGAGGAAGTCTTCGGTGTTTTCCCGGTACAACTGCGGATTGAAGCGCAGCAGGTTCTCGTGCAGATGCGCGACACCGGCTTTTTGCCCGCGCAGCTTGAGGCTCACCACGGGGCGTTTGAAAGGTCGTTTGAAAAAGGATTCGGCTTGTTGGAAACAGTCTTCGACGCGGGTATTGAGTTGCTCGGGCATGCTTGATGGATCTCCAGAGCAGTCGAGTATGCCGCAACCCTCGGGCCTTGCGAATCGCCAAGTTGCCGAATGGTCGTGTGCGTTCTCGTTGCTGAAGAATGAAAAGGCCGCCTTGCGGCGGCCTTTGTCGGCAGTTCTCATTTTCAGTGATGAGCGGCTAACTGGTGTAGACCGGACCCACGCCGAGTCCCCAGACAATCACGGTGAACGCCATGATGGCGACCAGCACCACCAGGCCTACGGCTAGCACCGAACTTGAAAACAGGAAACCTTCGTCAGATGGAATGTTCATGAATGTCGGCAAGCCCACGTACAGCAAGTACACCGTGTAGCAGATGGCGGCGGTGCCGACGATCATTCCCAGCCACAAGTGCGGGTACAAGGCGGCGAGGCCACCGATGAACAGCGGTGTGGCGGTGTAGGTGGCAAACGCAATGCAGCGGGCCAGGCTTGGGTTGGCGTCATAGGTGCGGGCCATCCAGTGGATGAATGCGCCCATTACCGCGACACCGCCGAGCATCGCCAGGTACGACATGATGGTCATCCATATCGCGCTTTCTACGGTCAGCATTACGGGAGGCCGATTGCCGATGACCCAGCCGACCTGTGTGGTGCCAATAAAGGCAGACACGGCGGGGATCGCCGCCAGGATCAGCGTATGGGTCAGGTACATGTGGCCGATGCTTTCCTCCTGGTCGCCACGGATTTCTTTCCATTCTTGGTCAGGGTGGGTGAAGAGCCCCACTACGTGATGGATCATGCCAGTCACTCCTCTTGTCTTTACCGTCGCCCCCCAGTGGAGCGCCTACAGGCCAATGCGGCCAAGCAAGTCACAGGTCTGAAATTTGTATACGACCTTATGTCGCAGTATAGGGAGGAGTTTCCCCAGAGGGAGTAGGGGCTTTAGAGCAAATCGCGCTGTAAACCCCAGGCCTAATCGCGGTTGCGTCTGTAGGAGCTGCCGAAGGCTCGGTCCGCGCTAGGGCGATCTTTTGATCTTTGGCAATTTCAGCGCCACCGAAGATTAAAATCAAAAGATCGCAGCCTTCGGCAGCTCCTACAGGTCGATTTTTTGCGTAAAATGCCCGCCTTTCGTCACACCTCACGGATTTCGCGTCATGGGCACTCTCACGGTCAACCAGAACAAACTGCAAAAGCGCCTTCGCCGACTGGCCGGTGAGGCGGTTGCCGATTTCAACATGATTGAAGACGGCGACAAGGTCATGGTCTGCCTGTCCGGTGGCAAGGACAGCTACACCATGCTCGACGTGCTGATGCACTTGCAGAAGGTCGCGCCGATCAAGTTCGAGATCGTGGCCGTGAACATGGACCAGAAGCAGCCGGGCTTCCCGGAGCACGTGCTGCCGGCCTACCTCAAGGAACTGGGTGTCGAGTACCACATCGTCGAGAAAGACACTTACTCGGTGGTCAAGGAGCTGATCCCGGAAGGCAAGACCACCTGCTCGCTGTGCTCGCGTCTGCGTCGCGGAACGCTCTACACCTTTGCCGATGAAATCGGCGCGACCAAGATGGCCCTCGGTCATCACCGTGACGACATTGTCGAAACGTTCTTCCTGAACATGTTCTTCAACGGGTCGCTCAAGGCCATGCCACCGAAGCTGCGCGCCGACGATGGACGTAACGTGGTGATCCGCCCGCTGGCCTACTGCAACGAAAAAGACATCCAGGCCTACTCGGACTTCAAGCAATTCCCGATCATCCCGTGCAATCTCTGTGGCTCCCAGGAAAACCTGCAGCGTCAGGTGGTCAAGGAAATGCTGCTGGACTGGGAGCGCAAGACCCCGGGCCGTACCGAGAGCATTTTCCGCAGCCTGCAGAACGTGATCCCGTCGCAACTGGCGGACCGCAACCTGTTCGACTTCACCAGCCTCAAGATCGACGAAAGCGCGGCTTCGCGATTCGTCAACGTGGTCAACCTCTGATCAAAATGTGGGTTCTTCGTTTCAATCCTCAGGAGAGGGCATGCGCGACTACAAGTGGCTGAACGAGTACTGTTTGAACCGCTTCGGTTCGGCGGCTGAACTGGAAGCCCATCTGCCCGTTCCCAAAACCCCGGAACAATTGCGCAAGCTCAGCGACGATCGCTACCTCTCGACGATGGCACTACGGGTATTCCGCGCCGGGCTCAAGCACAGCCTGGTGGATGCCAAGTGGCCAGCCTTCGAAGAAGTGTTCTTCAAGTTCGACCCGGAAAAAGTCGTGCTGATGAGCGCCGAGCATCTGGAACGGCTGATGCAGGACACGCGGATCATCCGTCACCTGGGCAAGCTCAAGAGTGTGCCGCGCAATGCGCAGTTCATACTGGACGTGGCCCATGAAAAGGGCAGCTTCGGCGCGCTGATCGCCGATTGGCCGGTGACCGATATCGTCGGGCTCTGGACCTTTCTGAAAAAACGCGGACATCAGTTGGGGGGTCTGTCTGCCCCGCGCTTCTTGCGGATGATCGGCAAGGACACCTTTGTACCGAGCTATGACGTGGTGGCGGCGCTGAATGCGCAGGACATCATCGACAAGGTGCCGAGCAGCCTGCGTGACCTGGCGTTGGTGCAGGACGTGTTCAACCAGTGGCATGAAGAAAGTGGCGGGCGGCCGATGAGCCAGATTTCGATGATGCTGGCTTATACAGTCAATCATTGAGACCGAGTCGCCCCCTTCGCGAGCAGGCTCGCTCCCACAAGGGATTTGTGAATGACACAGATCCAGTGTGGGAGCGAGCCTGCTCGCGATGGCGGATTATCAGGCGACGCTGACTTCGCCCTCGCCAGCCAGCTTGCGGTTCAACTGATACCGCCACCGCACATACAACAGCGCCGAGCAAAACACCGCCAGGCTTGCGCCCATCTCCAGCAAACCGAACATCTGCCGGTTCGGGTCATACGCGGCCAATGCGCCCTTGATGAAATACAGGTTCACCACAAAGCACATCCACGAATGCCCGCGTGGGCTGCCGACGATCATCCCCGGTGCCAGTATCAGCAACGGCACCAGCTCGATCAACAGAATCACCCATGGCCGGGCGCCGTGCAGGTCGGCGACCAACAGGTAATAGATGCACAGCAATCCCACCAGGCCGAAAAAGCACAGCAGACTGATGATACGCATCGCCTTGACGCGTGGCTCGAGCCATTCGAGGGCAGGCAGAATCTTTGGCTTTTTTGCCACCTCAGCTCTCCAGTTTCTGTGCAGTCTTCGCCAGGCGCATACCCAGCGCGCGGCACAGCGCCACTTCATGGGCATCCAGACCGCTTTTGCCGTCGGCACCGGCATGGTGGCTGGCGCCGTATGGCGTGCCGCCGCCCTGGGTTTCCAGCAGTGCCGCTTCACTGTATGGCAGGCCGGTGATCAGCATGCCGTGGTGCAGCAACGGCAGCATCATCGACAGCAGCGTGGTTTCCTGGCCGCCGTGCAGGCTCGCGGTGGAGGTGAATACCCCCGCCGGTTTACCCACAAGGGCGCCGGTCAGCCACAGGTTGCTGGTGCCGTCGAGGAAGTACTTGAGCGGTGCGGCCATGTTACCGAAGCGGGTCGGGCTGCCGAGTGCCAGGCCTGCGCAGTTCTTCAGGTCGTCGAGGCTGGCGTACAGCGCGCCTTCGTCGGGAATCTGCGCAGACACGGCTTCGCATTCGGTCGAGATCGCCGGCACCGTGCGCAGGCGCGCTTCAAGTCCGGCCTGTTCGACACCGCGGGCAATCTGCCGGGCCATTTCGTTGGTCGAACCGCTGCGGCTGTAGTACAGAACCAGAATGTACGGTGCACTCATGGCAACAGTTCCAGGATCTGCTCCGGTGGGCGGCCGATGATGGCTTTGTCACCGACTTCGAGAATCGGTCGCTCCATCAGTTTCGGGTGGGCGGCGATAGCGGCGATCAATTGCGCTTCGCTCAGGCTGTTGTCGGCCAGGCCGAGGGTTTTGTACTCGTCCTCGCCGGTGCGTAGCAATTGCCGGGCGCTGATCCCGAGTTTGCCCAGCAGGCTCTGGATTTGCGCGGCGTCCAGCGGAGTGTCCAGGTAACGGACCACGGTAGGCGTCAGGCCACGGGCTTCAAGCAGTTCGAGCGCACCGCGGGATTTCGAGCAGCGCGGGTTGTGATAAAGCGTCAGATCGGTCATGAGCGGGTCGCATCTTGCGTAAGGTGGCGGCTATTCTAACTGTGCAGCGCGCAATCCAGAACCGTGAGAGGCGATGGGTCGCAGGCGCATTCAATTTTTGACAAGGAACACGACATGACAAGGCGACTGGCAGCGGCATTGGCGATCATCGGTGCGTTGATGCTGGGGGGCTGCGGGAATGACTATGGCATCGACCAGGACGGCCACAAGATCGCCGCCGACCGACTGGACGGCAAATGGCTGGTACTCAACTACTGGGCAGAATGGTGCGGGCCTTGCCGTACCGAGATCCCGGAGTTGAATGCCTTGGCCGAGCAGCTCAAGGACAAGAAAATCGGCGTGTTCGGGGTCAACTTCGACAACGTCCAGGGGCAAGAGCTGAAGGGCGCGAGCGAGAAGCTGGGAATCAGGTTCACCGTGCTGGCGCAGGACCCTACCGAACTGTTCGAGCTGCCGCGCAGCGAGGCGTTGCCGGTGACGTACATCATCGATAACAAGGGCAAGGTGCGTGAGCAGTTGATGGGGGAGCAGACGGCGGCGGGGGTGATGGCGAAGCTTGAGGCGTTGCAGGCTAAAAATTAAAGCAAAAAGATCGCAGCCTGCGGCAGCTCCTACATGGATTGTCGTACACCTGGTAGGAGCTGCCGCAGGCTGCGATCTTTCAGGGGATCAACCCTCCTCAAGCCACCAACGCAGCGGCTTGCCTTCGGCTGGCCAGAAGCGAATCTGCTCGATCGGGGAGACGTCCCAGCGCTGGACGTTTTCCAGGGCCTGAAGGAAGCGTTTTTCCTGTTCCATCAGCGCCGGTGCACACAGTTTGCGGGTGCTGCCGACTTTGCCGAAAGTCAGTTTGTCGCCATCGAGGGTGTACGGTGCGAACCAGTGGTTACAGCCACCATTGCCATAGGCCCTGCCGTCTTCAGCGAAGGTGATGGTCAGGTGGCTGTAGTCCATCAACGGCCGCTCGCCGATCCATTCCAGAATGTAGCTGCGGTTTTGTTGCAACTGCACCGGCTCGGCGGCGCAGCCCAGCAGGCTGGCACCGGCCATCGCGCTCAGAGCGAGGCGTTTCATCAAGCAGGCTCCTGGCATTTCGGGCACAGGTGTTTCTCGCCAACGGCGGTCCAGCCCAGCTCGGCAATCCGCGCAGTGGCGGCAGGCTTTTCGGCCTTGTTGCCCAGCTTGGCATCGACGGCGAACTCGAAGCTCAGCTCTTTGGCGCAGCTGTCACAGTTCACCTGCCAGGTATGAATAGCCAGTTCGCCGAATACCGGGCCACTGGCCACCGCGACCCATTGACCGGGCGGGTTGATCAGGTGGCGAACCGTTTCGACGGTCAGGCGCATGGACAAGTCCTTGGCACCCTTGAGGGTCACGACCAGCACGTCGTTGTTGCGAATCGAGCCACCGTTGCCGGTGACCTGATAACGCCCCGGCACCAGGGCGCGGCATTCGGTGAGGGTGTGTTGCGGGTTCATCAGGCTGTAGCGGAAATCGTGTTCGACCATGGGTCCTCCAAATATGCGCGATATGCTAGCACGGGCTTGCACGCGGCATCGCGCAGGCAGATGACCTTCGATCCGTTTCAGTCTCCCGTCACCTGATTCTGCGGTGTGCCCGCCGCCCAGGCGGCGATGTTGTGCAACGTGGTGGCGGCAATCGCGTCCAGGGCTTCGCGGGTCAGAAAGGCCTGGTGCGCGGTGACGATCACGTTAGGGAAGGTCAGCAACCGGGCCAGTACATCGTCTTGCAACGGCAGGTCCGAGCGGTCCTCGAAGAACAACTGCGCCTCTTCTTCATACACATCCAGGCCCAGGTAACCCAGGCGACCGTCTTTCAGGGCATCGATCAGCGCCGGGGTGTCCACCAGGCCGCCACGCCCGGTATTGATCAGCATTGCACCCGGTTGCATGTGCGCCAGCGATTCGCGGTTGATCAAGTGCTTGCTCTGTTCGTTGAGCGGGCAGTGCAGGCTGATGATCTGCGATTCGGCCAGCAGCTGTGGCAGGCTCAGGTAGCGGGCGCCGAGGGCTTCGACCTGCGGGTTGGGGTAGGGGTCATAGGCCAGTAACTGGCAGCCAAATCCGCTCATGATTTTGGCGAAGGTGGCACCGATCTGACCGGTGCCGACCACGCCGACGGTCTTGCCCGCCAGATCGAAACCGGTCAGCCCCTGCAATCTGAAATCCCCTTCGCGAGTGCGGTTGTAGGCGCGGGGCAAGCGGCGGTTGAGCGCGAGGATCAGCGCCACCGCGTGTTCGGCCACGGCGTGGGGCGAATAGGCCGGGACGCGCACGATGGCCAGTCCCAGGCGCTTTGCCGTCGGCAAGTCGACGTGGTTGTAACCGGCCGAGCGCAGTGCGATCAGGCGTGTGCCTGCGGCGGCAAGGCGCTCGAGCACCGCCGCGCCGAGGTCATCATTGATGAACGCACAGACCGCTTCATACCCATGGGCGAGCGCCACCGTGTCCAGGCTCAGGCGCGCAGGCTGAAAGTGCAGCTCGATGCCCGCCGGTTGCCCGGCCGCGAGAAAACTGTCGCGGTCGTAGTTTTGGCTGCTGAAAAAAATCGTACGCATGATGTCCTCTCTCCCGTTTCTGTAGGAGTTGCGGTGCGGCGATCCGACTTGCCAGCGAAGGCGGCCTCAAAGACAGCACAGGGTTTAAGATCCTCTTCGCTGGCAAGCCAGCTCCTACAGGGTTTGCGCTGAGCTTACGCTGATGTCTGATTGACGCAGTTGCGCTGCATCAAGCATTCATGCGCGCCTGGGCCGCCAGGCGATTGATCGCCCGGTCGAGCTCCTCCAGTGCCACGCTGGCATTCGGGTCCCGTTGCTTGAGCAGGGTTTCGCTGCGTTGGCAGGCCGCACGCAATTGCGGTACGCCGCAGTAACGCGTCGCGCCATGCAGGCGATGGACCCGTTCGATCAGGGCGTTGTGGTCGTTGCTTTGCCGAGCGAGGCGGATGGCTTCGCGGTCAGCCTCCAGGGACGCCAGCAGCATCGCCAGCATGTCCGCCGCCAGATCAGCCTTGCCGGCGGCCAGGCGCAATCCTTCGTCGTGGTCGAGGACCAACAGGTCATGGGCGCCAGCATGCCCATCGCCGGAGCGCTCCGGGCGGTGATTGCGCAGCGCCAGGCCGCTCCATTTCAGCACCACCTGCGCCAATTGCCGTTCGCTGATCGGTTTGGTCAGGTAGTCGTCCATGCCGCTTTGCAGCATCGCGCGTTTTTCGTTGGCCATGGCGTGGGCGGTGAGGGCCACGATCGGCAGCGGCGTGCAATGGCGTTCGCTTTCCCATTGGCGGATCGCCTCGGTACTCTGGCGGCCGTCCATGCCGGGCATCTGCACGTCCATCAACACCAGATCGAATGACTCTTTCTGCACCGCCTTGATGGCGGCAAAACCGCTTTCCACGGCGAGCACATTGGCGCCCATGTCTTCGAGCAGGGTCTGCACCAGCATCAGGTTGGCCGGATTGTCGTCGACGCAAAGCACCTTCGGTGCACGGCTGGACAACGGCTCGCCCGGCTCGCTGCGCATCGGGCGCGGGTTGACCAGATCAGACAGGGCGCGTCGCAACTTGCGGGTACAGGCCGGTTTCGCCTGGAGCTGGCTGTGGGGGTTGGGCACGGAAAGATGGAACAGCGTCTGTTCCGTGGTCGGGCACAGCACCAGCACTTTGCAGCCAAGATGCTCGAGGTCCCAGATGTGCTGGTTGAGGCGTTCCGGCGGCATGTCGTTGCTGGTGATGCCGAGCACTGCAAGTTCGATCGCCTGATCGGTCTGGTGGGCGGCGGTGACACCATTGGTCAGGCTTTCCAGGGTGTTGAACGGTGTGGTGTCGAGGCCACAGTCTTCCAGTTGATGCTGCAACGCCTGCCGGGCCAGTTCGTGGTTTTCCAGCACCGCCACCCGGCGCCCGAGCAGCGGCGCGGCGGGCAGGTCTTCGGCATCGTCGCGGGCTTTGGGCAGGCTCAGGCTGATCCAGAACTCCGACCCTTCCCCCGGCGTGCTGTCGACGCCGATCTCGCCGCCCATCTGTTCGATCAGGCGTTTGGAAATCACCAGACCCAGGCCAGTGCCGCCCGGTTGCCGCGACAGCGAGTTGTCGGCCTGACTGAAGGCCTGGAACAGGGCGCGTACGTCCTGGTTCGACAGGCCGATGCCGGTGTCCTGAATGCTGATGCGCAGCTGCACGGTGTCTTCGTGTTCTTCTTCGAGCATGGCGCGGGCGACGACGGTGCCTTCGCGGGTGAACTTGATCGCATTGCTCACCAGGTTCGTCAGGATCTGCTTGAGCCGCAGCGGGTCGCCCACCAGTGACAGCGGCGTGTCCCGATACACCAGGCTCACCAGTTCCAGCTGCTTGGCGTGGGCGGCCGGGGCGAGGATGGTCAAGGTGTCCTGGAGCAGGTCGCGCAGGTTGAACGGAATATGGTCGAGCACCAGCTTGCCAGCTTCGATTTTCGAGAAGTCGAGAATCTCGTTGATGATGCCCAGCAGGCTGTCGGCGGATTTTTCGATGGTGCCCAGGTAGTCGAGCTGGCGTGGGGTGAGCTCGCTTTTTTGCAACAGGTGGGTGAAGCCGAGAATGCCATTGAGCGGCGTGCGGATTTCATGGCTCATGTTGGCCAGGAATTCGGACTTGATCCGGCTCGCTTCCAGGGCCTCCTTGCGCGCCAGATCCAGCTCGATGTTCTGGATCTCGATGGTTTCCAGATTCTGGCGCACGTCTTCGGTGGCCTGGTCGATGCTGTGCTGCAATTCTTCCTGGGCATTTTGCAGGGTGCCGGCCATGCGGTTGATGCCGGAAGCCAGCTCATCCAGTTCCTGGCTGCCGAGGGGCGGCAAGCGGGTCTCCAGGTGGCCGTCCTTGAGTTGGGCCACGGCCTGCTTGATCTGGCTCAACGGCCGATTGATCGTGCGCCCCATGCGCAGGGCCAGCAGTGCCGCACCGATCAGTCCCGTAGCGATCAACATCAGGCTGGCGAACAGGCTGCGGTAACCGCGCAACAGCATGCCGTTATGGGACAGTTCGAGCTCGACCCAGCCGAGCAGGCGGTCTGCTTCTTCGGGAATCACGTCTCCGGC
Organism: Pseudomonas sp. GL-R-19; assembly: GCF_019956375.1. NCBI lineage: Bacteria > Pseudomonadati > Pseudomonadota > Gammaproteobacteria > Pseudomonadales > Pseudomonadaceae > Pseudomonas > Pseudomonas sp. GL-R-19. The sequence goes on along the minus strand of NZ_JAHBDJ010000033.1, from coordinate 124,267 downwards.
CAGGTTGCGGTGTTTACCGAACACCGGCAGCAGATAGCGGGTCGCATCGCTGCCGCTGCTGCGCAGCATCTGCGTGCCACTGCCAGAGGGCGTCTGATTGAGCATGGTCGGGCCGGCGTGGGCCAGCAAGGTGCGGTCGGGAGCCAGGAAGGTCACGGCCCGTACGTCGGTTTGTTCAAGGGCCTGGGTGGCGATGCGTTCGAGCAGTTCGTTGTCCTGGTGGCCCATGGCTGGCGCCGTCAATGGAGCCAACTGCTCGGCGATCATTTCGCCACGCTGCATAAGCTGGGTTTGCAGGTCAGCCTGTTGCATCCAGGTAAAATAACCCCCCAGCACCAACGCCATCAGGCTGGTGGGCAACAGGGTCAGCAACAGCACGCGGCCTTTGATTCCCAGTTTCTTGAGCACGCAACTCTCCTGCATCCCGCTATTCATAGGCCCGTACATGCATCCGCCATGCACCACTTGCGCAGTGTAGCGATTTGCTCGCGGGCAATCTTCGTAAAAATGGTGCAGTCATTCGTCGGCCCGGACGACTCTTTGGCGATACGGACAAACCGTGGGTTGCCCCTGGCGAGGCAATCTTGAATAATCGCTCAACTGAGAATTATTTGCAGATAGTCATGACTCCCATCACAGCTGGCCTCCCTCGAATCCTGTCCATCGAAGACGACCTTGTGCTCGGCGCCTACGTTCACGAGCACCTGGACCGCAGCGGCTTCCAGGTGACCTGGTGCCAGAACGGCCAGGAAGGCCTGGACATTGCCCGCCGGCAGCCTTTCGACGTGGTGTTGATGGATATCCTGCTGCCAGGCATGGACGGCCTGGCGGTATTGACTCAATTGCGCCAGAGCCATTCCACCCCGGTGTTGCTGATGTCGGCCCTCGGTGCCGAGGCCGATCGCATCAGCGGCTTTCGCCTGGGGGCCGATGATTACCTGCCAAAGCCCTTCAGCATGGTGGAGTTGCGGGTGCGCATCGAAGCCATTCTGCGGCGGGTGGCATTCGACCGCCGGCCTGCGCCCGCCGTGCCGGCCCCTTCGATGGACAGCCTGCGTTTCGACGATGAAAGCTTCGAGGTGTTTTATGGCGAACAGGCTGGCGGCCTGACCCGCAGCGAGTATCGGCTGCTGGAGACGCTGCACCGCAGCGCCGACGAAGTCCTGAGCAAAGCCTTCCTCTATCAACAGGTGCTGCAACGCGGTTATGCGGCCCATGACCGCAGCCTGGACATGCACATCAGCCAGATCCGCCGCAAGCTCAAGGCCATTGGCTACACCGAGCGTGAAGTGCGTACGGTATGGGGCAAGGGTTACATCCTGAGCGCCGTCGATGAAATGTAACTTGCCGGGCAGGCATTCGCTGTTCTGGAAACTGGCTTGTCTATTGGTCGCTTTCTGTCTGCTGATGATCTGGTTGAGTTGGTCCTGGGGGCGTTACATGGAGCAGCGCAACCAGTTCCTCTCCGATGAGGCCCGCGGCACCCTGACGCGCTACGCCGCCGAAGCCGAGCAGGCTTGGCGGCAGCACCAGAGCGCCGGTGTCGATCACTGGCTGCAAGGCATGCGACAGCGGGAATACGGCTGGGTCGGTGTCATCGGCGGTGATTTGCAGTCCTTGAGCAACCAATCGCTGACGGACAAGGAAGTCGAACGCCTGACTTTTTTGCGCGGCCTCGATTGGCCCATCCACAAGAAAGGCCGGCCCTGGATGCGCGTGCCGTTTCCCGGCGACCCGTCCGCCGGCAGCCTGGTGATCGAACTGCCCGAACGCTTTCTGCCTGGGCAATACCGGGTGTTCTGGCGGGTGATCACCAACGGCGTGATTCCGGGGTTGTTCACTTTGCTGCTGTGCGTCGGACTCTACCGATTGCTGGTGGTGCCACTCAATCACTTACGTGAGCAGGCCAACGCCTGGCGTGCCGACCAACTGAATGTGCGCCTGTCGAGCCGCACCACCAATCGTTGCGATGAATTGGGTGAGCTGGGGCGGGCGTTCGACCATATGTCCGAACGCCTGCAAAGCACCGTGGCCTTGCAGCAGCAACTGCTGCGCGACTTGTCCCACGAATTGCGTACGCCTTTGAGCCGCTTGCGGGTGGCCAGTGAAAGCGAGCAGGGGCTGGAGCCATTGCGCGAACGCATCGGCCGTGAGGTCGATGGCATGCAGCGCCTGGTGGAAGACACGTTGCAGCTGGCCTGGCTCGATACCGAGCGCACCCGGTTGCCCGACGAAGCGATCCAGATCCAGGCCCTGTGGGAAATGCTCACGGAGAATGCCTGCTATGAAAGTGGCTGGCCCAATTCGCAGTTGCAATGCGCGGTGGATTCATCCTGTTGGGTTCGCGGTCATCTCAACACCCTGGCCCAGGCGTTGGAAAACATTCTGCGCAATGCCATTCGTCATTCGCCGGCGGGCGGCATTGTCCAGCTGGGTGGCCAGCGTGATGGCGATTTCTGGCACCTGTGGCTGGAGGATCAGGGCGATGGTGTGGCGCAAGCGGATCTGGAACGGATCTTCCTGCCGTTCACCCGACTCGACGGTTCGCGGCCGGGGGACGGTGGATTCGGACTGGGCTTGAGCATTGCCCGGAACGCGGTGCAGCGTCAGGGTGGACAGCTTTGGGCGCAGAACACCGGGACCGGGTTGCGCTTGAATATGCGCTTGTTGGCGGATGATGGCGGATGATGGCGGTGCCAGTGACAACGTCATCGCGAGCAGGCTCGCTCCTACATTGACCGTGTTTCAACCGAAAAATGTGTGATCACCTCAACCCCCTGTAGGAGCGAGCCTGCTCGCGATGAGGCCCTTCCACACACCAATAAACCCGGGCTTATTCCCATAAGCCATAAGCACCATACTTTGCGTGATATGGCCTGCGAACGTTTGCCGGTATGATAGACGCCCCCGCAGTCTGGATTGCGAATACGCCATGACCTTGCAGTACCCAACCATCGCCGATTGCGTCGGCAACACTCCGCTGGTTCGTTTGCAGCGCCTGCCCGGCGCCACCAGCAATACCCTTTTGCTCAAGCTCGAAGGGAACAACCCGGCGGGTTCGGTCAAGGACCGTCCGGCGCTGTCGATGATCACTCGCGCCGAACTGCGCGGGCAGATCCATCCTGGCGATACGCTGATCGAAGCGACGTCGGGCAACACCGGAATCGCCTTGGCCATGGCCGCCGCGATCAAGGGTTACAGGATGATCCTGATCATGCCGGACAACTCCAGCGCCGAGCGCAAGGCGGCCATGACGGCCTATGGCGCCGAGCTGATTCTGGTCAGCCAGGAACAGGGCATGGAAGGCGCCCGTGACCTCGCGCAGAAGATGGAAGCCGAGGGTCGCGGCAAAGTGCTGGATCAGTTCGCCAACGGTGACAATCCCGAGGCGCACTACACCACCACTGGCCCGGAAATCTGGCGCCAGACCCAGGGCACCATTACCCATTTCGTCAGTTCCATGGGCACTACCGGGACCATCATGGGCGTGTCGCGCTACTTGAAAGAGCAGAACGACAACGTGCAGATCATCGGCCTGCAACCGATGGAAGGTTCGGCGATCCCGGGTATCCGCCGCTGGCCTCAGGAATACCTGCCGAAGATCTACCAGGCTGACCGCGTGGACCGGATCGTCGACATGGCCCAAAGCGAAGCCGAAGACGTGACCCGTCGTCTGGCCCGCGAAGAAGGCATTTTCTGTGGCGTGTCCTCGGGCGGCGCCGTGGCGGCAATGCTGCGCCTGTCCAGAGAAGTTGAAAACGCGGTGATCGTCGCGATCATCTGCGACCGCGGCGACCGTTACTTGTCGACCGGCATTTTCGACGCGCCCAACTGATGGCCAAACATGAAAGAGGCCTGCGCTTCCAGCCCACCGGCGGCAGCAAGGCCCCGCAAATCCCGACCGGCAAAAAACAGCGCCTGACCATCGAGCGCCTGGCCAATGACGGTCGCGGCATCGCGTTTTTCGAAGGTCGTACCTGGTTCGTCATCGGTGCGTTGGCCGGCGAAGAAATCGAGGCTCGCGTACTCGGTGCCCACGGCAAAGTGGTCGAGGCGCGGACCGAGCGGGTGTTCAAAGCCAGCGAATTGCGCCGCCCGGCGCCGTGCGCCCATGCCGGCCGTTGCGGCGGCTGCAGCGTGCAGCATTTGCCCCATAACGAACAACTCGCCCTGAAACAGCGCATGCTCGCCGAGCAATTGTCCAAGATCGCCGGTGTCGCGCCCGAGGAGTGGGCCGAACCATTGACCGGTCCGGAATTCGGCTACCGTCGTCGCGCCCGTGTGGCGGTGCGCTGGGACATGAAGGCGAAGAAACTCGAAGTCGGGTTCCGCGCCGCCGGCAGCCAGGACATCGTTGGCATCGATGATTGCCCGGTGCTGGTACAGCCCTTGCAACCCATCATGGCCCGCCTGCCGGAGATGCTGCGGCGCTTGAGCAAACCTCAGGCACTCGGGCATGTGGAGTTGTTCAGCGGCTCGACGTTGGCGGTTTTGTTGCGGCACATGGCGCCGTTGTCCGACGCCGACCTGACGATCCTCAAGGATTTCTGCGCGTTCCACGAAGCCCAGTTGTGGCTGCATGGCGACGGTGAACCGCAGCCGGTCGAGGCCGATCGGTCGTTGGGCTATCGTCTTGAACAGTGGGGTCTGGAGCTGGCATACCGTCCAGGGGATTTCATCCAGGTCAACGCCGCAGTCAATGAAGCGATGGTCGCCCAGGCGCTGGACTGGTTGAAGCCGACAGCAGATGAGCGCGTACTCGATCTGTTCTGTGGCCTGGGCAACTTTGCCTTGCCACTGGCCAAGGCCGCTCGCGAAGTGGTAGCGGTCGAAGGTGTGCGGGTGATGGTCGATCGGGCAGCGGCGAATGCAGCTAGCAATAATCTGCATAACGCGAAGTTTTTTCACGCCGATTTATCCCAGCCTTTGACGGACGCCGAATGGGCCGCCGAAGGCTTTTGTGCGGTACTCTTGGACCCACCGCGTGACGGTGCTTTCGAGGTTGTTCACAAGCTCAAGACCCTGGGCGCCGAACGGTTGGTGTACGTGTCGTGCAACCCGGCCACTCTGGCGCGTGACACGGTCGAATTGATCAAGCAGGGCTACCGGTTAAAACGTGCCGGGATTCTCGATATGTTTCCTCAAACGGCACATGTCGAGGCCATGGCGTTATTTGAAGCGAGCTAGGATGCTCGTCTGGTCCGACTGGCCCGCCCGTGCAGCCGCGCACCAGCCCGACGTGGGCGCATGGGTAACGAAGGTCAGCGAATTGACGCATTGAATCTGCGTCGTAGGGAAGGTAAGCAAGATGGTACAGGTGAGAGCACACCAGCCGATCAACACCGACGGCAGTATCAATCTCGAGGCTTGGCTCGATCACGCGGTGAGTGTCGATCTGGCACTGGATCGCGAAGCCTTGAAAGAGGCCTGCGAGTACGCTCGCGAGGCCGAACAACAAGCCAATGCGGCACAGAATCTCTGGTCGGAAGGGAACTCCACGTTCCGTACCGGCCTTGAGATCGCCGAGATTCTCGCCGATCTCAAACTCGATCAGGACTCACTGGTCGCCGCGGTCCTGTACCGGGGCGTGCGCGAAGGCCAGATCCCGTTGCCGGCGGTCAGCCAGCGTTTCGGCCCGGTGGTGGCCAAACTCATCGACGGCGTGCAACGCATGGCGGCGATCAGCGACAGCCTGAGTCCGCGCAAATCCTTGGTGATGGGCACCCAGGGCCAGGTGGAAAACCTGCGCAAGATGCTGGTGGCCATGGTCGACGACGTTCGCGTCGCCCTGATCAAACTGGCCGAGCGTACTTGCGCCATCCGTGCGGTGAAGACCGCCGACGACGAAAAACGCAACCGCGTCGCCCGTGAAGTCTTCGACATCTACGCGCCACTGGCCCATCGCCTGGGTATCGGTCACATCAAGTGGGAGCTGGAGGACTTGTCCTTCCGTTACCTGGAGCCGGACCAGTACAAGCAGATCGCCAAGTTGCTCCACGAGCGGCGCCTGGATCGCGAGCGCTTCATCAGCGACGTGATGAGCCAGCTGAAAAACGAATTGCAGGCCACCGGCGTCGATGCCGACATCAGCGGCCGGGCCAAACACATCTATTCGATCTGGCGCAAAATGCAGCGCAAGGGTCTGGAGTTCAGCCAGATCTACGACGTTCGAGCCGTTCGCGTGCTGGTGCCGGAAATGCGCGATTGCTACACCGCGCTCGGCATCGTCCATACCCTGTGGCGGCACATTCCGAAAGAGTTCGACGACTACATCGCCAACCCCAAGGAAAACGGCTATCGCTCGCTGCACACGGCGGTGATCGGGCCCGAGGGCAAGGTGCTGGAAGTGCAGATCCGCACCCATGCGATGCACGAAGAAGCCGAACTCGGTGTGTGCGCGCACTGGCGCTACAAGGGCACCGACGTCAAGTCCGGCTCCAATCACTACGAAGAGAAAATCTCCTGGCTGCGCCAGGTACTCGAATGGCACGAAGAGCTGGGTGACATCGGTGGCCTGGCGGAACAGCTGCGGGTCGATATCGAGCCCGACCGGGTCTACATCTTTACCCCGGACGGTCACGCCATCGACTTGCCCAAGGGGGCGACGCCGCTGGACTTCGCCTACCGCGTACACACCGAAATCGGTCACAACTGCCGCGGCGCCAAGATCAACGGGCGCATCGTGCCGCTCAATTACAGCCTGCAAACCGGTGAACAGGTCGAGATCATCACCAGCAAGCACGGCACCCCGAGCCGCGACTGGCTGAACCCGAACCTGGGTTACGTCACCACATCCCGGGCGCGGGCGAAGATCGTTCACTGGTTCAAGTTGCAGGCCCGTGACCAGAACGTCGCGGCCGGTAAAACGCTGCTGGAGCGCGAGCTCAATCGCCTCGGCCTGCCCGCGGTGGATTTCGACAAGCTGGCCGACAAGGCCAACATGAAAACCGCCGAAGACCTGTTCGCCGCCCTCGGTGCCGGGGATCTGCGCCTGGCGCAACTGGTCAACCTGGCGCAGCAACTGGTCGAGCCGGAGCGTGGCAACGAGCAGCTGGAGCTGATTCCACGCAAGGCCACCGGCTACAAGCCGGGCAAGCGCGGCGATATCCAGATACAGGGTGTCGGCAACCTGATGACCCAGATGGCCGGCTGCTGCCAGCCGTTGCCGGGCGATGCAATCGTCGGTTACATCACTGTAGGTCGCGGAGTGAGCATTCACCGCCAGGACTGCGCCTCGGTGCTGCAGCTGGCCGGGCGCGAGCCCGAGCGAATCATCCAGGTCAGCTGGGGGCCGGTGCCGGTGCTCACCTATCCGGTGGACATCGTCATCCGCGCCTACGACCGTTCCGGTCTGCTGCGTGACGTCTCGCAGGTGCTGCTCAATGAGCGGATCAACGTGCTGGCGGTCAACACCCGCTCGAACAAGGAGGACAACACCGCGCTGATGTCCCTGACCATCGAGATTCCGGGACTGGACGCATTGGGGCGGTTGCTGGGGCGGATTTCCCAGTTGCCGAACATCATCGAAACCCGGCGTAACCGTACGCCATGAGGCGAGAGGGCTTTACTGTAGGAGCGAGCTTGCTCGCGATGAACCAGAGGACGGCGCGTTGATCCAGATTGCACGCGTCATCGTTAACGTCCATCGCGAGCAAGCTCGCTCCTACAGAGAGCAGGCAGAGACAGATTGATGTATTCACTTGAAGATTTACTGCACCTGATGAACCGCCTGCGCGACCCGCAGTACGGTTGCCCGTGGGATCTCAAGCAAACCTGGGCCACCATCGTCCCGCACACCCTCGAAGAAGCCTACGAAGTCGCCGACGCCATCGAGCGCGGCGACCTCGATCACTTGCAGGGTGAGCTGGGCGATCTGTTGTTCCAGGTGGTTTATTACAGCCAGTTGGCTCGGGAAGAGGGGCGCTTCGAGTTCGCCGGCGTGGTCGACGGCATCACCCGCAAGCTGATCCGCCGTCATCCCCACGTGTTCCCCACGGGTGACCTGTATGCGCCACTGGATGTTCCGCGCTTGAGTGAAGAGCAGGTCAAGCGGCGTTGGGAAGAGATCAAGGCCGAGGAGCGCGCGGAGAAATCTTCAGCGCCCGAACAGCTGTCGTTGCTCGATGATGTTCCCGCCGCACTGCCAGCATTGTCCCGTTCGGCAAAGCTGCAGAAGCGCGCGGGGCAGGTCGGGTTCGACTGGCCAGACGCCTTGCCGGTGCTCGATAAAGTGCGTGAAGAGCTTGATGAAGTCCTCGAAGCGATGTCGGAAAACGATCCCGAAGCCGTGGCCGACGAGATCGGCGATCTGCTGTTTTCCGTGGTCAATCTGGCGCGGCATCTCAAGGTCGATCCGGAAACCGCACTGCGTGGCGCCAATGGCAAGTTTGAACGACGCTTTCGTTTTATCGAACAGGCATTGCGCGACACCCGCCGTCCCATGGAAGATTGCACCCTCGAAGAGTTGGACGCCTTGTGGGGCGAAGCCAAACGTCAGGAAAAGAATTTGCCCAGCTGCGGTTGAGCAGTGGCCTAAGTGAGTAATAAGCACCATGAGCATTTCCCTTCGCGACCAGTTGCTCAAAGCAGGGCTGGTCAACCAGAAGCAGGCCAAGCAGGTCAGCAAAGACAAGCAGAAACAACAACGCCTGGCCCACAAAGGCCAGATCGAGCTGGATGACTCCCAGCAGCGCGCGGCGCAGGAAGCCATGGCCGAGAAGGTCAAGCGCGACCAGGAACTCAACCGCCAGCAGCAGGAGAAGGCCGAGGCCAAGGCCCGTGCCGCGCAGGTCAAGCAATTGATCGAAGTCTCGCGCCTGCCGAAATTGACGACCGAGGACTACTACAACTTCGTCGACGACAAGAAGGTCAAGCGCATCTGCGTCAACACCCTGATGCGTAACAAGCTCAGCAGCGGTTCGCTGGCCATCGTGCATCACGCTGGCGGCTACGAAGTGATTCCGCGCGAGGCGGCACTGAAGATTCAGGAACGCGACCCACAGCGCATCGTGCAATTGAATGTGCAGACCGAAGAGGTCGCTGCCGAGGACGATCCGTACGCCGCCTATAAGATCCCTGATGACCTGATGTGGTAACACTTGCAGGAGCGAGCTTGCTCGCGAAAAACGTGAATGTCGCACGCTGTCTGAAACCAGCGCCGCCCTCAGGTTCTTCGCGAGCAAGCTCGCTCCTGCAAGTTTTCTCAGGCGGAATGTAACTCGCGTTGCTGCTCCAGGGTTTCCAGTTCGGCCTTGTAGTTTTGCGCATCGGTTTCGCAGTGGAACATCCCGACCAGCAGGTCTTGTTGATGCACGTCCCAGATCCGGATACCGGCGGCTACCCCCTCGTGGGATTTATGTGAATCGTCGCGTTCAGTTACTTTTACAGTCATCTGCTAGCTCCAATCTCTGTTATCTGCAGCAAGGCATGTGCAGGCCTTTGTTATAGAGTTTGGTAGCTTGCTAAGTAAACGACTGAGTTTGGTAAGGGTTTTTTGCAAAAACGGAAACAGTCCTGCAGCCCGCCAAACACGCGACATTCGGTCGCAGGGTGGTTGGTTTCATGACAAAAGCTTCATCTCCAGAACGTACCGCAGACCCTTGTAGGAGTGAGCCTGCTCGCGATAGCGGTGGGTCAGTTACCAGTGATGTCGACTGGAATACCTCTATCGCGAGCAGGCTCACTCCTACAGTGGATTTGTGTATGTCTTGAGGTTTTTCTCAAGGCAAAAAAAACGCCCCGAACCAGTCGGGGCGTTTTCATGTGCGGCTTGGCAGCGGGGGAGTTACTTGCCTGCCCAGCGCTTCAGTACCAGGGTGGCGTTGGTGCCACCGAAACCGAAGCTGTTGCTCATCACGGTGTTGATGGTGGCGTTTTCGCGGGTCTTGGTCAGCACCGGCAGGTCGGCCACTTCAGGGTCCAGCTCGTCGATGTTGGCGGAGCCGGCAATGAAGTTGCCTTCCATCATCAGCAGGCAGTAGATCGCTTCGTGAACACCGGCGGCGCCCAGGGAGTGACCCGACAGGCTCTTGGTGGAGCTGATGGCCGGAGCCTTGTCGCCGAACACTTCACGCACGCCTTTCATTTCCGCGACGTCGCCGACCGGGGTCGAGGTGCCGTGGGTGTTCAGGTAGTCGATCGGGGTATCGACGGTGGACAGCGCCTGCTGCATGCAGCGGATCGCGCCTTCGCCGCTCGGGGCAACCATGTCGTAGCCGTCGGAGGTCGCGCCGTAGCCGACGATTTCCGCGTAGATCTTCGCGCCGCGGGCCAGAGCGTGTTCCAGCTCTTCAACCACGACCATGCCGCCACCGCCGGCAATGACGAAACCGTCACGCTTGGCGTCGTAGGCACGGGAAGCTTTTTCCGGGGTTTCGTTGTACTGGGTGGACAGGGCGCCCATGGCGTCGAACAGGAACGATTGGCTCCAGTGTTCTTCTTCACCGCCGCCGGCGAAAACGATGTCCTGCTTGCCCAGCTGGATCTGTTCCATGGCGTTACCGATGCAGTGAGCACTGGTGGCGCAAGCGGAGGAGATCGAGTAGTTCACACCCTTGATCTTGAACGGCGTGGCCAGGCAGGCGGAAACGGTGCTGCCCATGGTCCGCGTGACGCGGTACGGGCCGACGCGCTTGACGCCTTTCTCGCGCAGGATGTCCAGGGCTTCCATCTGGTTCAGGGTCGACGCGCCACCGGAGCCGGCGATCAGGCCGGTACGCACGTTGGAAACCTGCTCTTCGGTCAGGCCGGAGTCGGTGATGGCGTCTTTCATGGCCAGGTAGGCATAACCTGCCGCGTGGCCGACGAAGCGATAGATCTTGCGATCGATCAGTTCTTCAAGGTTGAGGTCAATGGAGCCGGAAACCTGGCTACGCAGACCCATTTCGGCATATTCCGGGTTGAACCGGATGCCAGGGCGGCTTGCACGCAGGTTAGCGGAGACGGTCTCTTTGTCATTGCCCAGGCAAGAAACGATGCCCAGACCAGTGATAACGACGCGGCGCATGCGAATAACCCTTAGAAGTTGTCAGTGGAGGTGAACACGCCGACCCGGAGGCCTTCGGCGGTGTAGATTTCGCGACCGTCGACAGTGACCGAACCGTCGGCAATGGCCAGGTTCAGTTTACCCTTGAGGACGCGCTTGATATGAATGTTATAGGTGACTTTTTTGGCGGTCGGCAGAACCTGGCCGAAGAATTTCACTTCGCCCGAACCCAGCGCACGGCCACGGCCCGGCAAGCCTTGCCAGCCCAGGAAGAAACCGACCAGTTGCCACATGGCGTCGAGGCCCAGGCAGCCCGGCATCACCGGATCGCCTTCGAAGTGACAGGCGAAGAACCACAGGTCCGGATTGATATCCAGCTCGGCGACCAATTCACCTTTGCCGTACTTGCCACCTTCTTCGCTGATCAGGGTGATGCGATCAACCATCAGCATGTTCGGGGCGGGCAGTTGCGCGTTACCTGGGCCGAACAGCTCACCGCGACTGCAGCGCAGCAGGTCTTCCCGGGTAAAGGCGTTTTGTTTGGTCATGCGAGCTCCTCAATAGTCCCATGCGGCAGGTGGGGCAAATCTTCCCGGCCGATCGAAGCGTTCATGCCTCGAACCGGCAGCCTACTCATAGACTATTGCGTTGTGGTGAAAGTCACAGCACCAAGGACATGAAAGTACACTTGTGCACTGAAATTATTATTCAAGCCCCTTTTCGGGCCTGTTCGGGGGCTTAAGACTGCCGCACTTTCGCCTTTCACGCCAGTCGCAGATGCTCGAAAGGCCTGTACTACTGCACCCATCGCTGCAGAATTTGCTGCAGATCAGTGCGTTTGAACGGCTTGGCCAGGTAATCGTTCATCCCCGCCGACAAACAGGCTTCGCGGTCACCCTGCAGGGCGTTGGCAGTCAGCGCGATGATCGGCAGGTCGGTGCAACCGGGTAATTGGCGGATCTGTCGGGTGGCTTCATAGCCATCGATGACCGGCAAGCGGCAATCCATCAGGATCGCTTCGAAAATCAGGCTCTCGGCGCTGCGAACCGCCTGCGCGCCGTCGACCGCGAGACTGACCTTGAAGCCCAGGCTGCGCAACATGGCTTCGATGACCGTCTGGTTGACCGGGTTGTCTTCGACCAACAGCACATTGCGTCCTTCGCCGCCGCTGTCGCCGTTTTGCGCGCGGGGGGGCAACAGCGTCTGCGTCTGCTGGTGCAGTGCCAGGGGAATTTCCAGGGTGAACACCGAACCGCGGCCTTCCTCACTCTGCGCGCGCAAGGTGCCGCCCATGCGTTCGGCGAGCGTACGGGCAATCGGCAGGCCCAGCCCGGTGCCGCCGTAGCGTCTTGAAATGGTGCTGTCGGCCTGCTGGAAAGCGTTGAACATCAATTCCAGGCTTTGCGTCGGGATGCCGATGCCGCTGTCGCGCACGGTGCAGGTGAACCACAGCAACTCGTGGTCCAGCGACTGCCACTGCGCCTCGATGGTGATGCGGCCCTGCTCGGTGAACTTCAGCGCATTGCCGATCAGGTTGACCAGTATCTGCCGGATACGCGTCGGGTCGCCCTTGACCTGCAAGCCATGCATGTCATCGGGGATCATCAGTTGCAGGTCGAGGCCGCGTTGCGCGGCGCTGTGCTGGAACGACTGGGCGCAACTGCCGATCAGTTCGACGAGATTGAACGCAATGTGCTCCAGTTCCAGCTCTGAACGTTCGATCCGCGAGAAATCCAGAATGTCGTTGATGACCTTGAGCAAGTGCTCGGTAGACTCCGAAGCCAGCGCCGCGTATTCCACCTGCTCCTCGGTCATGTCGGTGGTTTCCAGCAACTGCAGCATGCCCAGTACGCCATTCATCGGTGTGCGCAGTTCATGGCTCATCATGGCGAGGAAGTCGGATTTGGCGTTGTTGGCCTTTTCCGCTTCTTCGCGGGTCTGGATCAACTGCGCCATGGCCTGATGCTGTTCGCGGCTGGCCTGCTCGAGACCGCTGGCGAGGTTGTTGATGTGTTGCGACAGCGCCCCCAGCTCGGTGTCGTCGACAATGGGCAGCGGTGTTTTGTAGTCGCCGTCCTGGATCGCCTTGACCGCATTGCCGATATCACGGATTGGTTGCGACAGGCTGCCCGCCAGACGCCGGGCCACGAAGAAGGTAAATAGCAGGGCAAACAGCGCCAGAATGGCGGCCTTGAGCACGATTTCCTGCTGGCGTTGGCTGAAGGCATCGTTGGACAGTCCGACGATCACCCGGCCGAGATAGTCTTCGGAGGGGGCCGCGCTGGCGGATTTGCTGCTCTGGAAAAAATCATTGTGCAACGCGATTCGCTGGAGCCGTATCGGTGCCTGGAACACTTCGAGCTGTTGCGCGCGATTGTAGTGTTCGCTCGGTTGTTCGACGTACACCAGAACCCGGTTGGCGCTGTCCTGGATTTCCAGAAAGCTCACGTTGGGCGTGGCCAGCGTCGCCTTGAGCAAGGTCTCGAGCACTTCGATGTTGCCCGAGATCACCCCGTATTCGGTGGCCGGGGCCAGTTGATTGGCGATCAACTGGCCGGTGTGGGTGATTTCCTGACGCAGGTCCTGGATACGCACGAACGTGAAGAAGCTGATCAGCAGCAAGGTCAGCAGCAGTGCTGGGCCGAGGCTGATGAGTTGGGTGCGGGTGCTGATGTCCCAGCGACGGCGCAAGTTCATGGGCGGCGTTCTCCTTCAGCCAGCAACGTGGCGACCGACGCGTCGTTTATCTGTTCGATACCCAATGAACGCGCCACCTGCGGATTGCTCGCGACCTTGAATCGATGGGGATAGTGCGTGCGCGGCCAGGTGGCCGGTGGCCGGTCGAGCAATTCGTCGAGGGCCGCCAGCCAGTCGCTCTGATCGCTGTAGGTGCTGGCCAGGCTTGCGGCCTTGACGAAACCTGCGTTGGGTCCGATCAGCGCCATTTGCCGTGAGTAGCTGCTCAACAGCAGGTTCTTTGCGGTTTGCGGGTTGTACAGGTCGGCATCGTCCAGGCCCAGCAACACGTCGCTATTATTCAGCAGGGCCTGTAACGGACGACTGTCGTGAATGTTGTCCCAGCGCTGGGTGACCACCTCCAGACCCAAGGGGAGGGCGGCATTACGTAGCTCATTCAACAGAAATTCACTGTGGTTGTCGTAGAGCACGCCGATGCGTTTGGCTTCGGGCAACAGGGTGCGGGTCAAGCGCAACTGGCGGTCCAGTGGTGGATCGCTCCATAGCAGGGAAAGGTGTGCAGGCAGCGTGTTGTTCAAGCGTCGTCGGGCTTGCAGGCGGCTGATGCGCAACACCAGTGTCGCCGGGCCCCGGGTGTCCTGCAGGCGCCAGTCGAGGCTGGGCAGGTCGAGCAGTATCAAGCGGATGTTTTCCGGCAGCTTGTCAGGAGTCGGCAAACTCGCCAGTGTCTGGAAGCGTACGTTATCGTTCGGTCGCAACTCGCTCAGGGCCTGGGTAAACGTCCGCACATCGGGGCTGTCTTCGGCACCCGTGAGCAAAATGTCGGCCGCGTTACCCGGCAGGCTACCCAACAAGCTGCCGAACAATAGACAAAGCACGGCCAGCAGCCGGCGCAGGGACGGCGTTTTCCAGGCTGGGCAATACGACATATTAAAGCTCCAGCTCCGGCGAGCTGAAAATCAGCGCCAGTACCAGGGGCGAACGCGGAGAAGGAGCACCCGGAGACACAACACATCCCAGTCAGTGATTGATCGCGCGCATGTTAACCGAGCTGGATGACTTTTCCATTCACGATGCCCGCATTTTCCTCGGTTTTATTGGTCTTCTTCCCACCGCTGCCGGTATTTGATGTCGGGGCTGGCCGCCGATGGGCTGCCCCGTATAATGCCGACATCGCCACTGGTATGGATTAACGGATTGCATATGACTGAACAGCGCCCGATTGCGGTCCTGGGAGGCGGAAGTTTTGGAACCGCCGTGGCTAATCTGCTGGCCGAAAATGGGCTTCAGGTCCTTCAGTGGATGCGTGACCCCGAACAGGCCGAGGCCATGCGGGTCAATCGCGAAAACCCGCGTTACCTCAAAGGCATCAAGATTCTGCCCAGCGTCACGCCGGTCACCGACCTGCAAGCCACCCTGGACGCCTGTGACCTGTGTTTTGTCGCATTGCCCTCCAGCGCGCTGCGCTCGGTGCTGGTGCCGCACGCCGAACGGTTGACCGGTAAATTACTGGTGAGCCTGACCAAAGGTATCGAAGCCCATACATTCAAACTGATGAGCGAGATCCTCGAAGAGATCGCCCCGCAGGCACGCATCGGCGTCCTGTCCGGACCCAACCTGGCCCGTGAAATCGCCGAACATGCACTGACCGCCACGGTGGTCGCCAGTGAAGACGAAGAACTCTGCCAGCAGGTTCAGGCCGCGCTGCACGGCCGCACCTTTCGTGTTTACGCCAGCGCCGACCGTTTCGGTGTGGAGCTGGGCGGGGCGTTGAAAAACGTTTACGCGATCATAGCCGGCATGGCGGTGGCACTGGGCATGGGGGAAAATACCAAGAGCATGCTGATCACCCGGGCATTGGCGGAAATGACCCGCTTTGCGGTGAATCAGGGCGCCAACCCGATGACCTTCCTGGGGCTTGCGGGCGTAGGCGATCTGATCGTGACCTGTTCATCGCCCAAGAGCCGCAACTATCAGGTCGGCTTCGCCCTCGGCCAGGGCCTGAGCCTGGACGAGGCTGTAACGCGCCTGGGCGAAGTCGCCGAAGGGGTCAACACCCTTAAAGTGCTCAAGGCCAAGGCCCAGGAGGTTGGCGTGTACATGCCGCTGGTCGCCGGGCTGCACGCGATCCTGTTCGAGGGGCGCACGCTGGAGCAGGTCATCGGTCTGCTGATGCGTGGAGAGCCGAAAACCGACGTCGATTTTATTTCCACCAGTGATTTCAAATAATCACGCTTGCCAGAAAAGCAGGGAGTTGCGCATGAACGATCCAAAAGTAGAAGCCAAATACGAGTCCATCCTGCTGCGTGTGTTGTGGATGGTGGTCTTCGTGCTGGTGTGGCAAGTGGCGCAGTTCATCCTCGGTGCCGTCGTGCTGGTGCAGTTGATCTATCGTTTGATCTATGGCGCCCCGAACGCCAGTCTGATGAATTTCGGCGACAGCCTGAGCCAGTTTCTGGCGCAGATCGGTCGTTTCGGCAGCTTTCACAGCGACCAGAAGCCTTGGCCGTTCGCCGATTGGCCGACGCCGCGTACGCCGGAAGGTGAAGCGCCGCATGTCGTGGCACCGGCACCGCATTCGGCTCGAGATGAGGAACCCAAGCTATGAAACTCTGGGTAATGCGTCATGGTGAAGCCGTGCCGCACGGTGCCCGACTCCACGATTCGGAGCGGGAACTGACGGATAACGGTCGTAAGGAAGTATTGAAAATCACCGCAGAGCTGATGGGGCAGCCGCTGACGGCGATCTACGCCAGTCCGTACCTGCGAGCGCAGCAAACAGCGCAACTGGTGCGCGAAACACTGGGATTCGAGCCGGAAATCCGCACCGTCGAGTGGCTGACACCGGACACGGAGCCGGACAAGGTGGCCGAGCAACTGGTGTCGGTGAGCAACGTCCTTTTGGTCAGCCACAACCCGCTGGTGGGACATTTATTGAGTTACCTGCAACATGGCGCCGGGTATCCGCCGGAAAAAGTCAGCACCGCCGGATTGGCCGAACTCAATGGCGACGAGTTGCTGATCGGGTCGATGAAGCTCGACAGCATCAAGCACCCATAAAAGCAAAGATCGCAGCCTGCGGCAGCTCCTACAAGATGCACGCCATTTCCATGTAGGAGCTGCCGCAGGCTGCGATCTTTTGATTTTGTTTTTCTGTTAAATAATCAACCAAGCACTTGCTTGGTTGACTACGCTTGCTCCAGACCAAAAAAAACAGGAGCGAGTCATGTCTGCTGCTTTTCGTTTGCCGCTGGACGTTTTCTACGAGCGTGAGGCCCGTCATCCCCGCCAGCGCTTTCTGGTCCAGCCTGTCGCAGGTGGACAGGTCGAAACATTGACCTGGGCGGACGTCGCTCATCAGGCCCGTTGCGCGGCCCATTGGTTGCGCGCGCGGGACCTGCCGCAGGGCAGCCATATCGCCCTGATCTCGAAAAACTGTGCGCACTGGATCATTGCCGACCTGGCGATCTGGATGGCCGGGCATGTGTCGGTGCCGTTGTACCCCAACCTCACCGCCGAGACCGTTGCCCAAGTGCTCGAACACTCGCAAGCGCTGCTGGCGTTCATCGGCAAGCTCGACGACTGGCCAGGCATGTCCCGTGGCGTCAGCCCCGATCTGCCGACCATCAGTCTGCCGCTACATCCACCTGGTACGTTCGATTTCAGTTGGGCCGACCTGCAACGCAGCTCGCCGATCCAGGACGATCCCAAACCTGCCGCCGATCAACTGGCGACCATCATTTACACCTCCGGCACCACTGGCATGCCCAAAGGCGTGATGCACAGTTTTGGCACCCTGGGGTTCGCCACCACTCGTGGCACTGCGTTGTTCGGCCTCAACGAGTCGGACCGACTGCTGTCCTATTTGCCGCTGTGCCACGTTGCCGAACGGATGTTCGTCGAACTGGCATCGATCTACACCGGCCAAACGGTATTTTTCGCCGAGAGCCTGGACACCTTTCTCACCGACCTGCAACGTGCGCGCCCGACCGCACTGTTTGGCGTGCCGCGCATCTGGACCAAATTCCAGATGGGCGTGTACAGCAAGATCCCGGCCAAACGTCTCGATTTCTTGCTCGGCCTGCCGATCATCGGCAAGCGGGTCGGGCATAAAGTTCTCGCCGGGTTGGGACTGGATGCGTTGCGCATTGCGCTGTCCGGTGCTGCACCGGTGCCGCAGACCTTGTTGCAGTGGTATCGCAAACTGGGACTGGATGTGCTGGAGGTCTACGGCATGACTGAAAGCTGCGGCTATTCGCACATCGGCATGCCGGGCCAGAACAAACCGGGCTGGATCGGCAAGCCGTGCCCGGAAGTCCAAGTGCGGATCGCCGAGACAGGGGAGGTCATGGTGCGCAGTGGCGCGACCATGCTCGGCTATTACAAGGAACCGGAAAAAACCGCCGATACCATTACCGGGGACGGCTTCCTGCGCACCGGCGACAAGGGCGAGGAGGACGCCGAAGGCAATCTGCGCCTGACCGGGCGCCTGAAGGAAATCTTCAAGACCAGCAAAGGCAAATACGTGGCCCCGGCGCCGATTGAAAATCGTCTGGCCGTGCACTCGCGTATCGAACAGGTCTGCGTGGTGGGCGATGGCTTGGGTGCGCCGTTGGGCTTGTGCGTATTGTCGGCGGTCGGCCGGCAGGATGCCGGCGGGGCCGCGCGCGCCGGCTTGCATTCCAGCCTGGAAAAACTGCTGGAAGAGGTCAATGCGGCCCTCGACAAACATGAACGGCTGCGGCGCCTGGTGGTGGTCAAGGACAGTTGGGCCGTGGAAAACGGTTTTCTCACCCCGACCCTGAAGATCAAGCGCAATGTGATCGAAGCGGCTTACGGTGAGCGCTTTGAAGAATGGAGCGAGCGCAGCGAAGCGGTGCTGTGGCAGGATTGATCCACGAACAGAACCAACAAGGAAACCCTGCGATGAGCCTGTGGCGCACCACTCCCGACATCGAGCAGTTGAACGCTCTCCAGAAAAACACCATCGGTGAAGTGCTGGACATCCGTTTCGAGGCCTTTGACGATGAGTCCCTGACGGCCAGCATGGTCATTGACCATCGCACTCACCAGCCTTACGGCTTGCTGCACGGCGGTGCCTCGGTGGTGTTGGCCGAGTCGGTCGGCTCCATGGCCAGTTACCTGTGCATCGATACCAGCAAGTTCTATTGCGTGGGCCTGGAAATCAACGCCAACCATTTGCGCGGCCTGCGCAGCGGGCGGGTGACGGCGGTGGCCAAGCCGATCCACATCGGCCGCACGACGCATGTCTGGGACATTCGGCTGACCAGCGATGAGGGCAAGGCCAGTTGCGTGTCGCGGCTGACCATGGCGGTGGTGCCGTTGGGGGAAACACTGCCGAGCAGTTCATAACGTTGACGACTCTCCCTGCTGGCAGATTCAAATGTCGTGGACGCTGTGGCGCCGGGTGATAGTTCTGTCGGGAAATATGGCTTCTGTCGTCTGAACATCTGCACTCATGCTGTTCGCAACTTGTGGGTTAAGTTGACGATACCCATCCCGAGCGGCCTGCATGATCGCGCCTCGATATTCGGTAGCCGCAGTAAGAATGCCGCTTGCGCCACCGCTCAGGATGATTGCCAGCGCCCCTCGCTCGGAGTTGGGTAGTGCGGTTGCCAGTTGGGTGATGGCTTCAACGGCCCTCGCCGCACCGTAGCTGTACACAGACCCGGTCACCCTGCCGGCCGACCAATATAGGGTATCGAGCGGCGGCGGTGTCTGTAGCGAGAGGGAGCCTGCACTGTGCCTGGCTCCCGGATGAAGGCCTCGTAGCCATGTGCCGATGAATCTATCTATCCCCTCCACCATGGGAGATAGATAAGAGCGACAAAGCCGAGTTGGAGGATCTCGCAATAAAACCAGGTGTGGCTGTAGAGGACCTAACCGATGAAAAGCTCACTTCTCGGGTAATAGAGTTCTCATCCGAGCGCTTTAGTAACGATCGCTTGAGCAATCGGCTGTCTGACCTCTGTGGGTTGGTAAGGACTGCTTGGGACTGGCTTGGATCATTGCTTCAAATAGGTACATTCCTTGGAGTAGTCTGGTTCCCGATTACTGAGTCACTGACGAATGCCATCTTTGCCTGGTGGATTGTCGGTATCGGGTTGTTCTTTTGGATTGTTGGAATGCTTTTTGCTTTGGCCTGCCGACTTTTGACGGGCCGCTACCCAAATCAAGCCAAAAAAGCCAGAAAGGCTACGGCCGAATTCCTTAGCATATGGCGGAAGCAGAGTTCTTCGTCGGAGGATGAAGTGTGAACTCAAACTGGGCTCCAGCAAGCCTGACGATTGCCAATATGAAGCTTCTCGATAGACCGTTTTCGACCCAGAGTGTGTAAAACGGGCTCGTGGTTTCGAAGTCTGCGTTCCTACGTGGAATCAGGCGAAGCCCCGCAACTCAGCAAACCTGAATTTTACCCAGAAGTGCGATTTTCCGCGTGATCTCAGGCAAAGCGTCAATCCAAATCGTTTTTACACAGCCTCGACCAAAAGCGGCCGCTCAAGGTTTCTACAGAAATGTGGGCGATTCAGTCGACTCCCGGAAGCGTCACGGTACTCATGAGCGATCCTTTTTCGGTAAAGATAGAAACCCGGTAAGTCTAACCATTCAGATGTTCGAAAAATAGAAAGCTTGAACAGCAGTACAACAATACCGCCATAGGCGGTACCAATGATGGCTATCGTTTTTGCATTACTGAACAAGTCGTGGTGGTGTAATGGCGCCATACACCGGGCCAATGCCACTTGAGTTAAGAGGAGGGCACTTTGTACTCATTTCAACTTGAATGTATTTTTCCGATCCTCCAACCGCTAAGTCAACGTGGAGACAAGCAAAAGCCACAATGGGAACAGACGAATGACTGGATGCATCTACAACGATCGGAATCGTAACATACTCGCAACTTTTGTTCCCTGCCGCACTGCAGTCATTTACCGTGCTGAAAACTGTATTTTGAGTGCCCGGCTGAATCCAGGTATTAGTCCCGATACTGAGTGGTATTGGGTTTCCTTGAGTAATAAGATCTCTTATTGTTGGAACGTTATTAGTGTCTTGAGCAAATGATGTCCACTGTCCAGATCCGCATGGTCCGTAATGATAGGCTGATCCAATTTTAAATACATAGGGCTTTCCCGTGGCAGGGTCATTTTTCGGTTGATTTGAGCTTGAACTCCAAAAATTATCGTACATACATTTAGTCACTGCGATGGGGAGAAGCCCCTGCGCAACGGTTCCGGGGCTTGATATTATCGCAGTAGCAGTGGAGGTAATAGGTACGGTGTCAATACCAAAAATGCGGGCAAAAAAAGTATTTACAGGTCCACCGTTTAGGCCTGTATCTTTTTTGATAGTCACTTGCACAGCTGGAAAATGTGATGCAGCCGGTAAGGCTTGCATGCCACTTGAAGGGTTTGTAACATTCCAGTAACCGGTTACGATACTACCGTTGGTTATCGTGGCGTTTTCGGTTTTATTTAGTGCAAGCGCCGTATTTGCGCGACTAGATGCTGTGGCGAAATCTGGTGCGCTGCTAGTTGAGTTTCCACATTCAATGCGTGGGTATAGACACCCCGTACCTGCAAGTGCCGTGGCGTCAGCGGCGTTTTGAAGTTCGTTACGCACGACGTAAGCATAAGCATAATCTACAGCCAATGCTGAAAAACCCAATAGTATGGGCAGTGCAAGGACAAACAAAATCAACACTGCGCCTTGCTGGTTTCTCTTAATCTCAATATGGCCTGCTATTTTTCTTTGGCTATATTGGCGTGTGGTAATGCTTTTAGTTTCAATCGCTGTGCACATGGTGAGCATCCTAAATTGAAGTCACTCATTTAGCATCACTGTTGTCGCCGACAAGTTCATGGGGTTATTGACTACGTGGAGGATGCCGCCAAGAATCATAGTGGAGTATTGGTATGAAACCTGGACAGTGAGTGGTGTTCCAAAAAGTCCTCCAGCCCCTTGTGGAACACTTACCACCGGGGTGACGGAAGAACCAAATGTTATCAAGTGAGAACCTAGATAATTATTGGCAACACTCTGAATTTGAGCGGTGGTGAGTTTTGGCGATTTTAATACTATGCCAGCTCTTGCTGCTTCTCGGCTGGCATTTGTTATTATGGCTTTGTTATAGAGGGCAATACTAAGTTCTGTAATTACAAATATGATTAGAAGAAGAACTGGCAGCACGAGCGAGAGTTCGATAGCGGCAAGTCCTTGTTGTTTTTTTTTCATGCTGCCCACCTTTGCTACCTGAGCCTTCTTGTACGACAATGCATGCTCTATACTTTCATGCGCCACTTAACTGGTGACTTCGTTGCTTCGTAAACAATCAGCCATTTACGTATTTACCATAGATTCATTTGGCCAAAAGTAAAGCCGTCTAGCGTTAATTTGTGGGGTTTTTGGGTTGTGTGGTTGGCTGCTGAGGAAACTGCCGCAGAGGCCAGCCCTCACTCGATCTGATGTATTATCGATAGAAATCAATAATATAAGTAAGTGTGCGATGCTCACCCATTAATCGAGGGTTTATTTCAAATCGCTCCATGTGGCTGAAACTATCCAATTTTTTGCAATATTAAACGCGAATTGAAGTGGTTTGCTTGTTTCGATATAGCCGTACTCTATAGGGCTGAGGGTTGTCAGTCGAATTGCGTCAATTGATCGAGTCAGAGTTGTCGCTTGTGTGTAGTGGTTGTCGCTAATGGCCGTTATCTGCCTGATGCAGACGCAGTTAGCCATAGCGAAAAGGTGGATTGAGAGAGCTTGGTGGTACAGAGCTGGTACGAACGGAACAGAATGCTGCTATAACCCTTTGTCTTAAAGGGTTTTATGGATAGTTATTCCAATCCATCATCGGACTGATCCAGCTACGCATGGATTCCGGCACGAATTGACTGAGCGCACCGTTGAGTCCGGTCAGTGCGGAATAGGCAAGAGCTGTCCTACCGATGGTCGGCATCCGTTGCGGTACATTGACGCTGCCCCAAGGGAAGTTTGATCCATGCCCTCTGAGTATTTGTTGCGAGAGTTCCCGGGCAACTGACCCAGCCGCCATACCGATTCGATTGATAGCGACTTGGTTGAGCTCGATCTCTTTAGTATCGGCTACTTCGTCGTTGGCACTCCAGATAGCCGGCTGAATTCCAACAAGGAGCCCTAGAGCCGCGCCGAGCTCCACCGCGCCAGGATGAATTCTGGCAGCCAGCCCACCCTGAAGATCAAGCGCAATGTGATCGAAGCGGCTTACGGTGAGCGCTTTGAAGAATGGAGCGAGCGCAGCGAAGCGGTGCTGTGGCAGGATTGATCCACGAACGAAACCAACAAGGACACCCTGCGATGAGCCTGTGGCGCACCACTCCCGACATCGAACAGTTGAACGCTCTCCAGAAAAACACCATCGGTGAAGTGCTGGACATCCGTTTCGAGGCCTTTGACGATGAGTCCCTGACGGCCAGCATGGTCATTGACCATCGCACTCGCCAGCCTTACGGCTTGCTGCACGGCGGTGCCTCGGTGGTGTTGGCCGAGTCGGTCGGCTCCATGGCCAGTTGTGTGTCGCGGCTGACCATGGCGGTGGTGCCGTTGGGTGAGAATCCGCCGGCGCGTTAAGGGGTACTCGATGCATGGCGACGGAACGTTGTCATTTCAATGCTGTTGCCAACGGGCATGTCCGGGTGCCCCGTCCACTCCCTGTTTGCTTGGGTGAAGTGGTCCAGGGTGAAGTCCGCATCGTCATATTTGAACAACTCGGCGGTGCCGCGCTGCACATGTTGCCCCAAATAGGTTCGGGCTTCGGTGGGAGTAGCCATTGCACCAATGACCCCCGTCCGCAGATTGGGGTTTGCAATGGCATTGGTCAGCGGGGTGGACAGGAGTGTCAGCGAGGCGGTCAAGCCTGACCCGGCCGTGCGCGTAGCCCAGCCATACAGCACTTCCATGGCATTCGGTCTGCTTAATGCATTCGTGCCCCGGGTGAAGGTGCCTCCGCGCCAGGCATTGATCATGACAATGGATGCGCCATCCAGACCTTCGACGGCAGCATAGATGGCGACATCTGCCAGGGGTGGAAGCTCTTCGCGAATCACGCCGCCGGCGAACAGCAATCCTCCATAGACGCCTGTGCGCATGGCCGTCGCGACACCTGAGGGCGCGAGCGTAAGCCTGGGGCCCAGTTCTGAGCTGATGCGTTGCCCTGTTTCCCTTGTCAGATTGCCGGCCACGCTGCTGATGAGGCTGATGGCCACTTCATTTAACCCTTCAGGATTGCTCAGATAGGCATAGAGCGGGGCAGCGGCACCTGCTGCCGCGCCCACCAGTCCACCCATGGCCGCGCCGATCCACTGCGCCGCGCGGTTTTCGCTGTATCGGGAAACGATATTGCTTCCCGCGCCCATCCCCATGGATCCGCCCGCCAATGCCCCGACCGCAGCACCTGTTACGCTCAGCGCCAGATTGACGCCGGGGTCAATCATCTGGATGTCCGGATCATCCGTGGGTGTGCTTGCCCATTGTGTCAGTCCTTGTCCCGCAAAGTACCGCAGAGCGCCACCAGCCAGGGCACTCACACCGTCACGGCCAACCGTCGCGGCGGCTGCGCTGAACACTTCTCCCAGGGTGATCAGCCCCTGGAAATCCACGTGGCCAACCGGATTGCCATGCACCATCGCATACAGATTCAACCCATCAGCAACTCCCGCCGGGTCTGCGTTGAGCCAGCGTTGGCACCAGGGTACGTAGTAGCGCAACCCATAGTAATACAACCCGGTGGCATCCCGTTCCTGACCGCAATAACGCAGCGTCTTGTAGCCGGCTTCGAGTTTGTTGCGACCGGCCCACCAGCAGGTTCCGCCGTAGGGGTAGTAACTTTCCCGGGAGATGAGCAAGGCCGCTTCGTCCAGCTCGAGGGCGCTGGAACCCAAATGATCGGTAAAACTGTAGCGATGCTGGTTCTGGGGAATGCCGGCTGGCGGTTCAGTCTGCCAGTGCAGGATTTGCACCGTGCTGCGTCCGGCCTTGATCGTCACGACATGCAAGGTCTCTTCGGCAGTAGTGCGGACTTCCACACCTGGCAAATATCGGGTTTCGTGGGTACGGATCAATGTGCCGGTGTAGGCCTGACGGATTTTTCGCTGACGCAGGCCACTGCCGTCGTACACATAAAACTCGCAATCGTCCGGTTCATCTTCACGCACTACCTGGTCGACCTGCCGCAGTTGGTTGCGCAGATCCCATTGCAGGGTTTGCCCCGGTTGAAGCCCGATACGGTTGCCGTTGAGGTCATGACCGACGGTAATTTCCTGTTCGTCGGGCAGCTCGCCATCGGGCTTCTCGGGGAGGCTGCGATTACTGAACCGGGCGACAGCTGTGCGTTCGGTACGGCTGGCGCTGTCGGCCTGATGCTGCATGACCGTCAGGTTGCCGGCTTCATCGTAGGTGTAGAAACGCGTGTAGTTTTCCAGTTGTCCGGGGTCGGCGGTGGACTGGAACTCCGGTAGCTGTGGTCCGCCCGGCGCGTTGCGCCATTGCCGGCCACTGGCCTCGATCAGGCGGTAGAGGCTGTCGTAGCGGTAGCGACTGACTGGCTCGATGCGCTGGTTGCGGTGGAAGTGAGTCGCTTCAGAGGCGTCGGTGATGCAGGTGACATTGCCCACAGCGTCGTATTCGTAGGTGAGGTCTTGCAACGCCGGCTGCCCTGGGACATAGGCTTTCAGGTGTTCCAGTCGACCGTCGTCGGGCCGATAAGTCGCACATGAAACAACGCCGTTTCCCGCGCGTTGTTGTTCGATCTGGCCGAAGGCGTTGTACTGGATGTCCCGGACCAGCGCCGTTACATCGGCCTGTCCGGCAAGGTTCAAGCGAGTTTCGCGCAGTTCGCCTGCGCAGGTATGAATGAAGGTCTGCCGGTTGCCCAATGCATCGGTCTGGCTGATGGTCTCACTGGCGGCATTGCAGTGAAGGCGAGTGATGGCTGGTCCGTTCTCCAGCAAGGCGTCGCGCTCAGGCTCCGACTCGGGCCAGTCCACCAGCCATTGCGGATCGGCGATGAAGGTGCGGCCATGCTGCAGCGGCGTAGCGTTCAGGCTGAACTCGGTGAAGCGCAGGGTGCCGGCGGTGTCGTCGTGCCGAGTCAACCGGCCGCGCAGGTTTCGGCCGGCATCGGCGTCGGTATCGGCATAGGTGAATCGTGCGATACAGCGTTCCGATCCTTGCCATGCGCGCTCGAACGTAGCGATCGGACGGCACTGACGGTCATAGTCCACGCGGCCCTGGCTTAGCTTCTGATCCCAGCCCTCAACACTTTGCCCGTGCGCGCCGAGCAACCCCAGGCGCCAGCCGGCGTCGCTGTTCAGCGAAAGCACGACAGCGCCCGACAAACTGAAGACGTTTTGCTGATTGGCTGCCGTCTGACCGTCTTGATGCAAACGGAACAGGCGTGGATCACGAATCAGCACAGCGCGACCGGCGCTGTCATATTCCTGTCGGGTGATGCAAGGCTCCGGTACCGACGCGCGCTCGCGCCGGTGATACGTCACACCGCGCACGCTCAACCCGCGCGGGTCAAATACCTGGATGGCCGGAGTATTGGCATGGGTCATCGTGAGTTTGCCCATGATTTGGCGGGACAGCCCTTCTTATCCGCTGGATGCCGGGTGGCAGTCAACTGTCAGAAATAACAGGTGCCGCCCGCAGTGGCGTCATAGCCACGGCAGGTCTGTCATCATTCCTGGCAGTTACGGTCATTGCTGCCGGACGCGGTCTTGCGGACAATCAATGCCTGTTCTCGCTCATGGATTTGCAGGTATGTCGCAACAGATCTTTTTCGCCCACGCCAATGGTTTTCCTTCGGGGACCTACGGCAAGTTGTTTGCGGCGCTGGCACCCGAGTTTCAGGTGACGCATCTGGAGCAGCACGCCCACGACCCGCGTTTCCCGGCGGACGACAACTGGTACAACCTGGTGGATGAGCTGATCCATCACCTGCAACAACAGGCCGAGCCCGTGTGGGGCGTCGGCCACTCCTTCGGTGGCGTGTTGCACCTGCATGCGGCCTTGCGCTGCCCTGAGTTGTATCGCGGGGTGGTGATGCTCGACTCGCCGGTGCTGACCCGAACCGATCGATGGGTCATCCGGGCGGCCAAACGTTTCGGTTTCATCGACCGCTTGACGCCGGCCGGGCGGACTCTTGGTCGTCGTGAGGAATTCGCCGACCTCGAAAGCGCGCGCAAGTACTTCGCCGGTAAAACCCTGTTTCGCAGCTTCGACCCGGAATGCTTCGATGCCTACCTGCAGCATGGCTTGCACCAGGTCGATGACAAGCTGCGCCTGCGGTTCGATCCGGCCACGGAAATCAGCATCTATCGCGGCGTGCCGCACACCAGCCCGGGCAGCACCCGGCAGTTGCAAGTGCCGCTGGCGGTGGTTCGCGGGCACAACAGCCGCGTGGTGATGCGCCATCACGCAAGTAAAGTCGACCGCCTGCCGCTGGGCGAATCGTTGACCATGCCCGGCGGCCACATGTTTCCGCTCGAACGTCCCCTTGATACCGCTGAAATGCTCAAAGGCCTGTTCTACCGCTGGGACGGCCGTCGACAACAGGATTGCGCATGAACCACATCGTCGAAGAGGTCCGCCTGAGCCTGCCGCACATCGAACTGGCGGCGCACCTGTTTGGTCCTGAAGATGGTTTGCCGGTCATTGCCTTGCATGGCTGGCTGGACAACGCCAACAGCTTTGCCCGTCTGGCGCCCAAACTCAAAGGCCTGCGCATCATCGCCCTGGACATGGCCGGTCACGGTCATTCCGGGCATCGGCCGCCGGGAGCCGGTTACGCCATGTGGGACTACGCCCACGATGTGCTGCAGGTCGCCGAACAGCTTGGACTGCGCAAATTTGCGCTGATGGGGCATTCGATGGGCGCCATTGCTTCGCTGATCATCGCCGGGTCGATGCCCGAGCGGGTCACCCATCTGGCGTTGATCGACGGCATCATTCCTCCTACAGACAAAGGTGAAAACGCTGCCGAGCGAATGGGCATGGCCCTGCAAGCGCAACTGGATCTGCGGGAAAAGCGCAAACCGGTCTACGACACCCTCGACCGAGCCATCGAAGCGCGCATGAAGGGCCTGGTGGCGGTCAGCCGCGAGGCTGCTGAACTGCTGGCTCAGCGTGGTCTGATGCCGGTGCCGGGCGGTTACACCTGGCGCACCGACAATCGCCTCACACTGCCATCGCCACTGCGTCTGACCACCGAACAGGCAATGGCCTTCGTCCAGCGGATCAAATGTCCTGCAACACTGGTGGTCGCTGCTGACGGCATGCTCGCCAAACACCCGGAACTGCTGGAGCGTCTACCCTTTAGCCGGGAACAGCTGCCAGGCGGCCACCATTTGCACCTGAATGACGAGTCCGGTGCCGAGCTTGTCGCAGACTGTTTCAATCGGTTCTTCGCCATTCCTTGACTTGCGCCGGGCAACTGTCGAGGCTTGGCGGGTTGAAATGGGAGACAACCATGATAGATCTCTACACCGCTGCGACCCCGAATGGCCACAAGGTTTCTATCGTGCTCGAAGAACTCGGCCTGCCCTACACGGTGCATGCCCTGAGTTTCGACAAGAAGGAACAGAAGTCCGCGGACTTCCTCAAGATCAACCCCAATGGCCGGATTCCGGCGATTGTCGATCGCGCCAACGGCGATTTCGCCGTGTTCGAATCCGGCGCCATCCTGATTTACCTCGCTGAACAGACCGGCAAACTGATGCCGAGCGACCCGAAGGGACGTTCGCTGGTATTGCAGTGGCTGATGTTCCAGATGGGGGGCATCGGCCCGATGCAGGGTCAGGCCAATGTGTTCTTCCGCTACTTTCCGGAGAAACTCCAGGGCGCCATCGACCGCTATCAACATGAAACCCGCCGCCTCTACGAAGTGCTCGACACGCGGTTGCAAAGCGTGGAGTTCCTCGCCGATCAGTACAGCATTGCCGACATCGCCACCTTTCCCTGGGTGCGCGGCTACGAGTGGTCGGGCGTCTCGGTGGAGGGCTTGACGGCGTTGCAGCGCTGGATGGCGACCCTGGAGGCCCGGCCGGCGGTGCAGCGTGGTCTGCAGGTACCGCAACGCGCCGATGAAGCCAGTGTCATCAAGGGCGCCCAGGCCATGCTGATCCGATGAGTCTATCCATGCGTTCATTCAGTTTGCTGGTGCTGTGCAGTTTCAGTCCCTTGTTGTTCGCCGCCGATGTTCCGGGCAGTCAGGACCTGCCGATAGTGCCGCGCATGGCCGACGCCCGGATCGTCGATTATCGCCCCGCCGCCGAACTGGAGCGGATCTACCCGTTGGGTTCGATTCGTAAAATCAGTGGCCAGTTACGTTTCGACGGTCAGGTCAGTGCCCGCGGCAACGTCACTTCGGTGACCTACGAGTTGCCATCGGAGCATTCATCCATCGAGGCGTTCACCGCTGCCCGCGAGGCTTTGCAACAGCAGGGCGCCGGGTTGCTCTTTTGGTGCCAGGCGCGCGATTGCGGCGAAAGCAGCCTCTGGGCCAATCAAGTCTTCGGCAACGCCAAGCTGTACGGCGCCGACGATCAACAAGCCTATCTACTGCTGCGACTGGCCGCTCCGCGGGACAACACGCTCGTCGCGCTGTACAGCATCACTCGCGGTAATCGCAAAGCCTACCTGCATGTCGAACAGTTCGAAGCTTCGGCACCGCTGGGCGAGTTATTGCCGACCTCCGCGACCTTGCTGCGTGAACTCAAGAGCACCGGTGAGCTCGATTTTGCCACGTTGAATAGCGCACCTGACGAGACCTGGCTACGCCTGATTTCTCGCGGACTGAATCTGGACACCACTTTGCGGGTCAGTATTTCCGGAGCGAACGCCGAAGCCTGGCGTCAGGCCCTGATTGGCCAGGGCGTGCGTGCCGCGCGGATGGAAACCGGCAGTGCCGAAGGCTCTGGCCTGCACATCGAGCTATTGCGCTAGGCTGTACCGGGCGAGCGTGCACGCTGCGTTCGCCTACTCTTTTGCTGACTGACTTTTTCGAGATTTTTGATGATCAATAACGATCGCCTGTTGGTGCAGATCCTGCTCGTGGCGTTGTTCGGCGCGAGTTTCTGGGTGATGGCGCCGTTCTGGTCGGCGATGTTCTGGGGCGCGGTCCTGGCATTTGCCAGCTGGCCGCTGATGCGCTTGTTGACCCGTTGGCTCAATGGCCGCGAGTCTCTGGCGGCGGCCTTGTTGACGCTGGGGTGGATGGTGCTGGTAGCGGCACCGCTGGTGTGGCTGGGTTTCAATCTTGCCGATCATGTGCGAGATGCCACGGCATTCATCAAGGATGCGCAGGTCGAGGGGCTACCCGAAGCACCGGTGTGGCTGGGTTCGATTCCCCTGGTGGGCGAGCGGCTGGTCGGGATCTGGAACAGCATCGATGAGCAGGGCGCGGCGATGATGGTGTCGCTCAAGCCATATCTGGGGCAGGTGGGTAACTGGTTGCTGGCGCGCAGCGCGCAGATCGGCGGCGGTATTCTCGAACTGACCCTGAGCATCGTCTTCGTATTCTTTTTCTATCGTGACGGGCCGCGCCTGGCGGCGTTTGTCCTCACGTTGCTGGAGCGGCTGATCGGTCAACGGGCCGGCTACTACATTGACCTGGTGGCGGGCACGGTACAGCGGGTGGTGAACGGTGTGATCGGCACCGCGGCGGCCCAGGCGATCCTGGCGCTGATCGGGTTCCTGATTGCCGGCGTACCGGGTGCGTTGGTGCTCGGTATCGTGACGTTCATGCTTAGCCTGATCCCGATGGGCCCGCCGCTGGTATGGATTCCGGCAACCGCGTGGCTGGCCTGGAAAGGCGAGTACGGGCTGGCCATATTCCTCGGCATCTGGGGCACATTCGTCATCAGCGGTGTCGACAACGTGCTCAAGCCGTACCTGATCAGCCGTGGCGGTAACCTGCCGCTGGTCATTGTGCTGCTTGGGGTGTTTGGCGGGTTGATTGCCTTTGGCTTCATCGGCCTGTTCATTGGCCCGACGTTGCTGGCCGTGGCCTACAGTCTGTTGATCGACTGGAGCAAGACCCAGGCACGGGCTGAAGATCGCCGGCCCTGAAATTTGTATTCTGCCTAGGACCTCTTGGTCGGAACGCCGCCCGGAGCAAGCCCGCTCCTCACAGGTTCTGTTGAGGTATCAGGTGCATGTTGCGGTTGCCGAGGGTAGCGGGCCCGGGTGTTGCGGGCGTGTCGTGTATGTAGCGAGCTCGACACATTCGCCTCGAGGGCTAGTCTTGCCGGAGCCGTCGCGACGATTTACCGATCATCGGGTCCCGCAGCGGCGCTGGTTCCGCTACAATGCGCGCCGATTTCGACTTGCCTGAGAGCCCACTCATGTCCGCCTGCCAGACTCCTATCATCGTCGCCCTGGATTTCCCTACCCGTGACGCCGCACTGAAGCTGGCCGATCAGTTGGACCCGAAGCTGTGCCGGGTCAAAGTCGGCAAGGAACTGTTCACCAGTTGCGCTTCGGAAATCGTCGGCACTCTGCGCGACAAGGGTTTCGAAGTGTTCCTGGACCTCAAGTTCCACGACATCCCGAACACCACCGCGATGGCCGTCAAGGCGGCTGCGGAAATGGGCGTGTGGATGGTCAACGTGCATTGCTCTGGCGGTCTACGCATGATGGCTGCGTGCCGTGAAGTGCTGGATCAGCGCAGCGGTCCGAAACCGCTGCTGATCGGCGTGACCGTGTTGACCAGTATGGAGCGTGAAGATCTGGCGGGTATCGGTCTGGACATCGAGCCGCAAGAGCAGGTTCTGCGCCTGGCCGCCCTGGCGGAAAAAGCCGGGATGGACGGCCTGGTGTGCTCGGCCCTGGAAGCCCACGCGCTGAAAACGGCGCATCCGTCGCTGCAACTGGTGACCCCGGGGATTCGCCCGGCGGGCAGCGCCCAGGACGATCAGCGCCGTATTCTGACGCCACGCCAGGCGCTGGATGCCGGTTCCGACTATCTGGTGATCGGTCGTCCGATCAGCCAGGCGGCGGATCCGGCCAAGGCGTTGGCTTCGGTTGTGGCCGAAATCGCTTAAACACTGCTAAACCTGTAGGAGCGAGCCTGCTCGCGATGAGGGCGTATCAGTCGACCTTTATGCTGGCTGATACACCGCCATCGCGAGCAGGCTCGCTCCTACATTGGTTTGGTGTTAAACCTTCAGCACCAACTTCCCGAAATTCTCGCCGTTGAACAATTTCATCAGCGTCTCCGGGAAGGTCTCCAGTCCTTCGATGATGTCTTCCTTGCTCTTGAGCTGCCCCTTGGCCATCCAGCCGGCCATTTCCTGTGCAGCGCTGGCGTATTGGGCGGCGTAGTCCATCACTACGAAACCTTCCATGCGCGCGCGGTTGACCAGCAGCGACAGGTAATTAGCCGGGCCCTTGACCGCCTCCTTGTTGTTGTACTGGCTGATGGCACCGCAAATCACCACCCGCGCCTTCATATTCAGACGGCTCAACACCGCGTCGAGAATGTCGCCACCGACGTTATCGAAATACACGTCGACACCTTTTGGGCACTCGCGCTTGAGACCGGCGAGGACGTCTTCGCTCTTGTAGTCGATAGCACCGTCGAAACCCAGTTCATCGATCAGGAACTTGCACTTGTCCGCGCCGCCGGCGATGCCCACCACACGGCAGCCTTTGATCTTGGCGATCTGCCCGGCGATGCTGCCGACCGCGCCGGCCGCACCCGATAGCACCACGGTGTCACCGGCCTTCGGAGCACCGACGTCGAGCAGGGCGAAGTACGCCGTCATCCCGGTCATGCCCAGTGCCGACAAGTAACGTGGCAGAGGTGCCAGTTTCGGATCGACCTTGTAGAAGCCTCGCGGCTCGCCGAGGAAGAAATCCTGCACACCCAGGGCGCCATTGACGTAATCCCCGACCGCGAACCCCGGGTTGTTCGAGGCAATGACTTTGCCTACACCCAAGGCGCGCATGACTTCGCCGAGTCCGACCGGCGGGATGTAGGACTTGCCCTCATTCATCCAGCCACGCATGGCCGGGTCCAGGGACAGGTATTGGTTTTGAACCAGGATCTGACCCGCCGCCGGTTCGCCGACCGGTATTTCCTGGTAGGTAAATGTCTCGCGGGTCGCCGCGCCGACCGGACGTTTGGCGAGCAGGAATTGGCGATTGGTCTGGGAGGTCATGGCAGGCGCTCAAGATGAATGAAGCTTTGTTGATAGCCGGTCAGCGACGATGCCGCAAGTTCGGCTGATGCGGCGAATGCAGGTTGATCCAGTGCAGTGATAGTTGGTACGGCAGTTCCATCACTGCAACTCATGGGCGCCCAACCGGAGCCTTGATAGTGCTGCCGTGTTCAAGACCTCCATGGCTAGACTGGTCGTGCGCGATTCCCCGCTTTCTTCTCTTCGAGGACATAACAATGAGCATGACGTTTTCCGGCCAGGTGGTTGTGGTGACAGGCGGGGCGGCCGGTATCGGCCGTGCGACCGCCCAGGCATTTGCCGCCGAGGGCCTGAAGGTAGTGGTGGCCGATATGGATACGGCGGGCGGTGAGGGCACGGTGGCGCTGATTCGTACAGCCGGTGGCGAAGCGACCTTCGTACGCTGCAACGTTACCCTGGAAAACGATGTAAAAAATTTGATGGATGAGGTGATCAATACTTATGGTCGCCTCGACTATGCCTTCAACAATGCCGGCATCGAAATCGAGAAAGGCAAGCTGGCCGAAGGTACGCTCGACGAGTTCGACGCGATCATGGGCGTCAACGTCAAAGGCGTCTGGTTGTGCATGAAATACCAATTGCCGCTGCTGCTGGCGCAAGGGGGCGGCGCGATCGTCAATACGGCATCGGTGGCTGGCCTTGGGGCCGCGCCGAAAATGAGCATCTACGCCGCCTCCAAGCATGCGGTGATCGGCCTGACCAAGTCGGCGGCCATCGAGTACGCCAAGAAAAAGATCCGGGTCAATGCGGTATGCCCGGCGGTGATCGACACGGA
Source organism: Pseudomonas sp. GL-R-19 (assembly GCF_019956375.1). Classification (NCBI taxonomy): domain Bacteria; kingdom Pseudomonadati; phylum Pseudomonadota; class Gammaproteobacteria; order Pseudomonadales; family Pseudomonadaceae; genus Pseudomonas; species Pseudomonas sp. GL-R-19. The sequence continues at coordinate 90,549 of NZ_JAHBDJ010000033.1, read as the reverse complement.
TATGTTCCGTCGCGCTTATGAAACCGACCCGAAAAAAGGCGAGTTCGCCAACGCCATGCATCCGGTCGGTCGCATCGGCAAAGTCGAAGAGATCGCCAGCGCGGTGTTGTACCTGTGCAGCGATGGCGCGGCGTTCACTACGGGTCACTCATTGGCCGTTGACGGTGGTGTAACAGCGTTCTGAAGCAATGCATCGCTATTGAAGGAATAGTTGCAACCTGTGGGAGCGAGCCTGCTCGCGATGAGGGCGTATCAGTCGACATTAATATTGGCTGACACACCGCTTTCGCGAGCAGGCTCGCTCCCACAGTTTTTTGGTTCCGCTAAAGGGCCGGGCAATGTGTTTCAAATGATTAGAGCAATGGGTTTTGGCGGCGTTGTCGCACATGTATTCGAACACTCCTGTGATTAACTGCTGCTCGCAAAATCAACAGGAGTTTGCTTGCTCATGGAATTGAGAATCGACCGACAGGCGCTGGTGCCCGTCGTACAGCAAATTGTTGACGCGCTGACCTGCTGGCTTCGTTCCAGCAGGGTGTCACCCGGTACGCGCCTGCCTTCGGTGCGACAGATTGCGCGGATCAACTTGCTCAGTCAGGTAAGCGTCACGCAGGCCTGCGAACGCCTGGTGACGCAGGGAATGCTGGTGTCCGGTCATGGGGCCGGCTATAGGGTGGCCGACCCGGCATTGGCTACGGTTGCCAGGCACGAGCCTGCGTGGTTCGACGGGGCGGAGCCCGAATACGGGGCCTGGTCGAGTGAGTTGAGGCTGGGGTGTGGCGGGCTGCCTGAAAGCTGGCGCGAGACCGACGATCTGAGTTACGCGATTCGGCAAGTCAGTCGTACCGATACGGCCAGCCTGTTCAACTACAGCACGCCGCTGGGGTTGCCTGCCTTGCGGCAACAGATACTCAGGCGCCTCAGGCAGCTGGGCATCCGGGGGCAGGACAACCGGATCATGACCACGACGGGTGCCAGTCAGGGGCTCGACCTGATTGTGCGGACATTGTTCAAGGTCGGTGACTGTGTGGTCGTGGAAAGTCCGGGTTATCCGGTGCTGTTCGATCTGCTCAGGCTGCACGGCATCCACGTGGTCGGGGTGCCGCGAACACCGCGCGGGCCGGACGTGGACGTGCTCGAATCGCTGCTGGTCAAACACCGGCCTCAAGGGCTGGTCATCAATAGCTTCTACCACAACCCGACCGGCAGCAGCCTTGCACCGACGGTGGCGCGCCACGTGCTGCAGCTGGCCAGGACTTTTGGTGTGCGGGTGATCGAAGACGACGTCTATGCGGATTTGCACAGTGGTTCCGGTACGCGACTGGCTGCGCTGGACGACAACGTGATTTACGTGGGCAGCTATTCCAAGACACTCAGCAGCTCGTTGCGGGTCGGTTTCGTGGTGGCCGGTTCCGAAGTCATTACGCGTCTGGCCGAGGTCAAGATGATCTCTGGCATGGGCGCCTCACGATTTTGCGAGTCGGTGCTGGCGTGCCTGTTGGCTAACGGTGCCTACGGCAAACTGGTGCAGCGTCAGCGCCAACGCTTGAACAGCGACCGGCTGTCGGTGTTGCAACTGCTCGAAGATGCCGAATGGGAGGTTTTCGGCAAACCGGCGGGAGGCCTGTTCATCTGGGCACGATCACGGATGTCCGACGACGATCAGGTGCGGACCCAGGCACGGCGCCTGGGTGTACTGCTGTCATCGAAGACCGCCTTCACCCCCTTGGGTGAGGCCAGTGACTGGCAGCGTATCAACGTGGCCTATGCCTGCGATCCACGTGCCCGTGCGCTCTTTCAGGCCACTGCCGGGGATCGACCTCCAGCGTTCTGAAAACGACGTTGATGTAGCTTTTTGCCATTATTCAGGCACCAGAGCCTTGTGTTGCTACTGGCCCGTTGCGAATCTGCGTCTACAGACTATGGCAGGGGACTAAGTGCAATGAATTCGGCCGTGCAAGGACGTTTTGCCAACCTCGGTATGGCGAAAAAACTGGGTATCGGGGTTGTCCTGGTGCTGTTGTTGACTGCGCTGGTGGCGGGCATTGGCGTGTGGTCCCTGCAAACCATCAGTCAGCGCTTCGACGGGCTCAAGCAAATGTCATCGCTCAACAGCGGTTTGCTCAAGGTGCGGCTGCTGGAGCAGGAATACGCCTTGCACGGCAATCCGAAAACCGTCGACGCCCTGCACGAGGGCGTCGATGGCCTGATCGCCCTGGCCGGCCAACTCAAGGCCGCGTCTGCGGCCAACGTGCCGGTGATGAACGATGTCGAACAGTCTTTGGGTGCCTATCGCAAGGTCTTCGACGAGTTTGTCTCGCTCACCCAGACCAAGGACCTGGCGCTGGAAATGGCCAGTTGGTCGGTGTCCAGCGTGGCCAATAATCTTGATGTATTGCAGTCCGGGCTCGCTGATGACGGCGCCTATACCCTGAAGGATTCCGAAGGCAAGGACGGTGCGCAATTTCTCGAGCAGGCCAGCCAGGTCAGCCAGGTTTCACGCTTGATGCTGCAAGCCATGAATGAAGCGCGCGTGCGTCTGGATCAAAGCCGCAAAGGCGACGACAGCGCCGGGCAGGGCAAGATCGAACAGGCCAGCCAGGCACTGACCCAGGCCGAGCAGCTCAAGACCACGGTCAAGGATGAGGGTTACCAGACCGTCCTCAATGAGGTGATGGGTCATATCGCCAGTTTCAGTGACAAGCTCGCCGAGTACACCGACCTGCTGGAACAGGAAAAAACCGTTTATCAGCAATTGCACCAACGCGCAGCCCAAGTGGTCGAGCGAGTGGATCAGGCTTATGTCGCGCAAGACCAGGCGATGCAGGCTGAACTGAAAAAGAACTCGCTGCTGATCATTGGCTCTTCCGCCCTGGCCTTGCTGGTTGGGCTGGTTGCCGCGTGGATCATCACCCGCTTGATCGTGGCACCGCTGCGCAGTGTGATTCATGTGGCGCAGCAGATCGCCTCGGGGGATTTGAGCGCGACCATCGACGTGACCCGTCGTGACGAAATCGGTCAGTTGATGCAGGCAATGCAGCAAATGGGCGCGGGGCTCAGCCATATTGTCAGCGGCTTGCAGTCGGGTATCGAACAGTTGGCGACTTCCGCCCAGTCACTGTCGGCGGTGACGGAACAGACCAATCTTGAGGTCAGTTCGCAGAAGGAGGAAACCGAACAGGTCGCCACCGCGATGAATCAGATGACGGCCACGGTGCACGATGTTGCGCGCAATGCGGAAGAAGCCGCGTTGGCCGCGCAAACAGCGGACGGCAAGGTTGAAAGCGGTCAGCAGGTGGTGCGCCAGAGCATGGCACGGATCGAGCAGTTGGCGGATTCAGCCACCTCGGCCAGTTCGAGCATCGAAAGCCTGAGTGCGGAAATCCACAATATCGGCACAGTGTTGAGTGTGATCAAAAGCGTGGCAGAGCAGACCAATCTGCTGGCATTGAACGCGGCGATCGAGGCCGCGCGGGCCGGCGAGCAGGGCAGGGGCTTTGCGGTGGTGGCCGACGAAGTGCGCGCGTTGGCCAAGCGAACCCAGCAGTCGACCGAGGAAATCGAACGCCTGGTCAGCGCTTTGCGTTCGGCGGCGCAGTCCTCGGTGCAGCAGATCCAGAGCAGTGGCGAGTTGGTGAAGCTGGCGGTCAGCGACGCATTGCAGACCGAGAGTGCGCTGGGCAGTATTGCCGCGGCGGTATCCTTGATCCAGCAGATGAACCAGCAGATCGCCGCGGCAGCCGAGGAACAGAGCTCGGTGGCCGAAGAGATCAACCGCAGTGTCACCAGTATTCGCGCCAGTGCCGACCAGTCTTCGCTGGCCATGCAGGGCAATGCAGCGTCCAGTATTGAGTTGGCGCAACTGGGGGTTGAGCTGAAGGGGATGGTGGGGCATTTCAGGCTTTGAAATGATCATCGGCCGGGCCCAAAAAAGGCAACTTTTCGATTAATGCTTCCTGTAGGAGCGAGCCGGCTCCGGGCGGCGTTCCGACGATGGTCGTTAAAGATAACGCGCGTTTACTGGTTGAACGCGGCGATCTGGAGTCCATCGCGAGCAGGCTCGCTCCTACAGTGGCTTTCGCTGATCAGTCGTAGATCGCTTTCTTTTTCCAGTCCGCGTCGGCCTCGACGTCTTTTAAGCCTTCGGTCAACTGGTTGACTTCGCCTTCGACCGGCGCAATGCGATCCATGACCTGGTCATTGGCACGGGCCAGGAGTTTTTCCAGATATTCCAGTTGCTCGGCGTAGACCTGTGGTTCCTGTTGTTTGCGTAGGTACTGCACGCCGCGTTCGAATGCCAGGCGAGCCTGTCCGGGCTGGTTCTGTTGCAGGGAATGCTGGCCGAGGTTGTTGAAGAACTCGATGTGCAGCAGCACCAGGATGTGGCGCACTTCACGAATCCAGCGCTTGGCCTCGTTGGGGGCCAGGAAGCCGTCCTGTGCCGCGCGGGTGATCTGGCCGTGCAGGGCTTCGAGCAGGAAGCGTACATCCTTGGCCTTGGCTTCGGTCTGGATCGGTGCTGGCGGATTGTTGACCGGGATGGATTCACCCTGGCCGACAAGGGCTTCCAGCTCGACGATCCGTGCCTTGAGGTTGGCGCTGGATTTCTCCAGGTTGAGCAAGCGCTGGCAGACGTTCAGTTCCAGGCGGGCGAGCAGCAGTTTGAGTGCCGGGGTCATCAGCTGGCCGGGGAACGTCTCGGTGATTTCGCCGCAGCGACGCAGACGATCATTGAGCTCGATCTTGGTACGGGTCTTTTCCAGCTTGTTGTTTTCCAGCACATGGTTCATGAAACCAATGGCGATCAACAGGGCGATCCCGGCTACGACGAGCAGGGTGATCATGAGTGGCGTCACCGGTAAGACCTCTTTATAGGTTGTGCATGCGAGTCGGGTGGCTTGGCATTTGAGCGCCCTGGCCCGCACGACGGGTTGGATCGGACATGCTTGTGCTTATATCGGCCGCAGCCCCGTTTCTATAAATGATGGCACCAGATATACAAAGTGCCATCATTGGGTGGACTATAACGTCTTGCCGGGTGCCGGAATATAGGCGTCAAACGCCGGGCAGCGGAAAACCGCAACGGCTCCCAAAAGCAGGGTGAAGTCATTGATTTAAATAAATTTATATCAGGGGGTTGACGACATCTCAATCCATCCATAGAATGCGCGCCACTTGCAGCGTAAAGCACACAGCGAAACGAAGCAGGGAGTGAATGTTGTACGTGTGTCCCCTTCGTCTAGTGGCCTAGGACACCGCCCTTTCACGGCGGTAACAGGGGTTCGAGTCCCCTAGGGGACGCCAATGCGGGAATAGCTCAGTTGGTAGAGCACGACCTTGCCAAGGTCGGGGTCGCGAGTTCGAGTCTCGTTTCCCGCTCCAATTTTAAACAGCGTTGCTTTCGGGCAGGGCTGAGTGAAACCAGAACCAAGTCTTCGGATGCGGCTCTGGACACCGAAACACACACCATGTGTTCCGGGTAGCGTGTCCCCTTCGTCTAGTGGCCTAGGACACCGCCCTTTCACGGCGGTAACAGGGGTTCGAGTCCCCTAGGGGACGCCATTTGCGGGAATAGCTCAGTTGGTAGAGCACGACCTTGCCAAGGTCGGGGTCGCGAGTTCGAGTCTCGTTTCCCGCTCCATATTTAACGAAAACGCCGCTCATTGAGCGGCGTTTTTGTGTGTGCGTAAAAACTAAATCAACCGCTGAGGCTCTGTACCAGGCTTTCAAGCGCTTCAATGGTTTTGTCATCCTGCACCGGTTGTGCGGCGGCAGCCGCTTTGATTTGGCGTGCCACGCGGTATTCGCTGGGTGTGCAGTTGGCGAACTGCTTGAAGGCACGAGCGAAGTAGGAAGGATCCTTGAAGCCGGCCTCATAGCCGATGCTGGTAATCGGCATCTGGCTGTTGTCGAGCAGATCTTTGGCGAAGTTCATGCGCTTGTCCAGGATGTAATCCGTGAAGCCAAGCCCATTGGCTTCCTTGAACAGGCGGCTGAAGCGAAATGTCGTCATGCCGCAGCGCTGCGCCAGGTCCCTCTGATCGATGTTGTCTCGAAAGTGCTGTTCGATGTACAGCATGACATTGCTCAGCGCCTGGTGTTTTTGGTGTCCTGAGGTCAACCGGATACTTTCCGGCAGGGTCGGGGAGTGGTCGATCTGCGAAGACTTGCCCCGGCCGTTGGTATTTCGACGCAGCTCGCAGAGTTGCACCACCGCCGTCAGGTAACGATTCCTCTCGGTGGTCGAGAGCGGGAGCACCATGTATTCCCAGACGCTGGAGCGCATGGCCCATACAGCCAGCTCCTCCGAGTGCTGCACGGTGAACATGGTGATCGGGATGGTGGGGGTGGTGCGTTTGATTTCCAGCAACAGCCGCAAGCCTGGCGTGTCGGGGCGATCAAAATGGACGCAGATCATGTCTGCGTGTTCCCCGATGGGCAGCACGGAATTTTTCGCCAGTTTGCAGTCGCAGGAGTCCTCGAACTGCGCGGCGAGTTCTTTCGTGGACCGATCATGAGTCAGATCGAACCACAGGAGCGATGGCCTTTTGGTCAAATTGGACGTCATGTCTCTACTCTGGGGTTCTGGGTGACTCACTTTGTTAAGGAGTATTGCCAAGGTGCCATCACTTTGCAGATTTAATCCTGATAGGGAAGATGGTTTTTAGTTCTATTCGCTCTATGGGTTGCCTGGAAGGCAGCCCGGGCGAGCGTTTGTTGGGGTGTTTTCGACAAACCGGGTTTAACCGCTTGTCGCTTGTGAATCAATGGCAATTGTCTTTGCGTTTCAGCGCCTTGTTCACCCCCACCTGTTACTTCTGCAAAAGCCAATGCTGCGTATTTGGCTGCCCCGCAAAAAAGTCCTAACGATGTGCAAAATCTTCCTAACGCCCATGCCTTGCCACTGACTAGGGTTGCATCAGGCAGCACAGAAAGTACTGCCTCAGAAAAAACAACATTCGAGTGAGGTGGGCAAAATGATTATGCAAACAATCAAGGCTTCGGTTGTGAAGTTCATCAACGATGAAGATGGCCTGACCGTTGTGGAATACGCGGTAGCCGGCGGGTTGGTTACGGCGCTTGTCGTCGGAATTTTCTCGACCCTTGGAACAGCAGTTCAGACCAAAATGCAGGCACTGTGCACCGCGATCAATGGTGGCGCCTGCTGATAGTTCCCTCTTGGGGGACACGTCGATGTCCATGGGACAGCCGGTTGCCGCTATTTCTGATAGGGCGCCGGCAACTTTCTTTATGGACTTCGCGTTGTCCCTGTCAATTTGTGTAGAGAGCGCAAATCACTGCGCTGTTCAAGGCCGCCAATAGCAACGCTGCACGCTAACGATTAATACCTGCAGGGAGACATGCCATGTCCACGGAACTGGTATCGATGGTTTTACTGATGGGACTTTTGGGCGTGGCGGTGTTGAGCGATCTGCTTCGCCATCGTATTCCGAACATGCTCGTCCTGTTGGGCCTAGTCTTGGGATTGATCGGTCAAATGTATTCAGGTGGTGTCAGCGGATTGGGTGACAGCCTGCTGGGCATCCTGATCTGTTTTGCGCTGTTTCTGCCGATGTACGCCTCCGGTGGCATGGCAGCTGGTGATGTCAAGTTAATGGCCATGGTCGGCAGTTTTCTACCGTTCCAATACGCATTGTGGGCTGCAATGTTCAGCCTGATTGCCGGTAGCGTATGCGGTTTATTGATCGTGCTGGTTCGCGGTCAATTGCGTCAGACCCTGGGGCGTTATTGGCTGATTCTACGGGCGCAGGCTTATCTGGCGCCAACTTCAGATGAAGTAGCCGGCAAGCCTTTCCCATATTCGATTGCAATATTGATCGGCACTTTGAACAGCGTCTACTGGCAAGTTGCCGGTGGATTTGGAGGTTAGACATGCACGTCATCGTCGATAGTGATGCCTACCCCAGCGATCGGAACGCGGTGCAACGGCTGGCGCCTCAGCCCTGCACTATCCGCGAAACCGGCCTGACCGACAGTTTTCTCGGCGAGTTGGTGTGCAAGCATTTGTTTGATGCCGGTGTTCTGGACATGTCGCGGCTGGTGGAGCGCCTGGCGCTGACCGGTGCGGTACTTGAAGAGGTCCTGGCGTTTCTGCGCAAGGATGGCCGTGTCGAAGTGCTTGGCCAGGTGAGTCAAACGGGCGGGCAGATGCTGCGTTATGGCCTGACCGAACGCGGACGCAGTGCCGCCCGCGATGCCCTTTCGCGCAGTGGCTATATCGGTGCGGCACCCTTCCCGGTGAGTACCTATCGCTCCCTGATCAAGTTGCAGACCATTCACCATGGTCGCATCAATGCCAACGATATGCGCAATGCCCTGGCTGGCGTAGTGCTCACGGAGGAGATGCTCGATCAATTGGGTGTGGCGATGAACTCCGGGCGCGCGATCATGATTTATGGCCCCGCGGGTACCGGCAAGACTTATGTCAGCAGTCGGCTGATCCGTCTGTTCGCCGAGGCCATCTGGGTGCCTCATGCCATCGTCATCAATGAGTCGGTGATCGAGATCTATGACCCGCAGGTGCATCAGCAGCTCGATGAAAACGCTCAACAGAACAACCTGATGCTCAACGAAGGGATCGACCGTCGACTGCTGCGCTGCAAACGCCCGATCGTCATCACGGGCGGTGAGTTGAGCATGGAGCAACTGGACGTTCGTTATGACCCCTTCACCCGTCAATACCAGGCCGCCTTGCAGCTCAAGGCCAGCAATGGCCTGTTCATCATCGACGACATGGGGCGCCAGCGCATGGCGCCCGCCGAGCTGTTCAATCGCTGGATCGTCCCGATGGAAGAGAAACGCGATTTCCTCAACCTGGGCGGCGGTCGGCATTGCGAATTGCCGTTCGATCTGATTCTGGTGTTTTCCACCAACCTCAATCCCCTGGAACTGGCCGATGAGGCCTTCCTGCGCCGGATTGGCTACAAGCTGCAGTTCGGTTACCTGAAGCCCGAGCAGTACGAAAAGATCTGGCGCATGGAAAGCGAGCGCCTGGGCATTTCCTATGACCCGCTGCTGGTGCGTTATGCGCTGCAAAGGCTGTATGCAAGTGAAGGCATGCCCCTGGTGCCCTGCCATCCCCGCGATCTCCTGAACATGGCACTCGATCGCCAGCGTTATATGGGCGGTTCCGGACCACTGTCACCGAAAGAGTTGGAATGGGCCTGGCGCAACTACTTCGTCCAGCTCGACTTTCTTTGATACGGAGATACTGACATGAGCTCTCGTACGCTGACCCTGATAGGTGTTTCTCTGGCCATGGGCCTTGGGGCTGCATGGATGGCCGACTCCTGGCTGAGCGCGCGGCTCAATGCCAGCCCGGATGACCACCTGCGAAGCGTGGTGGTCGCCACGGTAGAGATTCCATTCGGGCAGTTGGTCGAGGCCCAGCAGCTCACGACCGTACGCATGCCCATGGATACGATCCCGGACGATGCCTTCGATGCCAGCGAAAAAGCCGTGGGCAAGATCGCAACGTTCGACATTCTGCGGGGCGACATCGTGCGCGGTGCGCGTCTGAGCGAGCACCTGGGGGGCAGCACCCTGGCCTCTTTGATTGCGCCTGACAAACGCGCCATTTCGGTTCGGGTGGACGATGTGGTCGGCGTCGGCGGATTCCTGTTGCCGGGTAACCGGGTCGATGTACTGGCGACCAAAACCACCAATGCCGGCAGTAACAGCGCCTCCTCCAGGACCATCCTCGAGAACTTGCGGGTGTTGGCGGTGGATCAGACCGCGGGTACCGACAAGACCCAACCGGTGGTGGTGCGCGCAGTGACGCTGGAGATGTCGGCCGCTGAAGCGGAAACCCTGGTCACGGCGCAGACGGAAGGCAAGTTGCAACTGGCGCTGCGTAACCCACTGAACCTTGAGAAGAAAACTGCAGCCGTTGCGCCTGCCCCACCGGTCATGGCAGTGGCTACCGCCACAGAGCCAAATCGCGTAGTGCCACGTGGTAACGGAGAGGGTGGCAGAGCCGTCACCATTATCCGTGGGGTCGAGGCCAATGTAGTCAAAATTCACTGACCGGGCGCAACAGGTGCCAAGGCGCCGCGGTATTGGCGGAGTCGATCCGGAGCGGTATCGGCAATCGAGGCCTTGATGATGAATCTTCGTATTCAGCGGCCGTTCACTTCGACGCCAAGGCGCCAGGAAGGATCGGTGAGTGTATTGATGGTGATCTCGTTGGCGGCGATGGCCATGATGGCGGCGTTGGCGTTGGATGGCGGGCATATGATGCTGAACAAAACGCGCCTGCAGAATGCGGTGGACGCCGCCGCCCTGAGTGGCGCTAAAACCCTTCGGCAGATGGAAGGCGGTGTCGACACTCCCGCCATTGCCAACGCGACACGCGCTGCCGCGCTCAATACGCTGACCTTTGGTGAGTTCGGCCGCATGCTCTATCAGTACAACGTGCTGCTGCAGGCCAGCCGCGATGTCCAGTTGAGTCTGCAAAACTTCGTTTTCAATCTGTTCATTCCCGGGTTCGACGTGTCCATTACCTTGCCTGCATTCAGGGCAACGTTGCTACGTGAAAGCCTCGGGCGTCATTCCGATTCCGGGGAGATTACGCCATGCTGAATACCAAGGACACTCCACTCTCCAGTTCGACCGGCAAAGCCGGGCTCAGGTTGCTGATCAGCAGCCGTGATGCCACGTCGTTGCGCGACTTGCAGAGCGTCTGCCAACGCATGCCCAGCCTGGAGGTGAGTACTCGGCTAGTGAGCAATGGGCATGTCGACCCGCTCTACGGCTTGGACCGGATGCCCGATCTGTTGCTGTTGCGCGTCAGCCACCTGTGGCGCGAAGAGCTGGCGGCCCTGTTGCAGCGCCCGGCCCATGAACGTCCGCCGATGTTGGTGTGCGGACTGCTGAGCGAACAGGAAGGCATGCGCCTGGCGATGCAGGCCGGCGCCCGTGACGTGCTGCCGGAGCCCGTCGCCGAGACAGAACTGGTTGCTGCCTTGAATCGGCTGGTCATGGAGGTTCGGACCGGCAGTGGGACAGAAGGGAAATTGCTCGCCGTGATCAGCGCCAAGGGCGGATCCGGCGGCACCATGCTGGCCTGCAACCTGGCTCAGCAGCTCAGCATGAAGGCTGGCAGTACCCTGTTGCTGGACATGGACCTGCAATTTGGCAGCGTGACGCATTACCTGGATGTGGCGCAGACGCACAGCCATCTGGAGGTGTTGCATCAGATCGACGGCATGGACAGCGTTGCGCTACGGGGTTTTTGCAGCCACTTCAGTCCGACCTTGCATGTGCTGGGTGGCCGGGCCGGTGAGCTGTGCCTGCCGCAGGATGCTCAACCCGAGCAACTTGACACCCTGATGCAGTTGGCCCGCGCCAGCTATGACTGGGTGGTGATCGATCTGCCACGGCAAATCGATCACCTCACCGGCTCTGTGCTGGAACAGGTGGATCGGGTGTACGTGGTGGTGCAGCAGAGCGTTAGCCATCTGCGCGATGCCAGTTCCCTGGTGCGGATTCTTCGCGAAGACCTGGGCGTGCGTGGGGATCAATTGCAGATAGTGGTCAATCGCTATGACAAGTCGGCAGCGGTCAGCCTCAAGGATATCAGCGAGGCGCTGCGCTGCACGAACCTGGCGAAGTTACCCAACGACTTCAACCTGGTCAGCCAGAGTCAGAACACTGGCGTGCCGTTGGAGCTGCATGCGCCGAAGGCGGCGATCACCGCTGCCCTGCGCAACGTGGCCGAGGAACTGGTCGGCAAGCAGGTGGCTGGAAACAAAGGCGCACTCAAACGCGCCTTCAACCGTTTTTTCGGGGGGTGACCCATGATCAGTGACTTTCGTAACCGCTTGCGCAAACAGGCCGGTAAATCCGCCCCGTCGCAGGCTAACCAGCCAGGTGACGACCAACTGGATCCGGCAGAGGAAGTGATGGCGTGGGAGCGTGCAACGCCGGACGTTCTTTACGAAACCAAAAGTCAGGTCACCCCGGTGGAAGCCGAGTGGCGAGAAAAGATTTACCAACAGTTGCTCAAGGTCATGGACCTGTCCTTGCTGGACTCCCTTGAACAGGCTGAGGCCACGCGACAGATTCGCGATATTTGCCAGCGCCTGCTCGATGAGCACTCGGCACCGGTGAGTACGTCCAGCCGCCAGTTGATCATCAAGCAGATCACCGACGAGGTGCTCGGTCTGGGGCCTCTGGAACCGCTGCTGGCCGATCACAGTGTGTCCGACATTTTGGTCAACCGGCATGACTCAGTGTATGTCGAGCGCTTCGGCAAGCTGCAACGCACCGACGTGCGTTTTCGCGATGATCGGCATTTGCTGAACATCATTGACCGCATCGTTTCCAGCCTGGGGCGGCGTATTGACGAGTCCTCGCCCTTGGTGGATGCCCGGCTCAAGGATGGTTCGCGGGTCAACGCGATTATTCCGCCGCTGGCCATCGACGGCCCGAGCATGTCGATCCGGCGCTTTGCGGTGGACCTACTCAATACCGACAGCCTGATCCAGGTGGGGGCGTTGACCCCGGCCATTGCCCTGCTGCTCAAGGCGATTGTCCGTGGGCGCTTGAATGTGCTGATTTCCGGCGGTACCGGTAGCGGCAAGACCACCATGCTCAATGTGCTGTCCAGTTTCATCCCGCACAACGAGCGGATCGTTACCATCGAAGACTCAGCCGAACTGCAGTTGCAACAGCCCCACGTGGTACGCCTGGAAACCCGGCCTTCGAATATCGAGGGGCGTGGCGAGGTGAACCAGCGGGAGTTGGTGCGCAACAGCTTGCGGATGCGTCCGGACCGCATTGTGATCGGCGAAGTGCGCGGCGCCGAGGCACTGGACATGCTGACTGCGATGAACACCGGCCACGACGGCTCGCTGACCACGATCCACGCCAACACCGCACGCGATGCATTGGGGCGAATCGAGAACATGGTGTCGATGACCGGGGCGACCTTTCCGATCAAGGCCATGCGCCAACAGATCGCTTCGGCCATCGGAGTGGTGATCCAGCTGGAACGCCAGGAGGATGGCAAGCGCCGCCTGGTCAGCGTGCAGGAGATCAACGGCATGGAGGGCGAGATCATCACCATGACCGAAATCTTCTCCTTCGTGCGCCACGGCGTGGGCGAAAACGGCGAAGTACTCGGTGATTTTCGGCCCAGCGGCATGATCCCCGCCTTCCGTGATGTGCTGGCCAAGCGCGGCATCGAGTTGCCGCTTGCGATGTTCAGGCCTGAGTGGATGGAGGCACGGCAATCATGAACCAGGTTCCTGGTGAATTCATTCTGATGTTCCTTGGCATGGTGTTTATTGCCGTCTTCCTCCTGTCCCAGAGTGTGGCAGTGCCGGTGTTTGGCGAGGCCGGCAAGATGCGCAAGCGCATCCGCGGCCGCCTGCACGTAATGGAGAAAGCCAATAATTTGCCCAACATGCAAACGGTATTGAGGCAGAAGTACCTGACGCGCTTGTCGCCCCTGGAGGCCAGGCTTGAGCAGCTGCCCTTTATGGAGGCATTGACGCAAATGATTGAGCAGTCCGGGCACGAATACCGGGCCTATCGGGTATTACTGCTCGGGCTGGTGCTGGGTGTCTGGGTGGGTATCCTGATCTGGATGGTTTCGCCAGTCTGGTGGATGGCGCTGGTGGCGGGTTTCGCGGTCTTCTGGTTACCCATACTGAAAATCTCTCGCGACCGTGGCAAGCGTTTCGCTGAGTTCGAGGAAGGCCTGCCGGATGCGCTGGATGCCATGTGCCGCGCTCTGCGCGCCGGGCACCCATTCAACGAAACCCTGCGTTTGGTGGCCGAGGAGCACAAGGGGCCGGTGGCTCATGAGTTTGGCCTGACCTTCTCCGATATCAACTATGGCAACGATGTACGCCGGGCCATGCTCGGCCTGCTGGAACGCATGCCGAGCATGACAGTGATGATGCTGGTGACCTCGATCCTGATCCATCGCGAGACCGGCGGCAATCTGACCGAAGTGCTGGAGCGTCTGAGTCGGCTGATTCGCGGGCGCTTCCGCTTTCAGCGCAAAGTCAAAACCCTGTCGGCTGAAGGGCGCATGTCGGCCTGGGTGCTGGTGGCTATTCCCTTCGTGCTCGCGATCGCGATCATACTCACCACCCCCAGTTACATGCCTGTGCTGATCAATGATTCCTTCGGTCACAAGCTGATCATCGGGGCGTTCTGCGCCATGTTGATCGGTATTTTCTGGATACGCAAAATCATCCGGATTCAGGTTTGAGCGGTATTCGCTACCGAGAGGTACAGGTCATGGATTTTTTGCTCGGGTTGTTCAGTCGGGTCACGGGGAACGAGGAGATGGCGCGCCTGTTGTTCCTTGGCGCGATCGGTTTGAGTACGGTGCTTGCGGTCGGCACCGTGATCTTGCTGATACAGGGGCTTCAGGACCCGGTGCAGCGTCGCTTGGCGCTGATCAAGCGTGGTCATTTAGGCAACACGACCGGGCAGGAGGCTCCGGGTAACCTGCAACTGTTGCTGGAGCGGGTCGGCCAGCGCTTTGCCTCGGCCGGGTCAGCTCAAACGTCCGTCACCCAGACCCTGTTGATGCATGCGGGATACCGCTCCTCGTCGGCGGTGCAGATGTACTGGGCAGTGCGCTTGATGTTGCCGCTGTTATTGATCGGTATTGCGTTGCTGCTGTTGCCGATGATTCCCAAGGTTTCCCTGAGCATGGGGCTGCTGTTGGTGGTCATGGTGGCCGGTATCGGATGGTTGGTGCCGGCAATGTATGTCGCCAAGCGTAAGCAGATGCGACAAGGTCGGCTGCGTGCGGCGTTTCCGGATGCGCTGGATATGATGGTGGTGTGCGTGGAGTCGGGCCTGGCCTTGCCCACGACCATCGAACGAGTGGCTGAGGAGATGTCGGTCAGTCAGGTCGAACTGGCTGAAGAACTGGCGCTGGTCAATGCGCAAATCCGCGCGGGCATATCCAGTACCGAGGCGCTCAAGCAACTGGCCGTACGCACTGGCCTGGATGATGTACAAGGTCTGGTCAGCCTGTTGGCGCAGAGTATCCGTTTTGGTACCAGCGTGGCCGACACCTTGCGCATCTATGCCGATGAGTTCCGTGACCGGCGTACGCAGGCCGCCGAAGAGATGGGGGCGAAAGTCGGTACCAAGCTGATATTCCCGCTGATTCTCTGTCTATGGCCGAGCTTTTTTCTGGTCGCTATCGGCCCGGCTCTGATCGGGGTACTCAGAGTATTCGGTAAGTGAACAGGAGTGGCTTGCTGTCGAACAGGATGGCTGTACTGCATAAGAACGGGGTGGAGCAGGCGAACGGAGTGCATTCACTCCAATCGCTTGCTCCACCTCGTAGTATCTGGACTGTATTTTCCTGCACTCGTGATTGAGCCCGGCTTTGCAGCCAGGCCACTCTGGACTACACCAGAGGCAGATCACTCATCGATAGGCCTCAGTTGCCGATGGTCATTTGTCCCGCTGAATCCTGGTCATAAAATTCCGGAATCGGAAAGTTGAAGCTATTCAGCCAGCGCTGCATGGCCAGGTCACGTTCGGTGGCCGAAGCGGTTTGCAGGTGAGGGGAGGCAACCACACCGCGAATCTGCAGCTGCAACCACTGTTCGGTGCCTTGTTGATACGGCGAAGAGGGGCCCGGCTCAATGGCCCAGGCAGTGGTGGACAGGCAAGCCGTGCACAGGATCAACAGCCGTTTGGTATTCATCTCGACTCCTCGTACGTTCTACTTGTTCGCACTGGAAGAGGCATCGGCTACCTCAGTTTTGCGATTGCCATCGGTAGCCACCACTTTATTGGCGGAGGCCTTGAGTTTTTCCGCGCGGTTTTGAGCTTCTACGACTTGCCTGGGGCTCAAGTCGGCGCGGGTCACGAGTTCGGCGGCCGATTTCCAGTTATCCTGGTAGATCAGCAACGTCACCATATTGAGTGCCGCCAGTGTGTTTGCCTGCTTGAGCTCCATGGCGGTCATGAACTCGAAGCGTGCTTCAGGGATCCGGTGCTGATTGAGGTAGACGACCCCCAGGTCATTGCGCATCCTGTCGTCGGTGGGGGCCATCTGCACCGCACGCTCAAGGTGAGTGGCAGCGCTGGCGTTATCATTTTTGGCGGCGGCCAGTTGGCCCAGGCCAAGTTCCCCTTCAGCTGCCAGACAGGTGCCGAGCAAGCTTTCGTACAAGGGCTGCGCGTCGCCGCTACGCCCCATCAAGCGCAGCACCCGAGCCTTGCGCAGGCGGACCTGAACCAGGCTATCGGGCATTCCTTCCAGATTCGCCAGGCTGGCATACAAACGGCCTTCGTCGGCCATGCTGTCGGCCAGGTTCAGGGCCAGTTCTTGCTCCGAATCGGGCTTGGCACAGCTGGCCGGTCGCGAAGACAGACCATTGCTGGCACAACCGGCGAGCATCAATGTCGCCGCTATTGCAATGACTGCTTTCATCGAAGGTCCCCTGGCTAGAACAGCTTGAACGCCTGGCCAATGGCAATAAGGCTGGCCCGGCAAGCGTGCAAAGTCACCGTCAGGCGTGAGGGCGAGGCCCGTCTGGTTCAGGCTCCGGCTCATTGCGAGAGCCCCATGCGACTGTCGAAGTCGCCATTTTCCAGGAAAAACATGCGGTAGAAGTTCGGGTCGTAATTGCGCAGCTGCTCGCCAGGCAATGACGGCAGTTGTGCATTGGCCGCCAGTGGCTGGACCAGATGCGGGGTGACGATCATCAGCAGTTCACGCTCTTCGCGGTTGATGGTGTTGTCGCGGAAAAACGCGCCCAGAACCGGGATATCGCCCAGCCCCGGAAACTTGTTCACCTGGGAAGTGTTGCGGGAGCTGATCAGGCCGCTGATGACGAAGCTTTCGCCGTCGGCCAGGGAGATGCTGGTATCGGTACGGCGCACGGTCAGGGCCGGGACGACCGTGCCGGCGATGCTCACGGCGTTGGTGAAGTCCAGTTCACTGACTTCCGGTGCCACCTTCAACGCGATACGGTTTTTACCAATGATGGTCGGCGTCAGGGTCAGGCGGATACCGAACTCCTTGTACTCGATGGACACGCTATCACTGCCTGAACTGGGCACCGGAATCGGTATTTCACCACCGGCCAGGAAGCTCGCACTCTGCCCGCTGAGCGCGACCAGACTTGGCCGCGCCAGGGTGTAGGCGAAACCGCTGCCTTCCAGCGCGTTGAGCGCCACCAGGGTATTACCGGTAGCAAACGTGAGGTTGAAGTTGTCGTTTCTCACCGGTATCGACGGCGTGACAATGCCGCCGATGGTGGGCAAGGTTCTCGGCGAACCGAACAGGAAGTTGCCGCGGATGCCGAAAATCGAGGCGGAGGCTTCCTTGAGCTTGGTCCGGCTGACTTCAACGAAGCGGATATCGGTCTGCACCTGGCTCGGCAGCAGCAGGTCGTCGGAGGGCACCGACGGCGCGCTGGTCAGCGCCGCTGTGGCTTTACCCTTGACGAACACCATGCTTTGGCGCGGCGTTTTCGAACAGGCGGTCCAGACCATCAGGCTGGTGGTCCCGGGCGCAAGGCCCGTGAGTATGAACGCATTGCTGCCGCTGGGTTGCACGTCGGCAATTTTCGGGTCACCCACCGCCAGTTGCGTTACCGCAACGGGGCTGCGCAGTTCACTCTGCAGCCCCTGACCGACCTCGTAGGTTGTCGGCCAATTGTCCAGTTGCGGGCAATTGGCCGGCGCGGCCTGAGCCGCCTCCACGCTGAGGCCCATCCAGAACAGGCCATGGATAATTCGCTTGAAAGCGGGCTCGGTACGAAAGCTCATTAAGTACATCCTCACTGGATGGGCCGTCTTTAGGCGGACTGAGTTGTCTCGGATCACTTCACTTCACGGGGATCGGGCTATCCCCCTCCCAATGCGCCAGACCCGCTATCCATGGCCTTGGCGTTATTCCTTGCATTACACACGAGCGGGTCCACTTCGCTGATCTGGCGGGACAGCGAGCGACCTGGTTCCCTCGGCAAGTAATCGGTAATGAAGGTACAGAGCCGGAAAACGCCTGCCAGGATCATGGTGAGGTAACTCCTTTTGCCAATTTGTTGTCTGATCACTGAAGCTAACGTGGAAAATCCAGCCGTGATGACTTCTTATTGTTTGAAGGTAGTTCAATCAGTCCAAAGTGCCATGAATTTAAACAAAACCATTGGTGCAAAGGCTGGGTTTAGGCGGGCGGGCGAGCGATTCGGGCAAGGTCGCAGCGCAGTGCGGTTGCCTGATATTGACGGGGTGCTCTGAAGGCAATAAAAAAAAGGCCCGCATGCAAGCATGCGGGCCTTTGGCTTCACTGATAGAAGATCAGTGCTTGCTGTCCTGGTTCGACAGCGCCAGCAGCTGTTTTTCCTGGTTCCAGTCGAAAGGTTCGTCGTTCTGTTCGGCTTCGAAGCGGCGTTCTTCCAATGCCTGATACAGGTCGATTTCTTCATCGGACAAGTAGTGCAGGCAGTCACCGGCGAAATACCACAGCAGATCCCGTGGAATCAGGTGAGCGATTTGCGGATAACGGGAAATGACTTGAGTCAGGATGTCCTGGCCCAGGTACTGGCTTTCGATCGGGTCGATCGGCAGCGATGCAAGCAGTTCGTCGAAGCGCTCAAGGAACAAGGCATGGCTTTCTTCGGGAACCTGCTCGGCCTCACCTACGGCGACCAGGATGCTGCGCAGGTGGTCGAGTAAAACGAGATGATCGGCAACGATGTTGGACACGAGATAAGTCCTCAAGAGCAAAACGGGCGCGGGAGTATAAAGCGCCAGCGCCCGTTTTTACATGCTTGAAGGGATCAGCGGACTTTTCCCTTGGCCAGCGCCAGAGCCTTTTGGTCAAAGTCATCGACATCGATCACCTTGCGTCGGGCCGCTTCGGCTTCACGCAGGGTTTGGGCTTCCACCGGCTGCAACACGCCAGCTTCGAGGGCGGCATCGATCGCCGACTCGCCGGCCAGCGGTTTGACCTGACCACTCTTGAGTGCCACATGCAGCTTTTTCTGCAATGGCTGTGCGGCGCTCAACAGATTGCAGGCGTGTTGCAATGCCCCGACCGGATCGTCGCTCGCTTGTGGGCGATAGCAACCCAGGAGCAATTCCTCCAGGGCAGGGTCGCCCTTGGCGCGGCCAATCAACCCAGCGACTTCGGCACCGAGTTTGTCCGATGGCCCTTTGTGCCGGCGACCGAACGGGAACACGATCACCCGCAACAGGCAGCCGACGATTTTGTTCGGGAAGTTATTCAGCAACTCATCCATGGCGCGTTCGGCCTGGCTCAGGCTTTCTTCCATGGCCCAGGCCAGCAGCGGCGCCATGTACTGTGGTGAGTCGAGATCGTGGTAGCGCTTGAGCGCGGCAGAGGCCAGGTAAAGGTTGCTCAGCACGTCACCCAGCCGTGCGGACAGACGTTCCCGGCGTTTCAACTCTCCCCCCAGCAGCATCATGCTGAGGTCGGCGAGCAGGGCGAAAGCAGCGGCCTGACGATTGAGGGCACGGAAATAACCCTGGCTGAGCTTGTCGCCCGGGGTGTGTTCGAAGTGTCCGAAACCGAGATTGAGCACCAGTGTGCTGGCGGCGTTGCTTACGGCAAAACCGATGTGCTTGAGCAGCAGGCCATCGAATTCTGTGAGCGCCTGATCCTTGTCTTCACGGTCGGCAAGGGCCATTTCCTTGAGGACGAAGGGGTGGCAGCGAATTGCACCCTGGCCGAAGATGATCAGGTTGCGCGAGAGAATGTTCGCGCCTTCGACGGTGATGAAAATCGGCGCGCAGTTCCATTTGCGACCAAGGTAGTTGTTCGGCCCCATGATGATTGCCTTGCCGCCGTGCACGTCCATGGCATCGCTGAGGCAGTCGCGGCCGCGCTCGGTCAGGTGGTACTTGAGAATCGCCGACAGCACTGACGGTTTCTCGCCCAGGTCGACCGCATTGGCGGTCAGCATGCGGGCGGCGTCCATCATCCAGGTGTTGCCGCCAATACGCGCCATGGCTTCCTGAATGCCTTCGAAAGCGCCAATCGGCACGTTGAACTGCTCGCGAACCTGAGCGTATTGGCCCGTCACCAGGCTGGTGAACTTGGCCATGCCGGTGCCCACCGCCGGCAGGGAAATCGAACGCCCGACCGACAGGCAATTCATCAGCATCATCCAGCCTTTGCCGAGCATCTCCTGGCCGCCGATGAGGAACTCCAGCGGGATGAACACGTCCTTGCCTGAATTCGGGCCATTCATGAACGCGGCGCCCAACGGCAGATGCCGGCGGCCGATCTCGACACCGGGCAGGTCGGTTGGAATCAGTGCGAGGCTGATGCCCAAGTCCTCCTGATCACCTAGCAGGTGATCCGGGTCATAGGCCTTGAAGGCCAGGCCGAGGAGGGTGGCCACCGGGCCGAGGGTGATGTAACGCTTTTCCCAGTTCAGGCGCAGGCCGAGGACTTCCTGACCCTGCCATTCACCTTTGCAGATCACTCCCGAGTCCGGCATGCCGCCGGCATCGGAGCCGGCCAGCGGGCCGGTAAGGGCAAAGCACGGGATATCGTCGCCGCGTGCCAGGCGTGGCAGGTAATGGTTGCGTTGTTCGTCGGTACCGTAATGCAGCAACAGTTCGGCCGGGCCGAGGGAGTTGGGGACCATCACGGTGGTGACGAGGTCGCCACTGTGGCTCGCCAGTTTCATCGCCACTTGCGAGTGGGCATAAGCGGAGAAGCCCTTGCCGCCAAACTCCTTGGGGATGATCAGGGCGAAAAAGCCGTTGTCCTTGATGAAGCTCCAGACTTCGGGCGGCAGGTCCATGGTTTGACTGAGCTGCCATTCATTGACCATGGTGCAGAGTGTTTCGGTCGGCCCGTCGATGAAAGCCTGTTCCTCTTCGTTCAATTGCGCTTTGGGATAGGACAGCAGTTTGCTCCAGTCCGGACGGCCACTGAACAGTTCGCCATCCCACCAGACCGTGCCGGCGTCGATGGCGTCGCGCTCGGTTTGCGACATGGGTGGCAGGGTTTTCCGGAACCAGTTGAACATCGGTGCGCTGAACAATTTGCGGCGCAGGTCGGGCAGCAGCAAGGGCGCGGCGACAGCGGCGATCAACACCCAGATAACCAGCAGCAACCAGCCCGGCGCGCGGCTGAACGCACCCATTGCCACGGCATAGACGGCCACGATGACCAGGGCGGGCAGCGGGGCGATGCGGCGGTGGGCCAAATAAGCAATCCCGACCAGCAGAACCAGTATCCACAACAGCAGCATATTCATTCCTCCGTGAAACCATGGCGAACCAGCCCACAGAGCTTAGACGGCATCCGTAAAACAGGCAGGTCACAGCGATGTGATTGGAACCGTGGGAAAAGCGTTGATCGAGCGAGCGACAAAGCGCCCATGTTTGGCCGAAACGTCGTTATCTCTGTGCTCAAGCGCTCGCTAGACTCGGGACTTCCCCAGGAGATTGTTCTCATGCACGAGTATCTGAGTCCCGGCCGCTTCATCGATAGTGACCACCCGTCCGTGGTGGAGTTCGCCGAAAAACACCGTGGCGCCAGTCGCGATCCGCTTGCGCAGGCGATCAGTCTCTATTACGCCGTGCGCGAAGCGGTGCGCTACAACCCGTACACATTCAGCCGCGATCCGCAGACCCTCTGCGGCAGTTATGCGTTGGCGGCCGGGGAGAGTTACTGCGTGCCCAAAGCCACGTTGCTGGCAGGTGCGGCGCGGCATTGCGCAATTCCCGCGCGGATCGGCCTGGCGGATGTGCGCAATCATTTGTCGACGCCACGGCTGCTTGAGTTGCTCAAGAGCGACATGTTCGCCATGCACGGCTACACCGAGTTTTATTTGCAGGGTCGCTGGGTCAAGGCGACACCTGCGTTCAACCGCAAACTCTGCGACCTGTTCAATGTGGCGCCGCTGGAATTCGACGGGATCAACGACAGCGTTTTTCATCCCTTCAACCGCGATGGCGCGAAGCTGATGGAGTACCTGGTCGATCACGGCCAGTTCGCCGACGTACCTGAAGCGTTCTTTTTCGAACACCTGGAAAAATGCTATCCGCACCTGTTCGGTGAGCAACAGCAACCGCTGTTGGGTGATATGCAGAGCGATTTGAGTCGCGCCTGATCCGGCGTATGCTGCCTGCCCACTTACCGAAAAAGAGGCGCTCATGCTGAAGATCTGGGGTCGGAAAAACTCATCGAATGTCAGAAAGCCATTGTGGGCCGCCGAAGAACTTGGGCTTGCCTACGAGGCTATCGATGCCGGTGGCGCCTTTGGTGTCGTCGATACGCCCGAGTACCGCGCGATGAACCCCAACGGTCGGGTTCCGGTGATCGAGGACGATGGCTTCGTGCTGTGGGAATCCAACGCCATCGTGCGTTATCTAATGGCCCGTCACGCCGACGGCACGGCCTGGTATCCGGCGGATCTGCAAGCCCGTGCCAGCGCCGAGAAGTGGATGGACTGGACCACCTCAAGCTTTGCCGGCCCGTTCCGTACCGTGTTCTGGGGTGTGCTGCGTACCCCGGCAGACCAGCAGGACTGGCTCGCCATCAAGGCGGCGATCAAGGAATGCGATACGCTGCTGGCGATGGCCGATCAGGCGTTGGCGAACAAGCCCTACCTGTCCGGAGACGAAATCGGCATGGGCGATATTCCCCTGGGCAGTTTCATTTATGCCTGGTTCGAGATGCCGATCGAGCGTGCGCCACAGCCGCATCTGCAGGCCTGGTACGCGCGGTTGAAGCAGCGTCCGGCGTATCAAAAGGCAGTCATGACCACGTTGACTTAATACTCACTATCGACACGCTTGACTGTACTTGTGTGGCGGCGACAAGCACCATTGCGCTGATGCGACGTGGTTGCAATGCGCGCCGCCCGCCCTGACCTGACCCTTTTTCCCCTTCTTGGTGCGTAAATCAGATATGAGTTCCGCTCTGTCCATCCGGCAGCTAACCAAAACCTACGGCAACGGTTTCCAGGCCCTGAGTGGTATCGATCTGGATGTCGCCGAAGGTGACTTCTTCGCCTTGCTCGGCCCGAACGGCGCCGGCAAATCCACGACCATCGGGATTCTCTCGACCCTGGTGAACAAGACCAGCGGCACGGTGAATATCTTCGGTCACGACCTGGACAAAAATCCTGCGCAGCTCAAACGCTGCATCGGCGTGGTGCCCCAGGAATTCAACTTCAACCAGTTCGAAAAGACCTTCGACATCGTCGTGACGCAGGCCGGCTACTACGGCATCCCGGCGAAAATCGCCAAGGAACGCGCCGAACAGTACCTGACCCAGCTCGGCCTGTGGGACAAGAAGGACGTACCGTCGCGTTCGCTGTCCGGCGGCATGAAGCGGCGCCTGATGATCGCCCGCGCGCTGGTTCATGAACCGCGCCTGCTGATCCTCGACGAACCGACTGCCGGGGTGGACATCGAACTGCGTCGCTCGATGTGGAGCTTCCTCACCGAGCTGAACCAGAAAGGCATCACCATCATCCTCACCACCCACTACCTGGAAGAGGCTGAGCAGTTGTGCCGCAACATCGGCATCATCGACCACGGCACCATCGTCGAGAACACCAGCATGAAGCAGTTGCTCAGCCAACTGCATGTCGAAACCTTCCTGCTGGATATGAAAAACACCTTGCAAGTAGCCCCTCAGTTGCTCGGCTACCCGTCCCGGCTGATCGACAGCCATACCCTGGAAGTCCAGGTGGACAAGTCCATGGGCATCACCGCGCTGTTCACCCAGTTGGCGCAGCAGAACATCGAAGTGCTGAGCCTGCGCAACAAAACCAATCGCCTCGAGGAGTTGTTCGTGTCCCTGGTGGAGAAAAATCTGTCGAAGGTGGCGGTATGAGTTCCGAGCTGCGCCCCAACCTCGTTGCCCTCAACACCATTGTTTACCGTGAAGTCCGGCGTTTCACCCGGATCTGGCCGCAGACCTTGCTGCCGCCGGCCATCACCATGGTCCTGTACTTCGTGATCTTCGGTAATCTGATCGGTCGGCAAATCGGCGACATGGGTGGCTTCACTTACATGGAGTACATCGTGCCGGGGCTGATCATGATGTCGGTGATCACCAACTCCTACGGCAACGTGGTGTCGAGTTTCTTCGGCAGCAAGTTCCAGCGTTCCATCGAAGAACTGATGGTCTCGCCGCTGTCGCCGCACACCATTCTGATCGGCTACACCCTGGGCGGCGTGCTGCGTGGCTTGATGGTGGGGATCATCGTGACCTTGCTGTCGCTGTTCTTCACCCATTTGCAGGTGCATCACCTGGGCGTGACCATTCTGGTGGTGGTGCTGACCGCGACGATTTTCTCGCTGCTGGGCTTCATCAACGCCGTGTTTGCGCGCAACTTCGATGACATTTCGATCATCCCGACTTTCGTGCTGACGCCACTGACCTACCTGGGCGGGGTCTTCTACTCGATTACCTTGCTGCCGCCGTTCTGGCAGACCGTGTCCCTGGCCAACCCGGTGTTGCACATGGTCAACGCGTTCCGTTACGGCATCCTCGGCGTATCGGATATCCGCATCAGCGTGGCGATCGCCTTCATGCTGGTGGCGACCGTGGTGTTGTATCTCGGTAGTGCACGGTTGCTGGTGAGTGGACGCGGGATGCGTACCTGACCTTCCCTGTAGGAGCTGCCGCAGGCTGCGATCTTTTGATCTTGATTTGGGTACTGGTCAGAAACCCGTTAAAAGCGAAAAGATCGCAGGCTTCGCCAGCTCCTACAGGGGGTGTATGGCAGATATGAAAAACGGCGCCCTGGGGCGCCGTTTTGCATTCTCACATCCGGCTCTTCTTGCGCCGCTTCCATTGCCTGGCCACCCACCAGCGCCAATACATCATTACCAGGAAGTAGGCCAGCGCACCGAGTACCAGCCCGGTTACCACCGAACCCAGCAGAAACGGTTGCCACAAGGTCGAGATTTCGCCGCTGATCCACTCCCAGCTCAGCGAGTCCGGCAACTGCCGGGCGGGGACGTCCATCAGCCAGGCGCCGGTCTGGTAGGTGCAAAAGAACACAGCGGGCATGGTGATCGGGTTGGTCAGCCAGACCAGGCTCACGGCGATCGGCATGTTGCCGCGCACGATGATGGCGAGGATGGCCGCCAGCAGCATCTGCAGCGGAATCGGCAGGAACGCGGCGAACAGGCCCACGGCCATGGCGCGGGCAACGGAGTGGCGATTGAGGTGCCACAGGTTCGGGTCATGCAACAGCGTGCCGAGAAAGCGTAAGGACTTGTGTTCCCTGATGCTCATCGGGTCTGGCATGTAACGTTTGAATAAGCGCCGGGGCATAAGGCTTCTCGGTCGGTCAGGGCGGCAAGTATGTCTGGATTCTACGAGCTGCCCATTCAGACTTTGTGACAATTATTGACGACGCCCATCCGATGGGCGGGCTAAGCCTTGGAGGGTACTCTCAAGGACGGGCTTATGCGCACAGGGATGATGGCGCTGGCGTTGGGTCTGCTGACCTTGCGTTTTTTACCGGCATTGCCGCCGGTCTGGTTGTGGCTGGCGATGCCGGTAGCGGGTTTGATGTTGCTGCCGTTCAGGACGTATCCGGTGGCGTTTTACCTGTTCGGTTTGAGTTGGGCCTGCGCGAATGCGCAGTGGGCGCTGGATGACCGGTTGCCGCCGGCCCTGGACGGAGAAACCCGCTGGGTCGAAGGTCGGATCACAGGCTTGCCCCGGCATGATGACGGTGTCGTGCGTTTCGAATTGACCGACATCCAGTCCCGACGTACCCGGCTGCCGCAGCAAATGCGCCTGGCCTGGTATGGCGGGCCGCCGGTGAACAGTGGCGAACGCTGGCGCCTGGCAGTCAAATTGAAGCGTCCGGTCGGGCTCCTCAATCCGCAGGCCTTCGACTACCAGGCGTGGTTGCTGGCACAACGCATCGGGGCGACCGGCACGGTCAAGGAGGGCGAACGCCTTGCACCAGCCCAATGGGCCTGGCGCGATGCAATCCGTCAGCGTTTGCTGGCGGTGGATGCCCAAGGGCGAAGCGGCGCGTTGACGGCGTTGGTGCTCGGCGACGGTGCGGGGCTGAGTCGCGAAGACTGGCAGGTATTGCAGGACACCGGCACGGTGCATCTGTTGGTGATTTCCGGGCAGCACATCGGAATGCTGGCGGGCGTTGTGTATCTGCTGATCGCCGGCCTGGCCCGCTTTGGGTTATGGCCGAACCGTCTGCCATGGTTGCCCTGGGCGTGTGGCCTGGCATTCGCCGCTGCGCTCGGTTACGGGATGCTGGCCGGTTTCGGGGTGCCGGTGCGACGGGCCTGCGTGATGATCGGTCTGGTGTTGTTGTGGCGTCTACGGTTCCGTCATCTCGGTGCATGGTGGCCGCTGTTGCTGGCCCTCAACGGCATTTTGCTGCTGGAGCCGCTGGCGAGTCTTCAGCCTGGATTCTGGCTGTCCTTCGCGGCCGTGGCGGTCTTGATATTGATCTTCGGCGGTCGGTTGGGGCCATGGCGTTGGTGGCAAACCTGGACCCGCGCCCAGTGGCTGATTGCAATCGGGCTGTGCCCGTTGTTACTGGCACTGGGGTTGCCCATCAGTCTCAGCGGGCCGCTGGCCAATTTGTTCGCGGTGCCCTGGATCAGCCTGGTGGTACTGCCACCGGCGTTGCTCGGGACGCTGTTGCTGGCGGTGCCTTACGTGGGTGAAAAATTGCTGTGGCTGGCGGGCGGCCTGATCGATGGGTGGTTCAGGGGATTGGGGCTCGTCTCCGGTCAGGTTCCCGCGTGGGTACCCGCGGCCGTCCCGCTATGGGCCTGGGTAATCGGTGCCATTGGCGCCTTCTTGCTATTGCTGCCGCGAGGCGTACCGATGCGCCCGTTAGGCTGGCCCATGCTGTTGATGCTGGTTTTTTCGCCCAGGCCGATGTTGCCGGAAGGCATGGCCGAAGTCTGGCAACTGGATGTCGGCCAGGGGCTGGCGATCCTGGTGCGCACTCGGCATCACACGATGCTGTATGACGCCGGACCGCGTTTCGGTGAACTCGACCAGGGGGAGCGGATGGTGCTGCCGGCGTTGCGCAAACTGGGGGTGAAAGGCCTCGACCTGATGCTGATCAGCCACGCCCATGCCGATCATGCCGGCGGTGCCCGGGCAGTTGCCAAGGGCTTGCCGGTGAAACAGGTGGTCAGTGGTGAGCCGTCAGACTTGCCTGTGGAGTTGCAGGCCGAGAGCTGTGAGAGCGGTCGGCAATGGACCTGGGATCAAGTCGATTTCCAGCTTTGGCATTGGCCATTGGCCGGCGACAGTAACCAGAACTCCTGTGTCTTGCTGATCGAGGCCAATGGCGAACGGTTGCTGTTGAGTGGCGACATAGATGCCGCCGCCGAGAGAGCCCTGCTGGACAGTCCGTTGGCCCTGCCCACCGATTGGTTGCAGGCGCCACACCACGGCAGTCGCAGTTCGTCGTCCGGGGCCCTGCTGGATGTCCTGCAACCAAAAGCTGCACTGATCTCTCGCGGGCAGGGCAATTCGTTTGGCCATCCGCATCCCACGGTCATCGCGCGTTATCAAAAACGTGGAATGGCGATCTACGACAGCGTCGAACAGGGTGCCATTCGTCTGCAACTGGGGCGCTTCGAGCTGCCGTGGTCAATGCGCCAGGAACGGCGTTTCTGGCGCGATCCGCCGCCCTCGGACCCATGACCGGGCATTATCGAAGCCCGACCGGATGCGACATCACGGTCTTCGGTGCTTGCACCCCCTATGTTAGAGTGGCGCACTTTTTCGAGGGGACTGTCACTGTGTGGGAATTGGTCAAATCCGGCGGCTGGATGATGCTGCCGATCATTCTGAGTTCCATCGCGGCCATGGCCATCGTCGCCGAGCGTCTCTGGACGCTGCGTGCCAGCCGCGTGACCCCGGAGCATTTGCTCGGGCAGGTCTGGGTCTGGATCAAGGACAAACAGCTCAATAAGGAAAAACTCAAGGAACTGCGCGCCAATTCGCCTTTGGGAGAGATCCTGGCGGCCGGCCTGGCCAACTCCAAGCATGGTCGCGAGATCATGAAGGAGTGCATCGAAGAGGCTGCTGCGCGGGTCATCCACGATCTGGAACGTTACATCAACGCTCTGGGCACCATTGCTGCCATGGCCCCGTTGCTGGGCTTGCTCGGCACCGTGCTGGGCATGATCGATATTTTCAGCGCGTTTACCGGAAATGGCATGACCACCAACGCTTCGGTGCTGGCCGGTGGTATTTCCAAGGCCCTGATCACCACGGCTGCCGGTTTGATGGTCGGTATCCCGGCGGTATTCTTCCATCGATTCCTGCAACGCCGGATCGATGAACTGGTGGTAGGGATGGAGCAGGAAGCGATCAAACTGGTCGAGGTGGTGCAGGGCGACCGTGACGTGGACCTGTCCGGGAGCAAAGCGTGAAATTCCGCCGCAAACAACGGGAAACGGTGGACATCAACCTCGCGTCGCTGATCGACGTGGTGTTCATCCTGCTGCTGTTTTTCGTCGTGACCACCACCTTTACCCGTGAGACCCAGCTGCGCGTTGAGCTGCCGGAAGCGGTCACTGGTGCATCTGCCGACGACCAGACCCGGCAGCTCGATATCGCCATCAGTGCCGACGGTGTGTTCTCTGTGAATAACCATATATTGCCAAAAAGCGACCTCGCCACGTTGATGGAAGCGCTGGAGAAAGAATCCAAGGGTGATACCAACCTGCCATTATCCATCAGCGCCGATGGCAAATCCCGGCATCAGTCGGTCATCACTGCGATGGACGCCGCCGGCAAACTCGGATTCAGCCATTTGCGCATGACCACCATCGAAGCGGCGCCCCCCGCGTCCTGATGGCCATGTCCGATCGATTGCTGGCCGCGTGGTACGCAGGTCATCCGGCCCTGAAGCTGTTGCAGCCACTGGAGTGGCTGTACCGGCGCGTGGTCATGAACAAGCGCAAGCGCTTTTTGGCGGGTGAGGGCCAGATCTATCTGCCACCCGTGCCGCTGATTGTGGTGGGCAACATCACCGTGGGTGGCACCGGCAAGACGCCGCTGATTCTATGGATGATCGAGCACTGCCGGCGCAGCGGCCTGCGGGTCGGCGTGGTCAGCCGCGGCTACGGCGCCAAACCGCCGCAATTGCCATGGCGAGTTGAAGCCGAACAAAGCGCCGACATCGCGGGTGACGAGCCGTTGTTGATCGTCCAGCGCACGGGTGTGCCGCTGATGATCGACCCCAATCGCAGCAACGCTGTCAAAGCGTTGCTGGCCAGTGAGCCACTGGACCTGATCCTGTCTGACGACGGCATGCAGCACTACCGCATGGCCCGCGACCTGGAACTGGTGTTGATCGACGCCGCTCGCGGCCTGGGCAACCGCCGTTGCCTGCCTGCCGGGCCATTGCGTGAGCCGGTCGAGCGCCTGCAAAGCGTCGACGCGGTCCTCTACAACGGTGCCGCGACTGACCGCGATGATGGATTTGCCTTTCAATTGCAATCCACCGCGCTGGTCAATCTGCGCAGCGGCGAACGGCGTCCCCTCGACCATTTCCCCAGCGGCCAGGCCCTGCACGCGGTGGCCGGCATCGGCAATCCGCAACGTTTCTTCAAGACCCTCGAAACGCTACACTGGAAGCCGGTTCCACATGCGTTTGCCGACCACGCCGAATATAGCGTGCAGGCGTTGAATTTCACGCCGTCATTGCCGTTGGTGATGACGGAAAAAGACGCGGTGAAATGCCGTGCCTTTGCCGCCGCGGACTGGTGGTACCTGGCGGTCGATGCCGTGCCGTCGCCGGCCTTCGTGGCCTGGTTCGACACGCAGCTGATGCGCCTGCTGCCGGCTCGTTTGTTGCCTTAACTCCGTTTTTTCAAGGGAATGCTCATGGACACCAAATTGCTCGATATCCTCGCTTGCCCGGTCTGCAAAGGCCCGCTCAAGCTCAGCGCCGACAAGACCGAGCTGATCAGCAAGGGCGCAGGTCTGGCCTACCCGATTCGCGACGGCATCCCGGTGATGCTCGAATCCGAAGCGCGTACCCTGACCACCGACGAGCGCCTGGACAAATGACCACAGCCTTTACCGTCGTCATTCCGTCGCGTTTCGCCTCCACCCGCCTGCCGGGCAAGCCGCTTCTGCTGATCGCCGGCAAGCCGATGATCCAGCACGTCTGGGAACAGGCGAGCAAAAGCAGCGCCGAGCGAGTGGTGGTGGCCACCGACGACGCGCGTATCGTCGAGGCCTGCAAAGGCTTCGGTGCCGAAGTGGTGATGACCCGTGAAGATCACAATTCCGGTACCGATCGCCTGGCCGAAGTGGCGACGAAGCTGGGCCTGGCGCCCGACGCCATCGTGGTCAACGTCCAGGGCGACGAACCGCTGATCCCGCCGAGCGTGATCGATCAGGTTGCCGCCAACCTGGCTGCCCACACCGAAGCGCGCATGGCCACCCTGGCCGAGCCGATCGAAGACGTGGACACCCTGTTCAATCCCAACGTGGTCAAGGTCGTCAGCGACCTCAATGGCCTGGCGCTGACGTTCAGTCGCTCCACCTTGCCCTGGGCGCGGGATGCGTTCGCCGTGAACCGTGAGCAGTTGCCCGAAGGTGTGCCTTACCGCCGCCACATCGGCATCTATGCCTACCGCGCCGGTTTCCTGCAGGATTTCGTCAGCTGGGGTCCATGCTGGCTGGAAAACACCGAGTGCCTGGAACAGCTGCGTGCCCTGTGGCACGGCGTGCGGATCCACGTGGCCGATGCACTGATCGCACCGCCAGCCGGTGTCGATACCGTTGAAGACCTCGAGCGCGTTCGTCGCCTGCTGGAGGCGTGATGCGGGTTCTGTTTGTCTGCCTGGGCAACATCTGCCGCTCTCCCACGGCCGAAGGCGTGCTGCGGCACAAATTGCGTGAAGCAGGTCTGGCTGATCGGGTCGAAGTCGCTTCCGCCGGCACCGGTGACTGGCATGTCGGCAAAGCGCCGGACCAGCGCAGTCAGGCCGCGGCGCAGCTGCGTGGTTATGACTTGTCCACCCAGCGCGCCCGGCAAGTCAGCCGCGCCGATTTCGCCACCTACGACCTGATCCTGGCGATGGACAACAGCAACCTGCGCAACCTCGAGGCCTTGCAACCGGCCATGGGCAAGGCCGAGCTGGACCTTTTCCTGCGCCGTTACCAGTCGCCAGTCGATGAAGTGCCGGACCCGTACTACGACGGCGAGCAAGGCTTCGAGCAGGTGCTGGACCTGATCGAGCACGCCAGTGATTTACTGGTGATCGAATTAAAGGGACGGTTATGAGTTTGCAGGTTCAATCGCAGGTTTCGCTCAAGCCGTTCAACAGCTTTGGCGTGGACGTTGAGGCTTTGCTGTTCGCTGAGGCCCATAGCGACGCCGATGTGCGTGAAGCCCTGGCCTATGGGCTGGAACACGAGGTTCCGGTGCTGGTGATCGGCGGTGGCAGCAATCTGCTGCTGACGGCGGATATCGACTCACTGGTGCTGCGCATGGCCACGTGCGGGATTCGCGTGATCAGCGATGATGGCAGCAAAGTGGTGATCGAAGCCGAGGCGGGCGAGCCCTGGCATCCCTTTGTGCAGCACACGCTGGCGCTGGGGTTGTCCGGTCTGGAAAACCTCAGCCTGATTCCCGGTACTGTCGGTGCGGCACCGATGCAGAACATTGGCGCTTACGGGGTCGAGATCAAGGACGTGTTCGCCGGCTTGACCGCCCTCGATCGCCAGAGTGGCGAACTGCGTGACTTCACATTGCAAGAGTGCAACTTCGCTTACCGCGACAGCCTGTTCAAACAGGAACCGGGGCGTTGGTTGATCCTGCGTGTGCGTTTCGCCCTCGACCGCGCTGCGCATCTGCATCTGGAGTACGGCCCGGTGCGTCAGCGCCTGACCGAACAAGGCATCGAGCATCCGACCGCCAGCGATGTCAGCCAGGCCATTTGCAGCATCCGCAACGAAAAGCTCCCGGACCCGGCCGTACTCGGCAATGCCGGCAGCTTCTTCAAGAACCCTTTGGTGTCGGCGGCGCTGGCTGCGCGGCTCAAGGGGGAGTACCCGGACCTGGTGGCCTATGCGCAACCCGACGGTCGAATGAAACTGGCCGCTGGCTGGTTGATCGAACGGGCGGGGTGGAAGGGTTTCCGTGAGGCTGATGCTGGCGTGCATAAATTGCAGGCGCTGGTGCTGGTCAATTACGGGAGCGCGAGCGGCATGCAATTGCTCCATCTGGCGCAGCGCATCCAGAAAGACATTTTCGAGCGTTTCCATGTCGATCTGGAAATGGAGCCGAACCGCTATTGAGCTAAGCTTCCAGGACGGATCAAAAAGCCCTGCACAATGTTTATTGTGCAGGGCTTTTTTGTTAATGCTCGGTTAACTTAGTCAGCTAACGATGCACACTCTTGCTCCACCAAAGGCCCGGTGCAGACGCCTAATGCTGTTCAGTTAAGGAAACTGTAGGAGCGAGCTTGCTCGCGATGGTCGTGAACGATGATGCGTGCTTTCTGATTTAACGCGTCGTACTTGCGACCATCGCGAGCAAGCTCGCTCCTACAGAGGATCACATTCGCTTAAGTGAACAGCATTACGGAGCAGACGTCTGCGTCTGCACAAGAGAGCCCATTAGCCTGAGTCGATCTGCGTGCGCCCCACCGAAATCCAGCGGCAGATTGCTCGACCCCATAACTCAAGATCCATGCGGGCGTGCCCATGATTACCCTGAAGCTCAATGGTCAAGACCATCAACTCGACGTCACCGAGGACATGCCGCTGCTCTGGGCGATCCGCGACGTGGCCGGTTACAACGGCACCAAGTTCGGCTGCGGCATGGGCCTGTGCGGGGCCTGCACCATTCATATCGAAGGGGCTCCGGCCCGCAGCTGCATCACGCCCATCGGTTCAGTGGTCGGACAGAATGTCAGCACCATCGACAACCTGCACGCCGACCCGATCGGCAAAGTCGTGCAGCAAGCCTGGCTCGACACGGCAGTCGTCCAATGCGGCTTCTGCCAGGGCGGGCAAATCATGTCGGCGACGGCGTTGCTCAAGACCAATCCGAACCCGAGCGACGAGCAGATCGAAGAAGCCATGGTCGGCAACATCTGCCGCTGCGGCACCTACAACAGGATCAAGACCGCGATCCGCCAGGCCTCCACTCACCTGAAGGAGGCCAAGGCATGAGCCGGTTACCGAATGATTTCGCCCTGAGCAACCTCAGTCGGCGTGGTTTTATCAAAGGCGTCAGCGCTGCCGGTGTATTGGTCGTCGCCGCGAGCTGGGGCTTGCAGGATGCGTTTGCCAAAGAGAAAGAAAAAAAATTCGGCGCCGACGGCATGCCCCATGGCTGGGTAGATGACCCTAAGGTGTATGTCAGCATCGCCGCCGATGGCACGGTGACTGTGATCTGCAACCGCTCGGAGATGGGGCAGGGCGTGCGCACCAGCTTGACCATGGTGGTGGCCGATGAACTGGAAGCCGACTGGGCGATGGTCAAGGTGCAGCAGGCCCCCGGCGATGAAGTGCGCTTCGGCAACCAGGACACCGACGGCTCGCGCAGCATGCGTCACTGGTACGAGCCGATGCGACGCTGCGGTGCCGCCGCGCGGACCATGCTCGAACAGGCCGCCGCCGCGCAATGGAAAGTGCCGGTCGGTGAATGCCATGCGCAACTGCACAAGGTCGTCCATGAGCCGTCCGGCCGCGAGCTCGGATATGGCGCCCTGGCCTCCGCCGCAGGCGCCTTGCCGGTTCCGGCCCGCGACAGCCTGAAACTCAAGCAACCCGCGCAGTTCCGTTACATCGGCAAGGAAGGCACCAAGGCCATCGATGGGGAGGACATCGTCAACGGCCGGGCGGTGTACGGCGCCGACGTGCATTTCGACGGCATGCTGTATGCGACCATTGCACGGCCTGCGGTGTATGGCGGCAAAGTCAAAAGCTTCGATGGCAGCGCGGCGATGAAAGTCCCCGGTGTGGTCAAGGTGGTGCAGATCGAAAGCCGTCCGTTGCCTTCGGAATTTCAACCACTCGGCGGGATCGCCGTGGTGGCGAGCAATACCTGGGCGGCGATCAAGGGCCGCGAGGCGCTGATAATCGAGTGGGACGACGGCCCCAATGCCAGCTACGACTCGATCGCCTATCGCAAGGAGCTTGAAGCCGCCTCGCTCAAGCCCGGCAAGGTGGTGCGCAATACCGGCAACATCGACAAGGCCATGGCCAGCGTCGGCAGCACCCTGGAAGCTTCCTACTACTTGCCGCATTTGTCACAGTCGCCGATGGAACCGATGGTCGCCATTGCGCGGTTCACGGACGGTGCCTGCGAAGCCTGGGGGCCAAGCCAGGCGCCGCAGGTCACCCGGGAACGGATCGGTGAACGCCTGGGCCTGCCGTTCGACAAGGTCACGTTCAACGTGACCTTGCTCGGGGGCGGGTTCGGGCGCAAGTCCAAGCCTGACTTCATCATCGAAGCCGCCATCCTCGCCAAGGAATTCCCCGGTAAAGCGGTGCGGGTGCAATGGACCCGCGAAGACGACATCCATTGTTCCTACTTCCACACCGTATCGGCCGAATACCTCAAGGCGAGCCTGAACAAGGATGGCCTGCCATCCGGCTGGTTGCACCGCACGGTGGCCCCGAGCATCACCGCGTTGTTTGCGCCGGGCATGAACCATGAGGCGGCGTTCGAACTGGGCATGGGATTCACCAACATGGCGTATGCGATCCCCAACATTCGCCTGGAGAACCCCGAGGCAACGGTGCACACCCGCGTCGGCTGGTATCGCTCGGTGTCGAACATTCCCCATGGTTTCGCGATCCAGAGTTTTGTCGATGAGCTGGCGCACAAGGCCGGGGAGGATCCGCTGAAGTACCAGATCAGACTGCTCGGTCCGGACCGTCAGATCGATCCGCGCACCTTGAGTGAAGAGTGGAACTACGGCGAATCCCCTGAGCGTTATCCGATCGACACCGCGCGCCTGCGCACGGTACTGGAGACCGCCGCCAAGGCTGCCGGTTGGGGGCGCGAGTTGCCCAAGGGCCGCGGTCTGGGACTGGCGGTGCATTACAGCTTCGTGACGTATGTGGCGGCGGTGATCGAAGTGGAGGTCAAAGACGACGGCACGCTGGTGGTGCACAAGGCCGACATCGCCGTCGATTGCGGACCGCAGATCAACCCCGAGCGCATTCGCGCGCAGTTCGAAGGCGCCTGCGTCATGGGCCTGGGTAATGCAGTGCTGGGGGAAATCAGCTTCAAGGGCGGCAAGGTCCAGCAGGATAACTTCCACATGTACGAAGTGGCACGCATGTCCCTGGCGCCAAAAGAGGTGGCTGTGCATCTGGTGACGCCGCCGGGCGACGTGCCATTGGGCGGTGTCGGTGAGCCGGGCGTACCACCGATTGCGCCCGCGCTGTGCAATGCGATCTTTGCGGCCACTGGCAAACGCATCCGTAACCTGCCGGTTCGTTATCAGCTGTCGGGCTGGCAGAAGGCCGAAGCCTGATGGACAGCGCCGATCTGAACGTCCTGCGCAGCGTGTTGCAATGGCATCGTGCCGGTCAGCGGGTGGTGTTGTACAGCGTGGTCGAAACCTGGGGCACCGCGCCCCGGGCACCTGGCGCCATGCTGGCCTTGCGTGAAGACGGCGTGGTGATCGGTTCGGTCTCGGGCGGGTGTGTCGAAGATGACTTGATCGCCCGGCTGCATGACGGACGCCTTGCGCTTGACGGGCCGCCGGTGCAGTTGATCACCTACGGCGTGACCCGCGAGGAAGCCGCACGTTTCGGCTTGCCCTGCGGTGGCACCTTGCGCTTGACCGAGGAGCGTATCGACGGTGGGGCTTGGGTCGAGCAATTGCTCGCCCGTTGCGAGGCCCATGAAATCGTTGCCCGTGAACTGAACCTGGCCACCGGCGAAGTGCTTTTGCAGCCGGCCAGTAAAGCTGACGTGTTGACGTTCGACGGACAGACCTTGCGGGCGATCTATGGCCCGCGCTGGCGCTTGCTGCTGATCGGCGCGGGGCAGCTGTCGCGTTATGTCGCTGAAATGGCCCGCCTGCTGGATTTCGAGGTGTTGATTTGCGATCCGCGTAGCGAGTTCGTCTATGGTTGGGAGGAGCAGCACGGACGATTCGTTTCGGGCATGCCGGATGAGGCGGTGTTGAATATCCAGACCGATGAGCGCACAGCCATCGTGGCCTTGACCCATGATCCGCGCCTGGACGACATGGCGCTGCTCACGGCCCTGGATTCCAGGGCTTTTTACGTCGGGGCGCTGGGGTCGCGGGTCAACAGCCAGAAGCGCCGGGAAAACCTGGCTCAACTGGGCTTGTCGCAAACGGCGATTGACCGCTTGCATGGTCCGATCGGTTTGCACATTGGCAGTCATAACCCAGCGGAAATTGCCTTGTCGCTCATGGCGGAAATCGTGGCGGTCAAAAACGGCGTCGAACTGAAGCAGAAGAAAGTCTTGCAGGAGAGGGTATGAGCGAGTCCATTGGCGTCATCGTGCTGGCGGCGGGGCAGGGCAGCCGGTTTCGTCAGGTGGCGGGTGACGATAAGGACAAGCTGCTGGTGGACTGCACCGGTCGTGACGGCGTCACCGTGCATTCGGTGATCGAACAGGTGCTGGTGAATCTGCCGGCCACGCTTGAGAAGCGCGTGCTGGTGACCACGGCGGATCGCCCGCAAGTGATGCGCATGGCTCAAGCCTATGGGTGCGAGATTGTGCGGATCGAGTCGACCGGTCTGGGCGACAGCATTGCGGCGGGTGTGGCGGCGTGCTCGCAACTTGGTGGCTGGCTGATTATGTTGGGGGATATGCCGTTTATCCTGCCATCCAGCGTTGAACAGGTCGTCGCAGC
Source organism: Pseudomonas sp. GL-R-19 (assembly GCF_019956375.1). Classification (NCBI taxonomy): domain Bacteria; kingdom Pseudomonadati; phylum Pseudomonadota; class Gammaproteobacteria; order Pseudomonadales; family Pseudomonadaceae; genus Pseudomonas; species Pseudomonas sp. GL-R-19. The sequence goes on along the minus strand of NZ_JAHBDJ010000033.1, from coordinate 53,709 downwards.
CATTGCGGAGGTTGCGATCAGCGTGCCGGTGCATGAGGGGCAATATGGGCATCCGGTGGGGTTCGGGCGAAGCTTCGGTCCGGGATTGATGGCGTTGACCGGTGATCAAGGCGCCAAGTCGCTGTTCGCCCAGGCGAGGGTGGTCGAGGTGGCGGTGGAGGATCCCGGGGTGTTGTGGGATGTGGATGTGCCTGAGGCGCTGGTTTTTCAATAACGGTTGTCAGCGGAATTGCATTCCGCACTTTCCTCGGAATAATCGGCTCTTCCTTTCGCCCATTCGTATTTATCGATGGGTGCCAGATATAAAACTCGTTATTCAGCGGGTTCTATCCGACATACGATCATGTGGCGTGTGGTGTTCACCGTTGGGGGCGAACATCCGGTCAGTACTCATTAGAAAAAAGAGCCTACATGATGAAGCACTATATGGATGCGTCGGTCAGTGTCAGTCCTTTGGAGCTGGACAGTGATATTCGGGAGTTGGGAGCCTTGGAGCGGGCATTAAGTTCTGCAGATGTTTTTCAACCTGTTCCGCGTTATGTCAAAACACTTCGACAACTTAGAAAAGCGTCGCAAGCAATTAGTTGTCATCGCGACGAAATCAAGTTCGGGGTCACTTTTGGAGAACGTTTGAAAGAACTGGGTGACGACTTCGGTTTATCCCCGGAGCACTTTTCGGTCAATACCAGTGGCTCACCGCTGATTGTCAAGGAGCAGGTCGGAGAACACCTGATTTCGCCCACTCATTTTGAAAACGGTGCGTATTTCAGCCACCCCCATGCCGATCATCAACTCGATCACTCGGCGCAGGAGCTGCCTTCGATCAAGATTGGACAGTATGTGCGTTTTGGTCGTAACGCTGCGGTCAATGCCGGCGGCGATGTCGATATAGGCGATGGTGTCTGGCTATCGCCGGGAAGCCAGTTACTGCGTCAGGACCATGACCCGTATGGCCGGCTCTCCATCGGCTCGCGGACTGTCGCGATGACGCGCCTGCCACCGGTGCGACTGTGCGATTACGCGTGGGTCGGGCGTGAAGCGATTGTGGGCTGGAACGCCGATTACCTGGGCAAGGCGAGCATTGTCGGAATCCGTTCCTTCCTCAATACTTGGGTCGGCGACTATTCCATCGTTGGCGATCAGGGAAAGGTCCTGCAATACCTGCCGTTCAAGGCTCACCTCATGGAAACCTACCAGCCGTCGATCGAGCAGACGCTGCAAGTCAGCGATTGGGCCGCGATCAATTCGGACTGGTTGATGATCTACCGTGACAGCCCGAAGCGCGAGACGCCGACATTGCCGGCGCCACTGGCGAAGTATCTCGACACGCCGGGCAAAAAGTCCGTATTGCTGATTGCCCCATCCGATAACGTTCAGCTTCAAGCGTTCGGCCAGCACAGCCTGGATGTCATTTCCAGTTCCCGGCAGCCGTTTGCCCATCACTTGCAGTGGGCTCAGGACTACGGCCATAAGCAGCTCAGGTTGCGCGCCGATCTGGATTTTTCGAGGTTGCCATTCACCTCGGCCGGCGACTTTCACTATCGCCGTCGATTGGGTTACTCACTGATAGTCGCCAACAGTTCGCCTGTCGAGGCCGAGCCTTGCCGAGTCTATGTCAATGAACTGGCCCGGGTGCTGGCGACGCAGGCACTGTTGTTGGTGCCCATCACTGATGTGTTGCAGGCGCAACTGTCTGTGTATCAAGACTTGTTTCATCTGCAAGGGGAAGTCGAGTTCGACGGTACCTCTTTCATGTTAATGAAGAAGATCTAACGGAGGCGTCAATGCCGTACTTATTACTGTCACTCGCTGCCGTGTTCTGGGGCGGTAACTATGTCGTCGGAAAATTGATGGTGGTGGATGTTGATCCGGTGATGCTGTCGCAACTTCGATGGCTGATTACCAGCGCTTTATTACTGCTGATTAACTATAAAGCCGTCATCGCCAGTTTGCCGGCCGCGCGTAAGTCATGGTTGACCCTGGTTATGCTGGCGGTCTGTGGCCAAGTTATATTTCCGCTGACCTTATATATCGGTTTGCAATACACCAGTTCGTTGAATGCGGCGATTTACCTGTCGGCCACGCCGTGTCTGGTACTGGCCCTCAACCGTTTTGTTTTCGGTGATTTCATCTCCAGGTCGAACATGCTTGGGGTGGTCATCAGTACGGTGGGTGTGTTCTGGCTGGTGACGATGGGGCATCTGTCCGATTTGAGCTTCCTGGAAGGCTTCAACAAAGGCGATTTCTGGACCATGGCCTCGGCTGCCAGTTGGGCTGTCTATTGCTCCTTTTTGCGAACAAAGCCAAAAACCATCGCCGGCAATGCGTTCGTGACGTATTGCGCGGTGGTGGGGGCGCTGTGTCTGATTCCGTTCAGCCTGGGTATTTGGGCGTTGCACCCTGATCTGACGTTCAACCTGGGGCAGGGCGCTGCACCGTGGCTGGGCCTGGCGTATCTGGTGATCTTCCCGTCCTGGCTGTCGTACTTGTTCTGGAGCAAAGGGATCGGTGAAATCGGTGCCACCCGCGGTGAAATCTTCACTCACTTGGTGCCACTGTCCGGTGGGCTATTCAGTATTATGTTCCTCGACGTGCAACTGCACGCCTATCACCTGGTCAGTCTGGTGCTGATCGTATTTGGGGTGATCCTCTGTTCCATTAAAAGGCGGGCACCGGTGGTACTGCGCACGGAGGCGGCTTGATGGACAGAATCATCGATTCGGTCGACCGACACGGTGTGCGGTGGGTGGGGATTGTGCAGGGCAAGGGGGCAACAGCTTTGGTCTGGCATGTCGAAGATGCCGAAAGTTCTCAGGCGTTGGCTGTGCGATACGTGCGTAGCAAGCAATCCTGGGAGCACTTCAAAAGCAATTTGGCCTTGGTAGCGGTGCCGCTTGAAGCGCTTTCATTGATGACCTTTAAGGTGCCGCTGCGGCCCGTACGGGATGCCGGGTGCATGGTGAGCGGTTTTGGTTACACGCATCGCTCGGTCAATGGTCTGCCCATGCCTCAGCGGTCCTCGCCGGACTGGTACTACAAAGGCAATGGCAAAGGGTTGGTGGCCGCTTCCCGGGCGATCAAATCACCGTGTCATGCCAGTGGCTCGGGAATCGAGATCGAGTACGCCTGTGTGTACCTCATCGACGACTGCCGAACCCCCCGCTATATCGGTTACACCTTGGCAGTGGATTTTTCTGACCCGGTGCTGCGTCACACTCAACCCGGGCTGGCCGGTCTCTCCAAGTTGCGCAATACCGCGTTGTGCCACGAGCTGGTGATCGCAGAACCACCGCGCTACTCAGTGGTGAGGAGTTCGATTGTTCGGCGTGGTGAAACCGTGTGGGACAAACAGTCGCTATTGGGGCTGGATCAGTTGATGTTTGCCAAACGTGAACTCGAAGCCCTGTTGTTCCAGCATGAAGAGCTTTGCGAGCCCGGTACGGTTCACTATGTTTTGCTCGGTGCCTCATTAAGCACCGACAAGGATGCCTTCGAGTTGCAGCACGATGATGTCATTCGGGCGAGCAGCCAGGAGGATGGACTGCAACTGTCCAACCTCTTCGAGGACGAGGTGGTGCGGCAATCGTGTAACTGCTGACGGGGACCCGGCCCGTTACCCTTCCGTCAGCGGTAAGCAGGCCGGTTTTTCGAAGTCCAGCACCCATTGCGCCAGCGCTCTGGGGGCTGGTTTGCCAGGGTGATCGAAAAACACGAATTCGGTGGTCAGTGAGGCATATGAACCACTCAGGAAATACGTTTGCACCTGTTCACTGCGGCAGCACGAATCGACTAGTGACAACGGCACCAGGGCAACACCCACGCCGTTGATCACATTAGAAAACAACAGCGGATAAGAGCCACACTCGATGATTTTTTCCGGGGTGATATTGCCCATCATGAATAGTTCGTCGAGATTGCGTTGCGAAGCGCTGCGCCGGCTGTTGACCAGGAACACTTGGCCACTGAACGCTTTCAGGTCCTGGATGGCGGGGTGTGCTGCGCTGTAGATCAAGGCCAGTGGATCGTTGAACAGCGTTACCCGGCGATAGTGCGAAGGTGCAAAGCCTGCGCCGACAATCACTGCGTCGAGCTTGCCGGCCTCAAGATCCTTGAGCAGCGACTGTGTATTACCAATGCTGACATCCACTGCCAGCCCGTCGGGATTGGCAACGATGCTTTGCAACAGGTTCTGGCGAGTAATAGTGAGGTTTTCGATGACACCCAAACGCACCCGTGATTCGGTTTTTGTCTGGCTCAGGCTGGCTTGAGCGCGAGCAACCAGTTCGAGGATTTGTGAGGCGTAGGCATAGAGCTCCTTGCCTGGCGCCGTCATCGTGATACCGCGACCGGAGCGTTCGAACAGCTTGGTATCGAGCCGTGATTCGAGTGTCTTGATGCGGAAGGAAATACTGGATTGAGCGCGGTTTAACCTGATCGCTGCTTGTGTGACGCTGCCGTAGTCAACAATCGCTTTGAAAGCGTCCAGTTCAGCAATTTCCATAGTCACGCACTCTTTGCTCCATAACGGGCCGAAGGCTTTCAGGCCGTGGCAGGACCTACTTCGAGCCCTGCACCGCTCTATTCTGCACGTTGCACAGCTCTTTCGTAATACTTGCTTACAAATATTTAAGCGGGTGTTTAGCGAGGAACGCAATCGCCTCGGCAATAAACCGTTGCCAAGTAGCGACAGGCTTCAGTTTCTATTGTCAAGTCCTGAAGCAGGTGTAAACCTTATTCAGGACGGGACATATAAGCAAAAAAAGCCCCGCCTGGGATCACCAGGCGGGGCTTTTCAGTGGCCGATGGAATCAGACGAGAGGTTTAGGCTCGTGTTCTTTTTCCTCGGCTTGCTCGTGTTGCTCTACCGCTTCCTGAACGGAGCGCGGCGCTTCGTGGATCACCGACTCAACCGGCTCGGCAGCCACTTCAGGGGCCGGGGCAGGCGCTGCCTCAACCACTTCAGCTGCAACCGGAGCCGCAGCGGCAGCCAGTTCAGCTTCCTTCTGCAGACGCTCGGCTTCACGCTTGCGACGACGCACTTCACGCGGGTCGTTAGGAGCACGGCCACTTGGCGTCAGGGCGCTGGCAGGAGCAGCTTCGACTACCGGAGCTGGTGCTTCGGCAACGACTGGCGCTTCAACGACTGGCGCTGGAGCCGGTTCTGCAGCGGCAACCACCGGCTCGGAAACCATGGCTTCAGGCACTTGGGTCTCGGCAGCGGGCGCTGGTGTTTCAGCGACGGCTGGCTCGGCCACCCAGTTGAACGCCGTTTGCTCTTCACGCACTTCGCGAACGGTTTCAGTCACAGTCTCAACAACCGCTTCTGCAGCCACGGCAGGTGCTTCTACCACTGGCGCTGGCTCGGCAGCCGCTTCAACGGCAGGCTGTGCCTCAGGCGCTGGTGCCACTTCGATTTCCGGTGACGCAGTGAATTCGACCGGGGTGGTCGCTTCAACGACTGGTGCTTCAACCGGAGCTTCCAGGGTCGAGGCAGTGGCGCGTTCAGCTTGCACATTGGCTTCAGCTTCGGCTGGAGCGCTGATCACGCTGCTGGCGACGGCTGCGGTAACAGCCAGGCCGGCGGCCAGATCGGCAACGCTTGGTGCTTCGGCGTTTTCGCCGGACTCGGACTCTTCCGAACCTTCGATCACGTTGCCGTTGGCGTCACGCTGACGCTCGCGACGGTTGCTGCGACGACGCTGGCCACGGGAACGGCGACGTGGACGATCGCCCTCGGCGCTTTCCAGACCGTCTTCCTGCAGTTGCTCTTCGTTGGTGGTCAGTTCTTCTTCGGCTTCAGCTGCGGCAGCTTGTTCGGCACGCGGCTGACGCTCTTCACGCGGAGGGCGTGGCGCGCGTTCTTCACGTGGCTGGCGAGCCGGACGCTCTTCAGCGGTAACAGCGGCAGCGGCAGCTGGAGCAGCCGGAGCAGCCGGAGCAGCATCCAGAGGCTCGCGCAGTTCACGAACGCGTTCTTCGCGCTCGCCACGTGGCTTGCGCTCTTCGCGCGGAGCGCGCGGTGCACGTTCTTCACGAGGAGCGCGTGGTGCGCGTTCTTCGCGGGCTACTGCCGGAGTTTCTTCACGGGGCTCGCGAACTTCGCGTGGCTGGCGCTCTTCACGCGGTGCGCGTTCTTCACGCGGTGCACGTTCTTCACGTGGTGCACGTTCTTCGCGGGGCTTGCGATCTTCATCGCGGCGAACGTTGCGGTTGCGGCTTTGCTGGCGACCGTTGCGACGCTCTTCGTTGCGGGCCGGACGCTCGGCGGCAGGCTTTTCAACCACAATCGGCGCGACAGGCTCTTCCTTGGTGGCGAACAGGCTGACCAGCGACTTCACCAGGCCTTTGAACAGGCTTGGCTCTGGCACGGCGACCGGCGCAGGGGCCGGTGCGGCAACTTCGGTCGGAACCGGAGCGTTGGCGCGGGCCGGCGCCGTCTTGACCGCTGCTTCCTGGCGAACCAGGGTGCGGGTCGCAGCGGCTGGCTGGACTTCTTCCACTTCGGCAGCGGCAGCGGCGATTTCGTAGCTGGACTGGTTGGTGGCCGCTTCCGGGCTGTCATCACGCAGGCGCTGCACTTCGAAGTGCGGCGTCTCGAGGTGATCGTTCGGCAGGATGACGATGCGGGCGCGGGTACGCAGTTCGATCTTGGTGATCGAGTTGCGTTTTTCGTTGAGCAGGAACGCAGCCACCGGGATCGGCACTTGTGCACGAACTTCGGCGGTACGGTCTTTCAGGGCTTCTTCTTCGATCAGGCGCAGAATCGCCAGGGACAGCGATTCAACGTCACGGATGATGCCGGTGCCGTTGCAACGCGGGCAGACGATGCCGCTGCTTTCGCCCAGGGATGGACGCAGGCGTTGACGGGACATTTCCAGCAGGCCGAAGCGCGAGATGCGACCGACTTGCACGCGAGCGCGGTCGGCTTCCAGGCATTCGCGGACTTTCTCTTCCACGGCGCGCTGGTTCTTGGCAGGGGTCATGTCGATGAAGTCGATGACGATCAGGCCGCCGATGTCGCGCAGGCGCAACTGACGGGCGATTTCTTCGGCCGCTTCAAGGTTGGTTTGCAGGGCGGTTTCTTCGATGTCGCTGCCTTTGGTGGCGCGCGCCGAGTTGATGTCGATGGACACCAGGGCTTCGGTCGGGTCGATGACGATGGAACCGCCGGAAGGCAGTTCGACGACGCGCTGGAAAGCGGTTTCGATCTGGCTTTCGATCTGGAAGCGGTTGAACAGCGGAACGCTGTCTTCGTACAGCTTGATCTTGCTGGCGTACTGCGGCATCACCTGGCGGATGAAGGTCAGGGCTTCGTCCTGGGCTTCAACGCTGTCGATCAGCACTTCGCCGATGTCCTGGCGCAGGTAGTCGCGGATCGCGCGGATGATCACGTTGCTTTCCTGGTAGATCAGGAACGGCGCGGCGCGGTCCAGCGAAGCTTCCTTGATGGCGGTCCAGAGTTGCAGCAGGTAGTCGAGGTCCCACTGCATTTCTTCGCTGCTGCGGCCCAGGCCGGCAGTGCGCACGATCAAACCCATGTCGGCCGGGGCAACCAGACCGTTCAGCGCTTCACGCAGTTCATTGCGCTCTTCGCCTTCGATGCGACGGGAAATACCGCCGGCACGCGGGTTGTTCGGCATCAGCACCAGGTAGCGACCGGCCAGGCTGATGAAGGTGGTCAGGGCGGCGCCCTTGTTGCCACGCTCTTCTTTTTCGACCTGAACGATGACTTCCTGGCCTTCGCTCAGGACGTCCTTGATGTTGACGCGACCTTCCGGGGCTTTCTTGAAGTATTCGCGGGAGATTTCTTTGAGGGGCAGGAAGCCGTGGCGCTCAGAGCCGAAATCGACAAAGGCAGCCTCGAGGCTTGGTTCGATGCGAGTAATCCGGCCTTTATAGATGTTGGCCTTCTTCTGCTCGCGTGCACCGGATTCGATGTCCAGGTCGTAGAGGCGCTGGCCATCTACCAGTGCAACACGCAACTCTTCGGGTTGAGTTGCGTTAATCAGCATTCTTTTCATGTAGTACCGTCGGTTTCCGGGCTGCCGGAAACGGCGTTCGGCACACACGACTTCTCACGGTCGGTGTCAGGTGCGTCGGGAGTGGTTGGCCATTTCCCGTGTCCAGCGAAGTCCGGCCAATGTGGGCCTTCATCGCGACGTACGCGTCCTGCTTGCTGTGGCTACTTAAGCACTCAGTCAGGAGGAGGAATCAACCAGCGGCTGTGGACGAGATGAAGCGTCTTGAGAAAGCCTGTTGCTACACAGTCCGGCGGTTGTGCATCTCCACCCTACACGTATCCCTGATAATTCGGGTGCTGCCGCGCGCAGAATCCGCAGCGGGTTGGCATTTACCGTGAGCTCCGAAAGGGGAGGTCACGCATCATGGCTAATTTAGGCGTTGTTTCCGATGCCTTCGCTCGGGGGTCATTCGCAGCTGACTGCACTTTGTGAACTGGCCGTGAATATGGCTCGCAAAACGAGTGAGAACTCTGCTTTGTGGCGTGATTCAGGCCTCATGTCACCTGCGCTCGTTACACCTGCAAACTCCACCGTTACGTAGCGAAAGCCCCGTAGGACGGCCTCGCATCCTGGTGAATTGCGTTGGTCAGGGCCGGTTTTTGACCGTTGGTCCGCTGTCCAGGCCGCTTTTGGCGACGTTCGCGACTATAGCAGCAATGATTAAGTGCTTCAATTCCATAAAAAATTGTTATCATCCGCGGCATGACGACGACTACCCTCCCGACTCCAAGCGTACAACTGCTTGAGGTCTCGCCGGAATATGCCGGCCAACGTATTGATAATTTCCTTCTCGCCCGACTCAAAGGCGTGCCCAAGACCTTGATTTACCGCATTTTGCGCAAAGGCGAAGTGCGGGTGAACAAAGGTCGGATCAAGCCCGAGTACAAGCTGCAGGCGGGCGACATCGTGCGCGTGCCGCCGGTTCGAGTGCCCGAGCGCGACGAGCCGGTGCCACTGGCGCAGGGGTTGTTGCAGCGACTCGAAGCCTCGATTGTCTTCGAAGACAAGGCCCTGATCGTGATCAACAAGCCTGCGGGCATTGCTGTGCACGGCGGTAGCGGTCTGACTTTCGGGGTGATCGAAGCCTTTCGTCAGTTGCGCCCCGATTGCAAGGAGCTCGAGCTGGTTCACCGTCTCGACCGTGATACCTCCGGCCTGTTGATGATCGCCAAGAAGCGCAGCATGTTGCGCCACTTGCACACTGCGTTGCGCGGTGATGGCGTCGACAAGCGCTACATGGCGCTGGTCCGCGGTAACTGGGCGAGCTCGATCAAGCAAGTCCGTGCGTCGCTGGGCAAGAGCAATCTGCGCTCCGGCGAGCGCATGGTTGAGGTCGACGAGGAGGAGGGGAAGGAGTCCGTGACCGTGTTCAAGGTCCTGCGCCGCTTCGGCGACTTTGCCACCATGATCGAGGCCAAACCGATTACCGGCCGGACTCACCAGATCCGTGTCCACACCCTGCACGCCGGGCATTGCATCGCTGGCGACACCAAGTATGGCGACGAAGGTTTCAGCAAGGAAATCCGCGATCTGGGCGGCAAGCGTCTGTTCCTGCACGCCTACATGCTGACCGTGCCACTTCCCGATGGCGGTGAGCTGAAGCTGCAAGCGCCGGTCGACGAGATGTGGGCCAAAACCGTGGAGCGATTGAGTGCGCCCATCTGATTACAAGCTGCTGATCTTCGATTGGGACGGCACGCTGGCCGATTCCATTGGCCGGATTGTCGAGGCCATGCACGTTGCCTCGCAGCGCTCCGGATTTGAGCTGCGCGATGATTTTGCCGTCAAAGGCATCATCGGCCTGGGCTTGCCGGAAGCGATCCGCACCCTGTACCCCGAGATTGATGATGGCGAACTGATCGCGTTCCGCGAGCACTATGCCGAACATTACATTGCGTCGGAAGCCGTGCCTTCGCCGATGTTCGAGGGTGTGGTCGAGTCGCTCGAGGCATTTCGTGCCGAGGGTTATCATCTGGCCGTGGCGACCGGCAAGGCCCGTCGCGGGCTGGACCGGGTGTTGAAGTCCCATGGCTGGGAGAACTACTTCGATATCACCCGCGCGGCCGACGAGACCGCCAGCAAGCCCCATCCACTGATGCTCGAGCAGATTCTCGCGCATTGCGAGGTCCGCCCGGAACAAGCATTGATGGTTGGTGATTCGTCCTTTGATTTGCAGATGGCGCGCAACGCCGGCATGGGGTCGGTGGCTGTCAGCTATGGCGCTCAATCGATCGATGCGTTGAAGTTGTATGAGCCGCGGCTGGCCATTGACCGTTTTTCAGAATTGCATGCCTGGCTGAGTCAGCGGGCTTAACCGGTTGTTTTTGGGGTGGATGGCATGACCGACGAATGGAAGGCGCCCGCCAAGGCGAGCGCAGAGAGCGGTGACGACAAGAGCTGGAAGCTGCTGGAAAAGACGCTGCTGGCCGGCATACAGGAACAGCGCCGATCCCGTCGCTGGGGGATATTCTTCAAATCACTGACTTTTGTGTATCTGTTCGGTGCCATTGCCCTGTTTTCGCCGCTGATGGATATGGAGAAGGCAGCTACCCTCAGTGCCAATTACACGGCGTTGATCGATGTGGCAGGCATGATTGCCGACAAGGAGCCCGCCAGCGCAGACAATATCGTTGGCAGTCTGCGCGCGGCTTTCGAGGACAAGAAGGTCAAGGGCGTCATCCTGCGCATCAATAGCCCGGGCGGCAGTCCGGTGCAGTCGGGTTATGTCTATGACGAGATCCGCCGTCTGCGCGGCCTGCACCCGGACATCAAGCTGTATGCGGTCATTTCCGACCTGGGGGCTTCCGGCGCTTACTACATCGCCAGCGCGGCAGATCAGATCTACGCCGACAAGGCCAGCCTGGTCGGCTCCATCGGAGTAACGGCTGCCGGTTATGGCTTTGTTGGCACCATGGAGAAGCTGGGCGTCGAGCGGCGCACTTACACCGCTGGCGAACACAAGTCGTTCCTCGATCCGTTCCTGCCGCAAAAGCCGGAAGAAACTGTTTTTTGGCAGGGCGTGCTCGATACGACCCACAAGCAGTTCATCGGCAGCGTCAAGCAGGGGCGCGGCGATCGCCTGAAGGACAAGGAGCATCCGGAGCTGTTCTCCGGCCTGGTCTGGTCCGGCGAGCAGGCGCTGCCGCTGGGGTTGATCGATGGGCTGGGTAATGCCAGTTCGGTTGCGCGGGATGTGATCGGCGAGAAAGAGCTGGTGGACTTCACTGTTCAGGAGTCGCCGTTCGATCGCTTCTCGAAAAAGCTCGGTGCCAGCGTGGCTGAGCATTTGGCGATGTGGATGGGGTTTAACGGTCCGTCGCTGCGCTGAATCTCTTGTGATAAAAAAACCGGCTTCAGCCGGTTTTTTTTAGAATCAAAAGATCTTTTGATCTTCAGGGGATTTGCACGCCTTCGGTCAGGAGCATGTCGGTCAAGCGAATCAGTGGCAGGCCGACGAGGCTGGTGGCGTCAGGGCCTTCCGTGCTTTGAAACAGGCTCACCCCCAACCCTTCGGCCTTGAAGCTGCCTGCGCAGTCGTAGGGTTGCTCGGCGTGCAGGTAGCGTTCGATGCGGGTCGCGTCGAGTGTGCGCATGTGTACGGTGAACGGCACGCAATCGACCTGGCAGTGTCCGGTCTGGCTGTTGAGCAGGGCCAGGCCGGTCAGGAATGTCACGCGGGCACCGCTGGCGGCCAGCAGTTGTTCACGGGCCTTTTCGAAGCTGTGGGGCTTTCCGATAATCCGTTCTCCCAGTACGGCGACCTGATCGGAGCCGATTATCAGATGAGCGGTATGGCTGTCGGCCAGGGCTCGTGCTTTCTCTTCGGCGAGGCGCTTGACCAGCTCGATGGCGGATTCGCCAAGGCGATGGCTTTCGTCGATATCCGGCGAGCTGCACGTGAAAGGCAACTGCAAGCGGGCCAGCAATTCCCGGCGATAGACCGAGCCAGAAGCGAGTAATAAAGGCAGCATGCGCATCTCCAGAAGGCAGGTGCGAATTCTAGCGAGGCTTGCAAGTGACGGACAGGGCTGAATTTCCTTTGACATGGGCGGGTGCATCCCTATAATGCTGCGCCTATGTTGAATGACCCGATTCCACCTCACGTTGACCCGCGCAAATTGGCTGATCGTGGCACCACCCTTCAAGGTGAAATGCTGCTGGCCGATTTGGAGAGACTCTGCGACCCGCTTTCCGACAATGTCGGTACGGTGCAGGCTAAATTCGTTTTTGAACGAGATGAACGTAAATCTGTGGTCATCCACAGCTTTATCGACACTGAAGTCAAAATGGTTTGCCAGCGTTGTCTTGAGCTGGTCACCCTGCCGATCCACAGCGAATGCAGTTACGCCGTGGTGAAGGAGGGTGCGAATACCCAGTCGTTGCCGAAAGGTTATGACGTGCTGGAACTGGGCGAAGATCCTTTGGATCTGCAGTCACTGATCGAGGAGGAGCTTCTGCTCGCCTTGCCCATTGTGCCTGCTCATCATCCGGAAGAATGCCAGCAGCCGGCGGGTCTCGATGAGCCCGAACCGAGCGAGGACGAGGTAACGCGGTCCAACCCGTTCAGTGTATTGGCGCAGTTAAAGCGTGACCCAAACGTTTAGGAGTTAATCAATTATGGCTGTTCAGCAGAACAAAAAATCCCGCTCTGCCCGTGACATGCGCCGTTCGCACGACGCTCTCGAGGCTAGCACCCTGTCTGTAGAAAAAACCACCGGTGAAGTTCACCTGCGTCACCACGTATCGCCAGAAGGCGTATACCGTGGCCGTAAAGTGATCGACAAGGGCGCTGACGAGTAATCACTTGTCCGCTCAAGTCATCGCGATTGACGCAATGGGCGGGGACTTCGGTCCCCGCAGCATTGTTCAGGCCAGCCTTGCTTGCCTGTCTGCTACACCCTCGCTGCACCTGACCCTCGTCGGTCAACCCTCCCTGCTTGAAGAATTGATCGCTGGCCATTCGGCTGTGGATCGCGCGCGCCTGTCGATTGCCCCGGCGAGCGAAGTCATTACCATGGACGAAAAACCCACCCAGGCCTTGCGTGGCAAGCCTGACTCGTCGATGCGTGTCGCCCTGGAATTGTTGCGCGACGGCAAAGTCCAGGCCTGTGTCAGTGCCGGTAATACCGGGGCGTTGATGGCGTTGTCGCGGTTCGTGCTCAAGACCTTGCCGGGTATTGATCGTCCGGCCATGGTGGCGGCGATTCCGACACAGAAGGGTTACTGCCAATTGCTCGACCTGGGGGCCAACGTCGATTGCAGTGCCGAGCATCTGCTGCAGTTTGCGGTCATGGGCTCGGTTGCAGCGCAAACTCTGGGCATAGCGCGTCCACGGGTGGCGTTGCTGAATATCGGCACCGAAGACATCAAGGGCAACCAGCAGGTCAAGCTGGCCGCCACTTTGTTACAGGCCGCTCGCGGCATCAATTACATTGGTTTCGTCGAAGGTGATGGTTTGTACCGCGGCGAAGCGGATGTGGTGGTGTGTGACGGTTTTGTCGGCAACATCCTGCTCAAATCCAGCGAAGGCCTGGCGACCATGATTGCCGGGCGCATCGAGGCGTTGTTCAGGAAGAACGTAGCCTCTCGCATGGTCGGCGCGCTGGCGCTGCCCTTGATGAAACGTCTGCAGGCCGATCTGGCACCTGCCCGGCATAACGGCGCGAGCTTTCTCGGATTGCAGGGGATCGTGGTGAAGAGCCACGGTTCTGCCGGAGTGCAGGGTTTTCAAAGCGCCATTGAGCGCGCACTGATCGAGATTCAGGAAAACCTGCCCGAGCGCATTCACGGTCGTCTGGAGGATTTATTGCTTTAGGCGTTTTCGTCGGACAATGCTTAAATGTGACCGGTTGGTTCGATGGGCCATCCAACTGTCAGTTTCTTGCGCCCCCAAAGCGGGACGCCAATTTCCGACGACAAGATCATTAGGGGCTTGTTACATGTCTGCTTCCCTCGCATTCGTCTTTCCGGGACAGGGTTCGCAGTCCCTCGGCATGCTGGCCGAGCTGGGCGCGCAACATCCGGTTGTTCTCGAAACATTCAAAGAAGCTTCCGATGCACTGGGTTACGACCTGTGGGCACTGACCCAGCAAGGGCCGGAAGAGCAACTCAATCAAACCGATAAAACCCAGCCGGCCATTCTGACTGCCTCGATCGCCCTGTGGCGTCTGTGGCTGGCGGAAGGTGGCGCGCGCCCGGCATACGTTGCCGGGCACAGCCTGGGTGAATACAGCGCGCTGGTCGCGGCAGGCAGTCTGAGCCTGGGCGATGCAGTGAAGCTCGTCGAACGTCGTGGCCAGCTGATGCAGGAAGCCGTGCCGGCCGGACAAGGCGGTATGGCTGCCATCCTGGGCCTGGACGATGCCGACGTACTGGCGGCCTGTGCCGAAGCGGCGCAAGGCGAAGTGGTCAGCGCGGTGAATTTCAACTCGCCGGGCCAGGTGGTCATCGCCGGTGCCAAGGCTGCCGTCGAGCGCGCCATCGAAGGCTGCAAGGCACGTGGCGCCAAGCGCGCCATGCCGTTGCCGGTCAGCGTGCCGTCCCATTGCGAGCTGATGCGCCCGGCTGCCGAGCGTTTCGCCGAATCGATCGCCGCTATCGACTGGCAGGCACCGCAGATTCCTGTGGTACAGAACGTCAGTGCCCAGGTGCCGGCCGATCTGGAAACCCTCAAGCGTGATCTGCTCGAACAGCTGTACAAGCCAGTACGCTGGGTCGAATCCGTACAGGCGCTGGCAGCCAAGGGCGCGACCAATCTGGTCGAGTGCGGCCCGGGCAAAGTACTGGCCGGTCTGAACAAACGCTGCGCCGAAGGCGTGTCGACATCCAACCTCAATACCCCAGACGCTTTCGCTGCCGCCCGTGCAGCGCTGGCCTGAATCAGGAGAAGCTTGCATGAGTCTGCAAGGTAAAGTTGCACTGGTCACCGGTGCGAGCCGTGGCATCGGCCAGGCCATCGCCCTGGAACTGGGTCGTCAGGGCGCCATCGTTGTGGGTACCGCGACCTCCGCGTCGGGTGCCGAGCGCATTGCCGCGACCCTGAAGGAAAACGGTATTCAAGGTACTGGCTTGGAACTCAATGTCACCAGCGACGAGTCCGTGGCGGCTGTTCTGGCGAGCATTCAGGAGCAGTTCGGTGCGCCGGCGATCCTGGTCAACAATGCTGGCATCACCCGCGATAACCTGATGATGCGCATGAAAGACGACGAGTGGCATGACGTTGTCGATACCAACCTGAACAGTCTGTTCCGCCTGTCCAAGGGCGTTTTGCGCGGCATGACCAAAGCCCGTTGGGGCCGAATTATCAGTATTGGTTCGGTTGTGGGTGCCATGGGCAACGCAGGCCAAGTAAACTACGCTGCCGCCAAGGCCGGCCTGGAAGGTTTCAGCCGTGCTCTGGCACGTGAAGTCGGTTCGCGTTCGATTACGGTAAACTCGGTGGCCCCAGGGTTCATCGATACCGATATGACCCGTGAACTGCCCGAAGCGCAGCGTGAAGCCTTGCAGACGCAGATTCCGTTGGGTCGTCTGGGGCAGGCTCAAGAGATCGCGTCCGTGGTCGCTTTTCTTGCGTCGGACGGTGCGGCTTACGTTACCGGAGCTACAATCCCGGTGAACGGCGGGATGTACATGTAATTCAAATGTGACGGATTGCTTCAAAAAAATGTCATACGAGCTGTCTAAAATCCGTTATAAAGCTGCAATCTATTTTATCGGCATAGGGTCACCGGGTTTGAGGAGTGAAGCTTTCAGTTGAAAAGCTGAAAAGTCTTTCTATACACTTACCCACTGGCCAGCTGCCTGAATTTGTCCATTAGGAGTGAAAACAAGGTATGAGCACCATCGAAGAGCGCGTCAAGAAAATCGTTGCTGAGCAACTGGGCGTTAAAGAAGAAGAAGTGGTCAACACTGCTTCCTTCGTAGAAGACCTGGGTGCCGACTCCCTTGACACCGTTGAGCTGGTGATGGCTCTGGAAGAGGAATTCGAGACCGAAATCCCTGACGAAGAAGCCGAGAAGATCACTACCGTACAAGCTGCAATCGACTACGTTACTAGCCACCAGGCGTAATAGTTCGTAATCGTTGCTCGCTGTCGTGGAAAAACCGCACTGCCATCACGGCGTGCGGTTTTTTCTTTAGGCATGATGCAAAGTCGTCATTTGAAAAAGGAGAGTGCTGTGTCGCGTAGACGCGTCGTAGTCACCGGTATGGGTATGTTGTCGCCACTGGGCACGGATGTGCCAAGCAGCTGGCAGGGCATTCTGGCTGGCCGCAGTGGCATTGGTCTGATCGAACACGCCGACCTTTCTGCCTATTCCACTCGTTTTGGCGGCTCGGTAAAGGGCTTCAATGTCGAGGAATACCTGTCGGTCAAGGAAGCCCGCAAGCTCGACCTGTTCATTCAATACGGTCTGGCCGCAGGTTTTCAGGCGGTACGCAACGCCGGCCTGGAAGTCACCGACGCCAACCGTGAGCGCATCGGTGTGGCCATGGGCTCGGGTATTGGTGGTCTGACCAATATCGAAGAAACCGCCCGCACCCTGCACGAGACCGGCCCACGACGGATCTCTCCGTTCTTCGTGCCAGGCTCGATCATCAATATGATTTCCGGTTTCCTGTCGATCCATCTGGGGGCACAGGGACCCAACTACGCCATCGCCACGGCCTGTACCACCGGTACCCACTGCATTGGCATGGCAGCCCGCAACATCATGTACGACGAAGCCGACGTGATGATTGCCGGTGGCGCCGAGATGGCAGCCTGCGGTCTGGGCATGGGCGGCTTCGGTGCCTCCCGCGCGCTGTCGACCCGCAACGACGAGCCGACCCGCGCCAGCCGTCCTTGGGACAAGGGCCGTGATGGCTTCGTGCTGTCCAACGGTGCCGGTGCGCTGGTTCTGGAAGAGCTGGAACACGCCAAGGCCCGTGGTGCGACCATCTACGCCGAGCTGATCGGTTTCGGCACCAGTGGCGATGCCTACCACATGACCTCGCCGCCAGCCGATGGCGCCGGTGCTGCTCGTTGCGTCACCAATGCGCTGCGCGATGCCAAAATAAATGGCGATCAAGTGCAGTACATCAACGCCCACGGCACTTCGACTCCCGCAGGCGACCTGGCCGAAGTCAATGCGATCAAGTCGGTGTTCGGCGATCACGCCTACAAGCTGGCCGTCAGTTCCACCAAGTCCATGACCGGTCACCTGTTGGGTGCGGCGGGCGCGGTCGAGGCGATCTTCAGCGTGCTGGCGATCAACGGCCAGGTAGCGCCGCCGACCATCAACCTCGATGAGCCGGACGAAGGCTGCGACCTCGATTTCGTGCCGCACACGGCGCGCAATATGGATATCGATGTGGTCGTTTCCAACTCCTTCGGTTTTGGCGGCACCAACGGCTCGCTGGTGTTCCGCCGGTTCGCAGGCTGATGGACAGCTGGGTCGACGGTCAGCCGGCTGACGCTTTGTCGCTGAAGGATCGCGGCCTGGCTTATGGCGATGGTCTGTTCGAGACGATCGCCGTGCGCAACGGGCAGCCCGTATTGCTGGAACGGCATCTGTCGCGTCTGGCGGACGGCTGTTCGCGTCTGGCGCTTGCCGCCGATCAGGCGTTGATCCGCAGCGAACTGCTGGCCTACGCCGCGGCACTGGGTGACGGGGTGCTCAAGCTCATCCTCACTCGTGGCGATGGTCTGCGCGGTTACGCCCCGGATCCTTCGGCTCAGGCCCGACGCATTCTGCAAGGCAATCCACCCGCGGCTTACCCTGCCGTGCATGGCGAGCAGGGTGTTCGTCTGTTTCCTTGCACCACGCGATTGTCCAGACAGCCATTACTGGCCGGCCTCAAGCACCTGAACCGTCTTGAGCAAGTCCTCGCCCGTGCCGAATGGCAGGACACCGAGCATGCCGAAGGCTTGATGCTCGATCAGGCCGGGCGCGTGATTGAAGGCGTGTTCAGCAATTTGTTCCTGGTGCGTGATGGTGTACTCGTCACCGCCGACCTCAAGCGCTGCGGCGTGGCCGGCGTGATGCGTGGCGAAATATTGTTTCAGGCCAGGTCGCTGGGAATCCCCACGCAAATCACTGACATTCCCCTCGAACAACTGCAATGGGCTGACGAAGTCTTTGTCTGCAACAGCGTGTATGGCGTTTGGCCGGTGCGCGCCTGTGCTGCTCTTCACTGGCCGGTTGGGCCGCTCACCCGTAAACTCCAAACCATTGCCCGTGCGCTACTGGATGCTTGATACGTGAGACGTAAATTCTTGCTGCTGCTGGAAACCGGACTGGTTCTGGCGGGGCTGCTGTTGGGTGCTTCAGCCTGGAAAATTCATTCGGCGCTGGTACAGCCGCTGAACATTGCCCAGGAGCAATTGCTGGATGTGCCCAAGGGCACCACGCCGACCCGCACCCTCTACCGACTCGAAGCCAATGGCGTCATCAAGGACGCATTCTGGCTGCGGGTATATTGGCGCTTCAACCTCGCCAGGCAACCCCTGCACAGCGGTGAATACCGCATGAAGCCGGGCATGACCGTCGAAGGCCTGATCGACCTGTGGAAACGCGGGGAAATGGTTCAGTACAGCCTGACCCTGGTCGAAGGCTGGAATTTCCGTCAGGTCCGCGCAGCGCTGGCCAAAGAAGAGAAGCTCGACCATAGCCTCGACGGTTTGAGCGACAGTCAGGTCATGGACAAGCTCGGCCACAGCGGGATTTTCCCGGAAGGGCGCTTCTTCCCTGACACTTATCGCTACGTGCGCGGCATGACCGATATCGAACTGCTGAAAACCGCTTACGAGCGCCTCGACGAAGTGCTCGCCAAGGAGTGGGAACAGCGTTCTTCCGATGTGCCGTACACCGAACCCTACCAGGCGCTGATCATGGCCTCGCTGGTGGAGAAGGAAACCGGCGTACCGCAGGAGCGCGGGCAAATTGCCGGCGTATTCGTACGACGCATGGCGATGGGCATGCTGCTGCAGACCGATCCGACGGTGATCTACGGCCTTGGCGACCGCTACAACGGCAAGCTGACCCGGGCTCACCTCAAGGAGTCGACGCCCTATAACACTTACATGAATGCGGGCCTGCCGCCGACGCCGATTTCCATGGTCGGTCGCGAAGCCATCCATGCGGCACTCAATCCGGTGGAGGGCAACAGCCTATACTTCGTAGCGCGTGGTGATGGCACTCACGTGTTCTCCGACGACCTGGACGCTCACAACAATGCTGTGAAGGAGTTCCAGCTCAAGCGTCGCGCCGATTACCGCTCCAGCCCGGCGCCTGCCTCCACGGCCGAGACGCCGCCAACAGAGGCTGAGCAAACCGGTACGCAGGAGGCCAAGTCTTCGCAAGAGTTGGCTCCGATCCCGGCCGCTTCACCGAACACGGCTCCCGAGGCGCTGCCGCAAGTGCCGGCGCAAGATCCTGCACCAGCCCCTGAAATGCCGGAACTCGATGCCAACGCACCGAAAAGCCCGCAATGACTCTGACTAAGGACTGCCTGTGACTGGCTTGTTTATTACTCTGGAAGGCCCGGAAGGCGCCGGCAAGAGCACCAACCGCGAATACCTGGCCGAGCGCCTGCGCGCCGCCGGCATCGAGGTGGTGCTGACCCGCGAGCCGGGTGGCACGCCGCTGGCCGAGCGCATCCGTGAAGTGCTGCTGGCCCCGGTCGACGAAGTCATGAACCCGGATACCGAGTTGCTGCTGGTGTTCGCGGCGCGTGCCCAGCACCTGGCCGAGGTGATTCGCCCGGCGCTGGCTCGCGGTGCCGTGGTCTTGTGTGATCGTTTTACCGATTCGACATACGCCTACCAGGGCGGCGGCCGTGGCTTGTCGCTGGAGCGCATCGCGGCCCTGGAAGCCTTCGTCCAGGGCGATCTGCGCCCGCACCTGACGCTGATTTTCGATCTGCCTGTCGAGGTGGGTCTGGCCCGCGCCAGTGCTCGCGGTCGTCTGGATCGCTTCGAACGCGAAGGCCGGACCTTTTTCGATGCCGTACGCAAAGCCTTCCTCAAACGGGCCGAGGCGGATCCGGCGCGTTATGTGCTGGTCGATGCTGCCCAGCCGTTGGCACAGGTTCAGCAATCGCTGGATGCCTTGCTGCCGCGCCTGCTGGAGTTGAGCCGTGGCTGAGGCCTATCCGTGGCAGGAAACCCTCTGGCAGCACCTGGCTGGTCGCGCCCAGCATGCGCATGCCTACCTGCTGCATGGCCCGGCCGGGATCGGCAAGCGGGCACTGGCCGAGCGCCTGATGGCCAGCTTGCTGTGCCAGCGCCCGAATGCGCTGCAAGCCTGTGGTGAATGCAAATCCTGTTTGCTGCTCAAGGCTGGCAGCCACCCGGATAACTACATCCTGGAACCGGAAGAAGCCGACAAGGCGATCAAGGTCGATCAGGTTCGCGATCTGGTCGGTTTCGTGGTGCAGACTGCACAGTTGGGCGGGCGCAAGGTGGTGTTGATCGAGCCGGCCGAGTCGATGAACATCAATGCTGCCAACGCCTTGCTCAAAAGCCTTGAAGAACCGTCCGGCGATACGGTTTTGTTGCTGGTCAGCCATCAGCCCAGCCGATTGTTGCCAACCATCAAGAGTCGCTGCGTGCAGCAGGCCTGTCCGCTGCCGGGCGAGGCCATGAGCTTGAAGTGGCTGGCTCAGGCGTTGCCGGAGTGTTCCGAAGAAGAGCGCATCGAACTGCTGACACTGGCCGCCGGTTCGCCACTGGCGGCGGTCAATCTTCAGGCCCAGGGCGTGCGTGAGCAACGTATGCAAGTGGTGGAAGGGGTGAAAAAACTCCTCAAGCAACAGCAGTCGCCGACGCAACTGGCCGAAGAGTGGAAAAACATTCCGATGTTGCGCCTGTTCGATTGGTTCTGCGATTGGTCGAGCCTGATCCTGCGCTATCAGTTGACCCAGGACGAAGCTGGCCTGGGCCTTGCCGACATGCGCAAGGTCGTGCAATACCTGGCGCAGAAAAGCGCCCAGGGCAAAGTCCTCGATATTCAGGACTGGATCCTCGCCCAAAGGCAGAAAGTCCTGAGCAAGGCCAACCTCAATCCGGCCTTGCTGCTGGAGGCATTGCTGGTGCAATGGGCGTCGTTGCCTGGCCAAAGATGACTGTCCGCGCCTAGACTCCGAGTATCAGAACATCCGACCGTCCCACTCATTCGATGTAAGTTGCAGCCCTTTTATGCTCGTAGATTCCCATTGTCACCTCGATCGCCTCGACCTGGCCGCCCACGACGGTTCCCTGGATGCTGCTCTTGATGCGGCCCGACAGCGCGGGGTAGGGCACTTTCTGTGTATCGGTGTCAGCGCGGACAACGCGGCCGACGTCAAAGCCCTGGCCGAACGTTATGACGACGTCGACTGCTCGGTGGGTGTGCACCCTCTGGATGTGCAGCCGGGTGCCGCGCCGGCGCTGGACTGGCTGTTGCAGGAGCTCAATCACCCGCGGGTGGTCGCCATCGGTGAAACCGGCCTCGATTATCACTACGAGCCGGAAGCGGCGCAGTTGCAGCAGGAATCCTTTCGCCTGCACCTGCAAGCGGCGCAGCAGACCGGCAAACCGGTGATCATCCACACCCGCGGCGCCCGCGCCGATACCCTGGACTTGTTGCGTGAAGCGGCGTTGCCCCAGGCAGGTGTATTGCATTGCTTTACCGAAGACTGGGAAATGGCGAAGGCTGCACTGGACATGGGCTATTACATTTCCCTGTCCGGGATTGTCACATTCCGCAATGCCGACGCGTTGCGCGATGTGGCCAGCAAGGTGCCGGCCGACCGATTGCTGGTGGAAACCGACTCGCCGTACCTGGCGCCGATACCCTATCGCGGCAAGCCAAACCTGCCGCAGTACGTGCGTGAAGTTGCGGAATTTCTGGCAATGTTGCGTGGTGAGCCCTACGAGCGTTTTGCCGAGCAGACCACTGAGAACTTCAAGCGGTTGTTTCCGTTGGCGCATGTGAAATCGGTTTAGGGTTCGAAGCCGCTTTCGCGAGCAGGCTCGCTCCCACAAGGTTGAATCGCAGGCAAAAAAAACCCGGGTTCTGGGGGGTGAATCCGGGTTAAGACCATTAGGAGTAAAACAATGGCACGCGGTCCTTTGGTACCAATATCGGCGTGACACTTGGGGGAGATGCCCCGCCGACAGTTCAAGTATTGATCAGGATCGCGCCTCGTCCAGTTTGGCGGCCCGGGTTTTTAAACAAATTTGGAATACGTGCGCTTCGGAAGAGTTCTCATCACCCTGTAAACGTGCGCAGAATGACCAGAAAGCGCAGATATGGTCGGATGATCCGTGCATTTTGGCGCAAGTTAGGCATAATACGCGGCTTCGAATTTTGACCCCGACAGACCTTTTCTTATGCATAAAGAACCTCGTAAGGTCCGTGAATTTCGTCGCCGCGAGCAGGAAATTCTCGATACCGCGCTCAAGCTGTTCCTCGAACAAGGTGAAGACAGTGTCACCGTCGAGATGATCGCTGATGCCGTCGGTATCGGCAAAGGCACGATCTACAAGCACTTCAAGTCCAAGGCGGAAATCTATCTGCGCCTGATGCTCGACTACGAGCGCGATTTGAACACACTGCTGCATTCGGCCGATGTCGACAAGGACAAGGAAGCCCTGTCCCGGGCGTACTTCGAATTCCGCATGCGCGATCCACAACGCTATCGCCTGTTCGACCGTCTCGAAGAGAAAGTGGTCAAGGGCAACCAGGTGCCGGAGATGATCGAGGAACTGCACAAGATCCGTGCCTCGAACTTCGAACGCCTGACCCTGCTGATCAAAGGCCGGATCAGTGAAGGCAAGCTGGAAGATGTACCGCCTTACTTCCATTACTGCGCGGCCTGGGCGTTGGTGCACGGTGCTGTCGCGCTGTATCACTCGCCGTTCTGGAGCAATGTGCTGGAAGATCAGGAAGGTTTCTTCCAGTTCCTGATGGACATCGGCGTGCGCATGGGTAACAAGCGCAAGCGCGACACCGACACTCCCGGCAGCTGAGCCATTCAGTTGCCTTATTGCGCCATGATTTCGCTACTTGGCGCAGTGCCGCAGGAATATACTCAGGTAGAGGACTTGCTAAAACTTGATTTCTGGGTCAAGTTTTAGCGGCCCGATATTCTTCCGCCGGAGTGACCATGATCGTTGACCGTCAAGGCAGGCGTTTTCGCAACTTGCGAATCAGTCTGACTTCAGCCTGCAATTACGCCTGTACCTACTGTGTGCCCAATGGCAAGCGGCTGGTGGCTGCGCAGGATGAGTTGTCGGCCGAAGCCATGGCACGCGGTGTGGCTTATCTGATTGAAGCGGCGGGGATCGAGCGTCTGCGCATTACCGGTGGCGAGCCGCTGGTCAGCCCGAAACTCGAAGCGTTCATGACGGCGGTCGGGCAGATGGGCCTGGAAGACATCAGCCTGACCACCAATGGCCAGTTGCTGGCGAAGAAACTGCCACTACTGGTGAACGCCGGCATTCGGCGCCTCAACGTTTCCCTCGATACCCTCGACGCCAGTGCATTCCGTGCCATTGCCCGGGGCGGCGACCTGGCCACCGTGCTCAACGGCATGAGCGAGGCCAGTGCGGCCGGGATGAAGATCAAGGTCAACATGGTGCCGCTGCGCGGGCAGAACCTTGATCAAGTGATGCCGCTGCTCGACTACTGTCTGGAGCGTGGTTATGAACTGCGCTTCATCGAGCTGATGCGCATGGGCCATCTGGCCAGCGATTCCAATGCCTTTCTGCAGCAGTTCGTCAGCCTCCAGCAACTGTTGAGCCTGATCGGTGAGCGCTACGAATACCGGCAGGCCGACGCGCCGGTCGATGCGACAGCGGTGCGCTATGAAATCCCCGGCCAGGGTTATTTCGGCGTGATCGCCAACGAGAGCGTGCCTTTCTGTCGGACCTGTTCACGCTTGCGTTTATCTTCCACCGGGTGGCTGCATGGCTGCCTGTCGTCGAGCAATCGCCATTACATCGGCGACCTGCTGGACAAGCCGCGCCATCAAGCACTGCCGGCCTTGCAACGCCTTCTGGTGAAAGCCCTGGGCGACAAGCAGGAAGTGGCGTTCTCTGGTGGTGCGACTGTCATGAAGATTATTGGCGGCTAGACCGGCCTCATCGCGGGCAAGCCACGCTCCCACAAGGTTTGCGTAAATCCTTGTAGGAGCGAGCTTGCTCGCGATGGCTATAGATCAGTCAACAAGGCTCATGAGCTGGCGCAAAAGCTGCATCCTACGGCCATTCGCCGGTTTTCCGACACCGGCCTCTGGAGGATAGGATGCGTAGCCTGGTTTTGCTGCTGGCCGTTTTGGCACTTGGTGGCTGCATGAACGTCAGCGATATGGCCAAAGGGACTCGTTACCATATGAGCGATGCGGGGTTACTCGATCACAGTGACAGCCGTCGCGTAAACAATCTGCGCATTCAACCGGACTCGTTCGTCTACATCGCCCAAGGTGCTTTCATGCCAGCGGGCAGCTCCGTTTACCCACGGCCCAACGTGATTGCCGAAGTCGCGTTCGATGGCTTCGTCGAATACTTCCCGATGGTCCGCCGTGCCCGTACGCCGGAAGGCCTCGACCAGGCCATGGGCGAAGCCCGTGCCGCCGGTGCGCACTATCTGCTCTACACCCGATTTGCCAAGTCTGACGACCGTATCGGCAACTCGGACGAGTGGCTGGACCAGGAAGCCCTGGATCGTCTCGGCATCGATAGCGGTATGATTCAGATCATGTTGATCGAGACCAGCACCCAGTATTTGATTGATACTGCGACCATCAAGAGTCGTGGCGGTTTACTGACGTTCCACGATAAAAAACCCGAAGACCTGATGGGCCCGCCGCTGGAACAATACGCGCGCAGCCTGCTGGGGCTCAGCGACCAGTAATGCCAAGGAGAACACCATGAGTGGCCCGCAAAAAGCCAACGACCTGCTGGGGCAAATCCCCAAGACCAAAGGCTTGCCGCCGGTGCACCTGTGGAATCCCGATTTCTGCGGCGACATCGACATGCGCATCGCCCGCGACGGCACCTGGTATTACCTGGGCACGCCGATCGGGCGCAAGCCGATGGTCAAGCTGTTCTCCACCATCATTCGCCGCGACGGCGATGATTATTTCCTGATCACGCCGGTCGAAAAGGTCGGCATCAAGGTCGACGATGCGCCGTTCGTGGCGATTGCGGTGGACGTGGAAGGCGAGGGCGAGGCGCAGCTGTTGCGCTTTACCACCAACGTCGATGAAACCACCGAGGCCGGTGCCGAGCACCCGATGCGCGTGGTCATCGACCCGGTAACGCAGGAACCGGCCCCTTATGTGCATGTGCGCAGCAATCTTGAAGCCTTGATCCATCGCAACGTGTTCTATCAATTGGTAGAGCTGGCAGTGAGCCGTGAGATCGACGGCCAGCGCTGGCTCGGTGTATGGAGTGGCGGCGAGTTCTTCCCCATCGGCCTCGAGCCCTGAAAAGATCGCAGCCTGCGGCAGCTCCTACAGGAGTCCACATTCCCCTGTAGGAGCTGCCGCAGGCTGCGATCTTTTTTATTTGACATCCAATCGTATGATGATTAGCGTGGGCTTCCATCACGTACGGCTTTGAGGTGTCCATGTCCAGCAGCTTTCATGCTTCGACCGTTGATTGGCTGGGATGCTGGCTCGCCACGGGACAGGTCAAGCCCGGTGAGTCACTCAAGGTCGAAGCCGACCTCGGCGAACAACTCGGCGTGAGCCGCACGGTCATCCGCGAAGCGATCAAAACCCTGGTTGCCAAAGGCATGCTCGAAGTCGGCCCTAAGGTTGGCACGCGGGTGTTGCCTGTGCGGCGCTGGAACCTCTTCGATCCACAAGTCGTCGGCTGGTTGTCGCGCAGCGGCTTGCCGGAAAACTTCGTCGACGATCTGCTCGACCTGCGCCGCACCATCGAACCGATGGCCGTGCGCTGGGCCTGCGAGCGCGCAACCGGCGAACAGGTGAACGCGATCCTGCTGGCCTGCAACGCGCTGGAACGGGCGGTGGACAGCGGCATCGATTACAACCGTGCCGATCAGTTCTTCCACGAGTGCATCCTCGCTGCCAGCCACAATCAATTCATCGAACAAATGGTTCCCGCCCTCGGCGCGTTGCTGGCGGTGGCTTTTGAAGTGTCCGCCGCCGACCCGGATGAACTGCGTCGCACCTTGCCGATTCACCGGGACCTGGCCGAGGCTATCGCGGCCCGTGATACCGCCCGGGGTGTCTGGGCCTGCATGACCCTGATCGATAACGCCGACCTGGCGATCAAGCGTTACTACCCGCAAGTCATGGCCGATAAAAAAGCCGGCTGAAAACGAAGGGCTACTGTAGGAGCGAGCTTGCTCGCGAAGGTGTATCAGCTACCACGAGGTCGACTGGCACACCTTCGTGAGCAAGCTAGCTCCTACACCCCCGAAACAAGAACAAAGCAGGAGGTTTCATGACGTTGACGGCGGTGACCGAACATCGGGCGAAACTGGGCGAAGGCCCGTTCTGGGATGCGCCGACCCAGGCGCTGTATTGGGTGGATATCGCGGGCAAACAGGCACTGCGGTTGATCGGCGCCAACGTGCAGATCTGGCAGATGCCGGAACATGTGTCGGCCTTCATCCCCTGTGAAAGCGGTGATGCGCTGGTGACATTGAGCAGCGGGGTTTATCGGCTCGATCTTGATTCACCCGGCCTGGAACCGCGCCTGACGTTGCTCTGCGTTGCTGATCCGCAACCAGGCAACCGCCCCAACGAAGCCCGCTGCGACGCCCAGGGCCGGCTCTGGCTCGGCACCATGCAAAACAATATCGGAGAACACGGCGAAGACCTGCCCATCGTCCGTCGTTCCGGTGGACTGTTCCGCATCGATCGTGCCGGGCGGGTTGCGCCATTGCTGCGCAATCTGGGCATTCCCAACACGCTGCTGTGGAGCGATGACGCCACCAGCGTGTATTTCGGCGACAGCCTCGACGGCACCTTGTATCGACATTTCATCTGTACCGACGGTGCCCTCGATACGCCGCAGCTCTGGTTTGGTCCGCACGGACGAGGCGGCCCGGACGGTTCGGCGATGGATGCCGAAGGTTTTATCTGGAATGCCCGTTGGGACGGCAGTTGCCTGCTCAGGTTGAGCCCGGACGGCAACGTCGATCGGATCATCGAGCTGCCGGTCAGTCGTCCCACCAGCTGTGTGTTCGGCGGTGCAGACCTGACAACCCTGTACATCACCAGTGCGGCAAGTCCGCTGGGCCATCCGTTGGATGGGGCCGTGTTGTCGATTCCAGTGGATGTGCCTGGAAAGCATTGCACACGGTTTGCTGGATAAATCCCAAAATATGGGATGTTAATATATATATTGAGATTTTACGCGGGCCGGGTTTATAGTCGGCCTCACCAGTTACATGCACTCACACTTAAAAAAACAAAACAGGTGAAGTGATGCAGCGAAGTTTCCCCGTGCTCCCTTGCGCAGACAGTGCCTCAAACCGTTTCCAGGCTGAAACGTTTTCGCACTCACCTGTTTCTTCCTCAATGCCTTTTGACCGGACATCGACAGATGCCCGGTTTTCGTCGTGTTTTCGAACAGGAGTCTTGATCCATGGCTGAACCATTGTCATTGCCCCCGGTGCCCGAACCGCCCAAGGGCGAACGCTTGAAAAACAAGGTCGTGTTACTGACCGGTGCCGCCCAGGGCATTGGCGAAGCGATTGTGGCGACCTTCGCGTCCCAGCAGGCCAGGCTGATCATCAGTGACGTTCAGGCCGAGAAAGTCGAGAAGGTCGCGGCGCACTGGCGGGACCAGGGCGCCGATGTGGTGGCGATCAAGGCCGACGTGTCGCGTCAACAGGATTTACACGCCATGGCCCGGCTGGCGATCGACCTGCATGGCCGGATCGACGTGCTGGTCAACTGCGCCGGGGTCAACGTGTTCCGTGACCCGCTGGAAATGACCGAGGAAGACTGGCATCGCTGCTTTGCCATCGACCTCGATGGTGCCTGGTACGGTTGCAAGGCGGTGCTGCCGCAGATGATCGAGCAGGGCATCGGCAGCATCATCAACATTGCCTCCACCCATTCCTCCCACATCATTCCGGGCTGCTTCCCGTACCCGGTGGCCAAGCATGGCCTGCTCGGCCTGACCCGCGCGCTGGGCATCGAATATGCGGCCAAGGGCATCCGCGTCAATGCCATTGCGCCGGGCTATATCGAAACCCAGATCAACATCGATTACTGGAACGGTTTCGCCGACCCCCACGCCGAACGCCAGCGCGCGTTTGACCTGCACCCGCCGCGTCGCATCGGTCAGCCGATCGAAGTGGCAATGACCGCCGTGTTCCTGGCCAGCGATGAAGCGCCGTTCATCAATGCCTCGTGCATCACTATCGATGGCGGGCGCTCGGTGATGTACCACGACTGAGTCATCGGGCTTTCAGGCGCATTACTACGTCTGAAATCCAATGATCATACGATATGACTATTGGCAGTACGGTTTACCGTCCTTTGTTTACAAAGAACGCTTTCAAAGAACGCTCAAGAACAATAACAAGGAGTCAGCTTATGAATCGTCGTCATGCTATCCGTTCCCTGTGCTGTGCCGCGCTGGCGGTCTCGGCGTTCAGCCTGAGCAGCACGCTGCTGGCGGCTGAGCAAGTGAAAATCGGCTTCCTGGTCAAGCAAGCGGAGGAGCCTTGGTTCCAGACCGAATGGGCCTTTGCCGAAAAAGCCGGGAAAGAGAAGGGCTTCACCCTGATCAAGATCGCCGTGCCGGACGGTGAGAAAACCCTTTCTGCCATCGACAGCCTCGCGGCCAACGGTGCCAAAGGCTTCGTGATCTGCCCGCCTGACGTGTCCCTGGGACCTGCGATCATGGCCAAGGCCAAACTCAACGGGCTGAAGGTGATTGCCGTCGATGACCGTTTCGTCGATGCCAGCGGCAAGTTCATGGAGGATGTGCCGTACCTCGGCATGGCCGCGTTCGAAGTCGGCCAGAAGCAGGGCAACGCCATGGCCACCGAGGCGAAGAAGCGCGGCTGGGAGTGGAAAGACACCTATGCGGTGATCAACACCTACAACGAACTCGACACCGGCAAGAAGCGCACCGACGGCTCGGTCAAGGCACTCGAAGACGCCGGCATGCCGAAAGACCACATCCTGTTCGCGGCCCTCAAGACCCTCGACGTAC
The DNA here is from genome assembly GCF_019956375.1 of Pseudomonas sp. GL-R-19. Lineage (NCBI taxonomy): Bacteria > Pseudomonadati > Pseudomonadota > Gammaproteobacteria > Pseudomonadales > Pseudomonadaceae > Pseudomonas > Pseudomonas sp. GL-R-19. The sequence continues at coordinate 24,516 of NZ_JAHBDJ010000033.1, read as the reverse complement.
CAGGCAGCATGGACGCCACCAACTCCGCCCTGGTGAAACTGCCGGGTGCGGCGAAGAACCTGATCATTGGTGGCATGAACGACAACACCGTCCTGGGCGGTGTGCGCGCCACCGAGAGTGCGGGTTTCGCTGCGGCCAACGTGATCGGCATCGGCATCAACGGTACCGACGCCATCGGCGAGCTGAAGAAACCCGACAGCGGCTTCTACGGCTCGATGCTGCCAAGCCCGCACATCGAGGGCTACAACACCGCGAGCATGATGTACGAGTGGGTCACCACCGGCACTGAACCGGCGAAATTCACCGCCATGGACGACGTGACGCTGATCACCCGCGACAACTTCAAGCAGGAACTGGAAAAGATCGGCCTGTGGAACTGACAGCCGTTTGATTTCAGCGGCGGCCTCGGCGACGGGGCTGCCTGACCGGTTTGAAGAGGTGGGTTATGCACACGCAAACAAATACACAACAACACAGCGGCAGCTTGCGCTTCAACGGGATCGGCAAGACCTTTCCCGGGGTGAAGGCGCTGGACAACATCAGCTTCGTCGCCCATCCGGGGCAGGTTCATGCCTTGATGGGCGAGAACGGTGCCGGCAAGTCGACGCTGCTGAAAATCCTCGGTGGGGCCTATACGCCCAGCAGCGGTGCCTTGCAGATCGGCGAGCGGGCGATGGACTTCAAGTCCACCGCCGACAGCATCGGCAGTGGCGTCGCCGTGATCCACCAGGAGCTGCATCTGGTGCCGGAAATGACCGTGGCGGAGAACCTGTTTCTCGGGCATCTGCCGGCCAGTTTCGGCCTGATCAACCGCGGTGCCCTGCGCCAGCAGGCACTGGCCTGTCTCAAAGGCCTGGCCGATGAAATCGACCCGCAAGAGAAAGTCGGACGCCTGTCCCTCGGCCAGCGGCAACTGGTGGAGATCGCCAAGGCGTTGTCCCGTGGCGCCCATGTGATTGCCTTCGACGAGCCCACCAGCAGCCTTTCGGCGCGGGAGATCGAGCGCTTGATGGCGATCATCGGCCGGCTGCGGGACGAGGGCAAAGTGGTGCTCTATGTCTCCCACCGCATGGAAGAAGTGTTCCGCATCTGCAACGCGGTGACGGTGTTCAAGGACGGGCGGTACGTGCGTACGTTCGAGGACATGGGGCAGCTGACCCACGATCAACTGGTCACCTGCATGGTCGGTCGTGACATTCAGGACATCTACGATTACCGCCCCCGTCAGCGCGGCGCCGTGGCGCTCAAGGTCGACGGTTTGCTTGGGCCGGGGTTGCGTGAGCCGGTGAGTTTCGAGGTGCACAAAGGCGAAATCCTCGGGCTGTTCGGGCTGGTCGGTGCCGGTCGCACCGAGCTGTTGCGCCTGCTCAGCGGCCTGGCGCGCCACAGCGCCGGACAGCTGAAACTTCGTGGCCATGAACTGAAGCTGCGTTCACCCCGGGACGCGATTGCCGCCGGGATCCTGTTGTGCCCCGAGGACCGCAAGAAGGAAGGCATCCTGCCGCTGGCCAGCGTCGCCGAGAACATCAATATCAGCGCACGCGGCGCCCATGCCACCTTCGGCTGCCTGTTGCGTGGCCTGTGGGAGAAGGACAACGCCGACCAGCAGATCAAGGCGCTCAAGGTGAAAACGCCCCACGCCGGGCAGCAGATCAAGTTTCTTTCCGGCGGTAATCAGCAGAAGGCCATTCTCGGCCGCTGGCTGTCGATGCCGATGAAAGTGCTGCTGCTTGACGAGCCCACCCGCGGCATCGACATCGGTGCCAAGGCCGAGATCTACCAGATCATCCATAACCTGGCGGCCGAGGGGATCGCGGTGATTGTGGTGTCCAGCGACTTGATGGAAGTCATGGGCATTTCCGACCGCATCCTGGTGCTGTGCGAAGGCGCCCTGTGTGGCGAGCTGAGCCGCGAACAGGCCAACGAATCCAACCTGCTGCAACTGGCTTTGCCGCGCCAACGCGCCGACGGCGTGGCGAACTGAGAGGTGACTATGATGACAACCCAAAACAACACCCTGCCAACCACGCGCAAACCGCTGGACCTGCGGTGCTTCCTCGATGACTGGGTGATGCTGCTGGCGGCGGTCGGCATCTTTGTCGCCTGCACCTTGCTGATCGACAACTTCCTGTCACCGCTGAACATGCGTGGCCTGGGCCTGGCGATTTCCACCACCGGGATCGCGGCGTGCACCATGTTGTATTGCCTGGCGTCCGGGCATTTCGACTTGTCGGTGGGCTCGGTGATTGCCTGCGCTGGAGTAGTCGCGGCGGTTGTGATGCGCGACACCGACAGCGTATTTCTCGGTGTCGGTGCGGCGCTGGTGATGGGGCTGATCGTCGGGCTGATCAACGGCATCGTGATTGCCAAGCTGCGAGTCAACGCGCTGATCACCACGCTGGCGACCATGCAGATCGTGCGTGGCCTGGCCTACATCTTCGCCAACGGCAAAGCGGTGGGGGTGTCCCAGGAATCGTTCTTCGTCTTCGGTAACGGCCAGTTGTTCGGCGTGCCGGTACCGATCCTGATCACCATCGTCTGTTTCCTGTTCTTCGGCTGGCTGCTGAACTACACCACCTACGGGCGCAACACCATGGCCATCGGCGGCAATCAGGAAGCGGCGTTGCTGGCCGGTGTGAATGTCGACCGGACCAAGATCATCATCTTCGCCGTGCATGGCGTGATCGGTGCGTTGGCCGGGGTAATCCTGGCCTCGCGCATGACCTCCGGCCAACCGATGATCGGCCAGGGTTTCGAGCTGACGGTGATCTCGGCCTGTGTGCTGGGCGGGGTTTCGTTGAGTGGCGGGATCGGCATGATCCGGCACGTGATTGCCGGGGTACTGATTCTGGCGATCATCGAGAATGCGATGAACCTGAAGAACATTGATACGTTTTATCAGTATGTGATTCGGGGTTCGATTCTGCTTCTGGCCGTCGTGATCGACCGCCTCAAACAACGCTGACCACCGAAGTATTAAGGTACAGATGATCTCCCACAGTTGACCGGATTGTTCAGACGAACGCGGTCCCCTGTGGGAGCGGGCTTGCCCGCGATGAGGCCATCAGCTTCAACACAAAACAGTTGGCCTTAACCCGCCTTGCGCAACGCCTCGATCAGCTCTTTTTTGCGCATCGAGGACCGCCCGGGAATACCCTTGGCCCGGGCTTCCTTTCTCAAGCTATCGACCGTCTGGGCCTCTCTGGATGCAGCGCTATCGCGTGAGTGCCCCTTACGAGTGGCCACCGCTCGACGCGCCGACTCCTTGCGATCTGCCGACTTTGCACTGGCCGGTTTCTTGCGCCCCGACCCACCGGCCCGTTCGCCGCCGCCGGACTGTTTGTTCACTGTCGCCCAGGCACGGGCTTCGGCTTCGTCCTTTGAAAGGCCTTTGCTTTCGTAACTGTCTTCGATGTGTTGCGCCTTGCGCTTTTGCTCGGCGGTGTATTTGGTTTTGCTTCCACGAGGCATGGGATTTCTCCTGGCTTCATTACTGGCTCATATTGCTTTCCTCGTCCTCGGTGGTGCTTGAACCGAGGCCGCCACTGCCGGGTGTTTTTTTGTCCGGCAGGTTCTTCCCGCCCTGACGCCCCATGTCATTGCCCTGGGTTCGCGGGTCGGTGCCGGTGGCAGGCGGGAGGTTGTGGTCGATCGTCGTGCCATCGGTGTTCATGCCTGGAGCACTCTGGATCGCCGGTGCCCTGGGCTTTTCCACCGGGTTGGTCGGGCCGGTGCTCGAGCCGATGGTCCCGGCGAACGCGGCAGAAGACAGCAGGGCGGCGAGGGCGAGGGCGGTCAACCTGGACAGGATCATGGTGTTGTCTCCAACGGGTAGAGTCCTTACCTGATTAGTCCGCCCTCGATCCGGGTGGGTGCATTGTCAGCGACGAACGGCTCAGGCCTGTTCCAATGTCCTGACCGCTGTGGCTCTACGCCAGATCAAACGGCCCACGGTGATCATCCAGTTGAGCGCAGCCACCGCCAGCACCGTGAGCAACAGCGTGGGCATGCCTTGTTCGACGATGATTTTCCCGGCCAGCAAAGGAAAGCCGAATACGCCGATGAAGTACGACAGGCTGAACAACAACAAGGATTGCGCGGTGGTGCCGTTCGGCGCTTCATTGGCGGCCAGGCCATTGATCACCGAGTAGGTCAGGCCGTAACCGATCCCGAGCATCACCGCCGCGAGCAGGTAGCTGAAGCTGCTGTCGACGACAAAACCGAACATCACGATCGACGTCAGCATCAACCCCGAAAGCAGGCACGATGCACGCAATGGATCGCGCTTGACCACGAAGCCGGCAACCAGCATGCGGCCGCTGATCGCCGCGCTCATGAAACCGAGGAAGAACAACGAGTAGTCGAGCGAGTTCGCCGCCGCATAACTGGTTTGAAAGCTCGACAGACCACCGAAAACGCAGCCGCCGAGACCGACCATGATGACCGGGAAAACGGCCCTGGACGACAGCACCTGAGCCGCTGCACGCCAGGAAATCCGCGACACGCTGCCAGATTGCGCGGGCGCCTGTTTCAACTGCCGATCCAGACGCCAGAACAGCAATACGCCGATCAGGCTGGCCAGCGCCGCCAGGTAAAACGCGGCTGTCACCGGATAACCGAGGGCGCTCGCCGCGCGGCCGAGCAACGGGCCGCTGCCAATCCCGGTCATCATGCTGCCCGACAGCAGGGCGAAGTATTTCGCACGCTGTGCGGGTGTCACCAGGCTTGCGACGATGATCGGCCCCAGGGTGTAGAACACGCCCCAGCCCAGGCCCAGCAACAGCCCGAAAAACAACAGCAGGTGACCGAAGCCCGGGGTCAGGGCGAAGCCCAGGCTGGCCGCTACCAGCAAAACACCGAACAGCGCCACCGATCGGGCGGCACCGAGCAAATCGGACAAATGGCCGGAAACAATCACCGCCGCAAAGGTGCTGAGCATCGCCGCCGAAATCACACTGCCGGCGTCGTGTTCGTTGCCACCGCGAGAACCAATCAACAATGACAGCAAAAACGTCGAACCGTAGGACAGCGACAACAGGTAACTGGCGAGGCAAAACAGGCCGAACAACTTGCTTGAGACAGGAGGTGTTGCGGTAGGCATGACGTGGTTCCTTGGCCGGATAAATGAGCTGCGCGGCTATCTAATCACGCAGTGCCCGAATGTTAGGTCCGAGGTTATCGATTCCAGGGTTAGTGTTGGCCGGAGTAAAGCCTCCAGACACTTTGTGGCGGATCAGCTTTTGTGGCGAGGGAGCTTGCTCTCGCTGGCCTGCGAAGCAGGCCCTGTCGCGACCGGCTCTGTTTTTCCAGAAAGATCGCATTGCCTTCTTTTGGGGCTGCTGCGCAACCCGGCGGGAGCAAGCTCCCTCGCCACAGGCAAGTCCCCTCGCCACAAGTACCGCGCCGACTTAGTATGGCGTTTTCCACTTTTGACAAGGCACGTCCATGACGATCGAAATCCGCCCGGCGACCCCCAGTGACGCACCGCAAATCCTCGCGTTCATCACTGAACTGGCCGACTACGAACGTGCCCGCCATGAAGTCATCGCCAGTGTTGCCGACATCGAGCGCAGCCTGTTCAGCGAAGGTGCCACCGCCCATGGCCTGATCTGCCTGCGCGACGGTGCACCCATCGGTTTCGCGGTGTTCTTCTTCAGCTATTCCACCTGGCTTGGCAGCAATTGCCTGTACCTCGAAGACCTCTACATCACCCCGCAACAGCGCGGCGGAGGCGCGGGCAAGACCCTGCTGCGGCATCTGGCGAAAATCGCCTGCGCCAACGACTGCGGCCGTTTCGAGTGGAGCGTGCTGGAGTGGAATACCCCGGCCATCGAATTCTACAAGTCCCTGGGGGCGCAGCCGCAGGAGGAGTGGGTTCGCTATCGGATGGATGGAGCGGTGCTGCGGGATTTCGCAGCGAGTAACTGAAACTTCTTAAAAGATCGCAGCCTTCGGCAGCTCCTACGGATCGATGTACACCGCCAAACCGCGGCGGACGATCCCGTGTAGGAGTTGCCGAAGGCTGCGATCTTTTTTTTGTCTGATCTCATAATGTGGGATTGATATTTATATATTGAGATTTATCCCGGCGCAGGTTTATAGTCCCGCTCACTCACTGCCAAAAACCAAAACAGGTGAAGCGATGCAGGCGCAATTGATCGCGCTCGACTGGGGGACAACCTCATTACGTGCTTACAAACTGGCTGAAGGTGGCTTGGTCCTCGAACAGCGTTCGCTGTCGTCGGGGATCATGCAGCTACCGAAAGCGCCGCGAATCATTGACGGCCGGGAATGCGCCGACGGTTTTGAACTGGCATTCGACGAGGCTTGCGGTGACTGGCTCGATGCCCAGCCGGATTTGCCGGTGATTGCCTGCGGCATGGTCGGCAGCGCCCAGGGCTGGCGCGAAGCGGCCTACCGCGACACGCCGGCAAACGTCGCCACTCTCGGTACTTCCTTGCAAACTGTGCGCAGCCTGCGCGGCATCGATGTGCACATCGTGCCCGGCGTCATCGAGCGTTCGCCTTTGCCGAACGTGATGCGCGGCGAAGAAACCCAGGTGCTCGGTGTGCTGCAAAACCTGACGAGCGAGGCGGGCGCTGATCTGCTGATCGGCCTGCCGGGCAGCCATTCGAAATGGGTGGAAGTGGCCGACGGCTGCATCGTGCATTTCGATACGTTCATGACCGGCGAAGTGTTCGCCGTGCTCAGCGAGCACAGCATTCTCGGACGCACCCATCAGCGTGGCGGATCCTTCGATGGCGATGCGTTTGATCGTGGCGTGCAGGTCGCGTTGTCGGCGGACGGTGAAACCGGTCCGCTGTCGACCATGTTCAGCGCCCGCAGTCTCGGGCTGACCGGCGAATTGAGCGCCACCGCCCAGGCGGACTACCTGTCCGGCCTGCTGATCGGCCATGAGTTGGCGGCCCTGGCCAGCGTCCAGCGGCGCCGGCGCAACAGCGTGCACCTGCCTTCGATCATCCTCATCGGCAACACCCAACTCTGTGCCCGCTACAGCCGTGCGCTCGACGCCTGCGGTTTTGCCCGGGTGACCCTGGCCGAACAGGCCACCGAACGCGGATTGTGGCAACTGGCGCTGGCTGCCGGCTTGGTCACGCGCACCGCATCCCGTTAAACCTGACTGGAGACCTGACATGCTCAAACAAGCCTTGGCGCAAAACGGACTGATCGCGATCCTGCGCGGCCTGCGCCCGCAGGAAGCGGTCGCCATCGGCGAAGTCCTGTACGCCGCCGGATTTCGCGTCATCGAAGTGCCGCTCAATTCCCCTGAGCCGTACGAAAGTATCCGCATCCTGCGCAGCATCTTGCCCGCCGATTGCCTGATCGGTGCCGGCACGGTGTTGACGCCGGAGCAGGTCGAGCAAGTGAAGGCCGCGGGCGGCCAGGTGATCGTCATGCCCCATAGCGATCCGAAGGTCTTGCGCGCGGCGAAAGCGGCGGGACTTTACCTGTCGCCGGGTGTCGCTACGCCGACCGAAGCCTTCGCGGCACTGGCTGAAGGCGCGGATGTGCTGAAGATGTTCCCGGCCGAGCAGATGGGGCCGGCGGTCGTCAAAGCCTGGCTGGCCGTGCTGCCGGCGGGAACGATTCTGGCGCCGGTCGGCGGCATCACGCCGGACAACATGCAGGTGTTTATCGACGCTGGCGTCAAAGGCTTCGGCCTCGGCTCGGGGCTGTTCAAACCGGGCATGACGGCGGAACAAGTGGCGGCCAATGCCAAGGCCTATGTCGCTGCGTGGAAGGCCCTTCGATAAGACTTTTTGGGCGCTGCGAGCGCTGCATCTAACAAGAGAGACAAACAGATGAAAATCACCAAACTGACCACCTTCATCGTTCCGCCGCGCTGGTGCTTCCTCAAGGTCGAAACCGACGAGGGCGTCACCGGTTGGGGTGAGCCCGTGGTCGAAGGCCGCGCCCACACCGTTGCCGCTGCCGTTGAAGAATTGTCCGACTACCTGATCGGCAAAGACCCGCGCAACATCGAAGACATCTGGACCGTGCTCTATCGCGGCGGCTTCTACCGTGGCGGCGCGATCCACATGAGCGCCCTGGCCGGTATCGACCAGGCTTTGTGGGACATCAAAGGCAAGGCGCTGGGCGTGTCGGTCAGCGACCTGTTGGGCGGTCAGGTGCGGGACAAGATTCGTGTGTATTCGTGGATCGGCGGCGACCGTCCGGCAGATACCGCACGGGCGGCGAAAGAAGCGGTCGAGCGTGGTTTCACTGCGGTGAAAATGAACGGTACCGAAGAACTGCAATTCCTCGACACCTTCGACAAGGTCGACCAGGCCCTGGCCAATGTCGCTGCCGTGCGCGATGCCGTCGGCCCGAACGTCGGCATCGGCGTGGACTTCCATGGCCGGGTGCACAAGCCCATGGCCAAGGTGCTGATGAAGGAACTCGATCCGTACAAGCTGATGTTCATCGAAGAACCGGTGCTCAGCGAAAACTACGAGGCGCTCAAAGAGCTCGCGCCGCTGACCAGCACGCCGATCGCCCTGGGTGAGCGGCTGTTCTCGCGCTGGGACTTCAAGCGCGTGCTCAGCGAAGGCTACGTCGACATTATCCAGCCAGATGCCTCTCACGCCGGCGGTATCACCGAGACTCGCAAGATCGCCAACATGGCCGAAGCCTATGACGTCGCGCTGGCGCTGCATTGCCCACTGGGCCCGATTGCCTTGGCGGCCTGCCTGCAACTGGACGCCGCTTGCTACAACGCATTCATTCAGGAGCAGAGCCTGGGCATCCATTACAACGAGAGCAACGACCTGCTCGACTACGTCAAGGACCCACGGGTGTTCGACTACGACCAAGGCTTCGTGAAGATCCCGAACGGCCCGGGCCTGGGCATCGAGATCAACGAGGAATACGTGATCGAACGCGCGGCCATCGGCCACCGCTGGCGCAACCCGATCTGGCGCCATGCCGATGGCAGCTTTGCCGAGTGGTGAGTGATCCCTGACCCACCACAAATCCCTTGTAGGAGCGAGCCTGCTCGCGATGGTGTGTCTGTCGCCATCAATGGTGAATGACACACCGCTATCGCGAGCAGGCTCACTCCTACAAGGGGTCTGCGTCAGCCTTTAGAACGACCTCAATAACCATAAGAAGAGGCACCCCTCATGCAACCGCAAACCCTCACCGGGCAGGCGTCGTTGGTGACGCCCAGCCGCAAGCGTTTTTTCATCATGGTGCTGTTGTTCATCACCGTGGTGATCAACTACCTGGACCGCAGCAACCTGTCGATTGCCGCCCCGGCATTGACCAGTGACCTGGGCATCGACCCGATCCACGTCGGCCTGATCTTCTCCGCGTTCGGCTGGACCTACGCTGCCATGCAAATCCCTGGCGGCTGGCTGGTGGATCGTGTGCCGCCACGGATTCTGTACAGCGTTGCCTTGCTGCTGTGGTCGGTGGCCACGGTGATGCTCGGCTTCGCCGCCAGCTTCATCGCGCTGTTCGTGTTGCGTATGGCTGTCGGTGCGCTGGAAGCGCCGGCGTATCCGATCAACAGCCGCGTGGTCACCACCTGGTTTCCAGAGCGCGAGCGCGCTACGGCGATTGGTTTTTACACCTCCGGGCAGTTCGTCGGCCTGGCCTTCCTGACACCGGTACTGGCGTGGCTTCAGCACGAATTCGGCTGGCACATGGTGTTCGTCGCCACCGGCGCGGTGGGCATTGTGTGGGCGGTGATCTGGTACGCGGTGTATCGCGAGCCGCGGGATTTCAAAGGCGCCAATGACGCGGAAATCGATTTGATCCGCGAGGGCGGCGGGTTGGTGGATATCCAGGCCGAACAGGCCAAAGTCAAAGCCAAATTCAGCTGGACTGACCTGGGCATTGTCCTGACCAAGCGCAAACTCTGGGGCATCTACCTCGGCCAGTTCTGCCTCAACTCAACGCTGTGGTTTTTCCTGACCTGGTTCCCGACCTACCTGGTGAAATACCGCGGCATGGACTTCATCAAGTCCGGCCTGTTGGCGTCGCTGCCGTTTCTCGCCGCGTTCATCGGTGTGCTGTGTTCCGGTTTCTTCTCGGACTTTTTGATCCGTCGCGGCTGCACGGTGGGTTTCGCCCGCAAGTTGCCGATCATCAGCGGTTTGCTGATTTCCACCTCGATCATCGGCGCCAACTTTGTCGAGTCGACGCCGTTGGTGATTGCCTTCCTCGCGCTGGCATTCTTCGGCAATGGCCTGGCTTCGATCACCTGGTCGCTGGTATCGACGCTCGCCCCGGCGCGCCTGCTCGGGCTGACCGGCGGGGTGTTCAACTTCATCGGTAACCTGTCGGCGATCGCCACGCCTATCGTGATCGGTTTCCTCGCGACGGGAGATTCTTTTGCCCCGGCGATCACCTACATCTCGGTGCTGGCATTGATTGGCGCACTGTCCTACATCCTGCTGGTGGGCAAGGTCGAGCGTATCAAGTTGTAGTCGTGGCGCGCGGGCGACCATAATGCCGCCCGTTCACTCGCTCAACGGTAAAGGCTGGATATGCAGGAAGACGCCCCAAAAATCGCCAAGGACGCCGCGCCGACCGGCACCCAGACCCTGCTTCGCGGTCTGGGTGTGGTCCAGGCCGTGGCCAGTGGCGCCCGCGATCTCAAGGAAATCGCCCGGCTGATCGGCACCACGCGCAGCACCACCCATCGCCTGGCCAGTTGCCTGGTGGACGAGCGTTATCTGCGGGTGGTGCCGCAAGTCGGTTATCTGCTGGGGCCGAAACTGATCGAACTGGGGTTCCAGGCCCGTGAAGAGTTGCCGCTGGTGACCCTGGCCGGGCCGTATCTGGACGAGTTGTCGGCGTTGACCGGCGACACCATTCACCTGGCGATCCGCGAAGGCGACGAAGTGCTGTACCTGCACAAGAATCCGGGGCGCAATGGCCCGGAAATGCGCTCGCGGGTCGGCCATCGCATGCCGTTGGCGCGCACCGGGATCGGCAAGGCACTGATGCTCGATGATTCACCGCAAGAGTGGCAGCGCCTGTACGAGGTCAGTTTGCCGGTGGGTGGGAAAAATCAATTCTGGCCACAGCACCCGGAGCAGTCCTGGGAGCAGTTCGAGCAGCGCATGGTCGAGTACGTGGCCGGCGGTTACGCCTTCGATCTGGAAGACAACGAACCGTCGATCCGCTGCGTGGCGGCGCCGATTCGCGATGCCAGCAAGCGTATCGTCGCCGGCATCAGCATCGCCAGCACCGTGCCATACATGCCGCTGGAAAAAATGGCCGAGCTGATTCCCCTGATCAAAGGGGTCACGGCCCGGCTGTCGGCGGAGCTGGGTCTTAAGGTTTAAACCTTGAGGGTCGCCATGTCGATGACGAAGCGGTACTTCACGTCACCGGCGATCATGCGGGCGTAAGCCTCGTTGATCTGGCGGATGTCGAGCATTTCGATGTCGCAGGTGATGTTGTGCTCGGCGCAGAAATCCAGCACTTCCTGGGTTTCGGCGATGCCGCCGATCAGCGAGCCGGCCAATACCCGGCGGCCCAGGACCAGTTTGGCCGCATGCACTGGCGGCTCTACGGGTTCGATCAACCCCACCAGAATATGCACGCCGTCGAAACGCAGGGTGTCGAGGTAGGGGTTGAGGTCGTGCTGCACCGGAATGGTGTCGAGCAGGAAGTCGAAGTGACCGGCGGCGGCCTGCATCTGCGCGTCATCGGTGGACACGATCACATGGTCCGCGCCCTGGCGGCGAGCCTCTTCGGCCTTGCTTGCCGAACGGGTGAACAGCGTCACTTCGGCGCCCATCGCCTTGGCGAACTTGATGCCCATGTGGCCGAGGCCGCCCATGCCCAGAATCCCGACCTTGTCTCCGGCTTTCACGCCGTAGTGCTTGAGTGGCGAATAAGTGGTGATACCGGCGCACAGAATCGGTGCGGCACTGGCCAGGTTCAGTTTCTCGGGGATGCGTACCACAAAGTGCTCGCTGACCACGATGCTGTCGGAGTAGCCGCCCATGGTGTTGCTGCCATCCACGCGGTCCGGGGTGGCGTAGGTCATGGTCGGGCCTTCGAGGCAATATTGCTCCAGGTTGGCCTGGCAAGCTTCGCAATGGCGGCATGAATCGACCATGCAGCCGACACCGACCAGATCGCCGACTTTGTGTTGGGTGACATTCGCACCGACGGCGGTCACCTTGCCTACGATTTCGTGACCAGGCATCAGCGGGTAAACGGCAATGCCCCACTCGTTGCGGGCCTGATGGATGTCTGAATGGCAGACGCCGCAGTAGAGAATCTCGATGGCAATGTCGTCGGCCCGTGGGCTGCGGCGTTCGAATTTCACAGGGGCGAGGGGAGTGGTGGCCGACTGGGCGGCGTATCCGATGGCGGTGTACATGGTGAACCTCGCAAAAGCGCTGACGGGTGAGGTGGCGCATTCTGGGCGCCGAACCCGGTAGCAGCCATGGCGATTCCTCCGGGTGTCATGCCTATTCCTCCGGCATCGCTCCTTGAGCGATTCCATTGGCGATCAGACCTGCGATGATGCTTTCATCCCTTTTTTTCGAAGTTTTTTTCATGCAGTTGACCCGTCATCTTGATGCCAACGCCACCCTGGTTTCGCTGATCGAGCCGCTGTCCACTCGCAACGGTTTCGTCCCGACTGCGTTACCGGGCGTGCAGGTCCTGCGGGCCAGTTGCGACGTGGCCCGTGGGCCGCAGATCTATGAGCCGAGCCTGGTGATCATCGCCCAGGGCAGCAAACTGGCGTACCTGGGACCGCGCACTCTGGAATATGGCGCAGGGCACTACCTGATTCAGGCGCTGCCGGTGCCGTTCGAGTGTGAAACCTTTGCCGCGCCGAGCGGGCCAATGCTGGGCGTGTCTGTCGCGATCGACCGGGTGATGCTGGGTGAGCTGGTATTGGCAATGGGCTTGGCGCCGGGGCGGCATATTCCGGCGCAAACACCTGAGTCCATGACCTCGGCAGTGCTCGATGATGCGATGCGTGGTTGTGTCGAGCGACTGTTGCGTTGCCTGCACGATCCGCTGGAGTGCCAGATCATGGGGCAAGCGCGCTTGCGCGAGTTGCTGTTCGTCGCATTGCGCGGTCCGCAAGCCGATGTGTTGCGGGCGCTGGTTGAACAGCAGGGGCAGTTCGCCCGGATCGCGGCATCCCTCAGTCATCTGCATGCGCATTTCGCCGAACCGCTGAACGTCGAGACCCTGGCCAGTTGCGCGAACATGAGTGCGTCGACCTTTCACGAGCATTTCAAGCGCAGCACCTTGTTGTCGCCGGTGCAGTATCTGAAGCGATTGCGTTTGCTCAGGGCGCAGCAGTTGTTGCTGGGCGAGGGGCTAGGTGTGGCGCAGGTGGCGCATCGGGTGGGGTATCAGAGCACGTCGCAGTTCAGTCGCGAGTACAAGCGCTACTTTGAGCGTAGCCCTGGGGATGAACGCGCCGCTTGAGTCACCGCCAATCCTCTGTGGGAGCGAGCCTGCTCGCGAATGCGGTGTGTCAGTCAACATAGATGTTGGATGTCAGGCCGCCTTCGCGAGCAGGCTCGCTCCCACATTTGTTTTGTGGTGTGGCTTGAACTGCAGGCAACAAAAAGGCCCCCGTTTCGGGAGCCTTGATGTTCGTGGTTCGGCTTACATGTTCGGGTAAGTCGGGCCGCCGGCGCCTTCAGGTGTCACCCAGGTGATGTTCTGTGCAGGATCCTTGATGTCACAGGTCTTGCAGTGAACGCAGTTCTGGGCGTTGATCTGGAAGCGCTTCTCGCCGTCTTCCTTGGTGATCACTTCGTACACGCCAGCCGGGCAGTAACGCTGGGCAGGCTCATCGTACAGCGGCAGGTTCTTGCTGATCGGGATGCTCGGATCGGCGAGCTTGAGATGGCACGGCTGCTCTTCTTCATGGTTGGTACCGGAGATGAACACCGAGCTGAGTTTGTCGAAGCTGATTTTGCCGTCGGGTTTCGGGTAGTCGATCTTCTTGCAGTCGGCCGCGAGCTTCAGGCAAGCGTAATCCGGCTTGGTGTCGTGCAGGGTGAACGGCAGTTTGCCGCCGAAGATGTTCTGGTCGAGCCAGTTGAAACCACCGCCGACGATGGCGCCGAACTTGTGGATCGCCGGGCCGAAGTTGCGACTGGCGAACAGTTCTTCGTAGAGCCAGCTCTTCTTGAAGGCGTCGACGTAGGTGGTCAGTTCTTCGCTGCCGTCCTTCTCGGCGAACAGCGCGTCAGCCACCGATTCAGCGGCGAGCATGCCGGATTTCATCGCGGTGTGGCTGCCTTTGATCTTGGCGAAGTTCAGGGTGCCGAGGTCGCAACCGATCAGCGCGCCGCCCTTGAACACCATTTTCGGCAGCGAGTTCAGGCCGCCCTTGCTGATCGCGCGGGCGCCGTAGCTGATGCGCTTGCCGCCTTCCAGGTACTGCTTGAGCACCGGGTGATGCTTGAGGCGCTGGAACTCGTCGAACGGCGACAGGTAGGTGTTGCTGTAGGACAGGTCGACGATCAGACCGACGACCACCTGGTTGTTTTCCAGGTGATAGAGGAATGAGCCACCGGTGTTCTCGGTGCCCATGATGTCCATCGGCCAACCGGCAGTGTGCACCACCAGGCCAGGCTGGTGTTTGGCCGGGTCGACTTCCCAGATTTCTTTCAGGCCGATGCCGTAGTGCTGGGCATCAGCGTCAGTGTCCAGGTTGAAACGCTTGATCAGCTGCTTGCCGATGTGGCCACGGCAACCTTCGGCGAACAGCGTGTACTTGCCGCGCAGTTCCATGCCCGGGGTGTACAGGCCTTCCTTCGGGTTACCTTCGCGGTCGACGCCCAGGTCGCCGGTGATGATCCCGCGCACCACGCCGTTCTCGTCGATCAGCGCTTCCTGAGCAGCGAAGCCCGGGTAGATTTCCACGCCCAGGTTCTCGGCCTGCTGGGCCAGCCAGCGGCACAGGTTGCCCAGGGAGATGATGTAGTTGCCTTCGTTGTGCATGGTCTTGGGCACAAAGAAGTCTGGAATTTTTTGCGCGCTCTCAGCGCTCTTCAGAACGAAGATGTCGTCGCGGGTGACGGGGGTGTTCAGCGGCGCGCCGAGTGCTTTCCAGTCCGGGAACAGTTCGTTCAGGGCCCGTGGTTCGAACACGGCACCGGACAGAATGTGAGCACCGACTTCGGAGCCTTTTTCGACCACGCAGACGCTGATTTCCTTACCGGCTTCGGCGGCCTTCTGCTTCAAGCGGCAGGCGGCGGAAAGACCCGCGGGGCCGGCACCGACGATGACAACGTCGAATTCCATGTATTCGCGTTCCACAGGTTATCTCCTACTCAAGGCTCAACAGTTTTTTTTCTAATTTGGAGGTTCAGTGTCGCATCCATGAATCCCGGCGCAACGCCGAGAGCGGACAATCGATTGACCACCTTTCTCTTTGGGTGGCGCATTATATCTACACCACTCTCAGCGTCCAATACAAACGTTTGTTTGAATTGGCTCAAAGCCAGAGAAATCAAAGTCACGCGCCTTATGAACGGCCATTTTGGCGTATTGACCGGAATAGGCGTTCCGGTCAATATACGGGCGGTTTTGCGATCGCCGTAGGCTGACTGTTGGTTTCAAGAGCACCTCTAAAGACAGGGCGATGGCAGTAGAGAGTGATGCGCTGCGCGGGGCTGATGCGCAGTTTACACGCCGCGATGTTGAATGACTCGTCAGTCACCACTGACGGACGGTCATCCAGATCATGAGCGATGGTCACTTGACAGCTTTGCCGGCGTTTTTGGAGGTGCCCTTGCGCCCGATGAGCATCAACCGCCAGGTTCGCCTAGGCGACTTTCTTTTCACCGGAGAGTAACGAGGAATCCATGAAGGTTCTTGTAGCTGTCAAACGCGTTGTGGATTACAACGTCAAGGTCCGCGTCAAGGCGGACAATTCCGGCGTCGATCTTGCCAACGTCAAGATGTCGATGAACCCGTTCTGCGAGATCGCCGTGGAAGAAGCCGTACGCCTGAAAGAGAAAGGTGTTGCGACTGAAATCGTCGTCGTCTCCGTCGGCCCGTCCACCGCTCAAGAGCAACTGCGCACCGCGCTGGCTCTGGGTGCCGACCGCGCCATCCTCGTCGAGTCCGCCGAAGACCTGACTTCCCTGGCCGTTGCCAAGCTGCTGAAGGCCGTTGTCGACAAGGAACAGCCTCAGCTGGTGATCCTTGGTAAACAAGCCATCGACAGCGACAACAACCAGACTGGCCAGATGCTTGCTGCATTGAGCGGCTACGGTCAGGGCACGTTCGCTTCGAAAGTCGAAATCAGCGGCGACAGCGTTGCCGTGACTCGCGAAGTCGACGGCGGCGCGCAGACAGTTTCCCTGAAACTGCCGGCCATCGTCACCACCGACCTGCGTTTGAACGAGCCGCGCTACGCGTCTCTGCCAAACATCATGAAAGCCAAGAAGAAGCCTCTCGAAGTGCTGACTCCGGACGCTTTGGGCGTTTCCACCGCCTCCACCAACACAACCTTGAAAGTCGAAGCGCCAGCTGCACGCAGCGCGGGTATCAAGGTCAAGTCGGTGGCTGAACTGGTCGAGAAACTGAAAAACGAAGCGAAGGTAATCTAATCATGACTATCTTGGTAATCGCTGAACACGACGGCAAAGCAGTGGCCCCGGCCACGCTGAACACCGTGGCTGCTGCCGCCAAAATCGGTGGCGACATCCACGTGCTGGTTGCAGGTCAGGGCGTTGGCGCCGTGGCTGAAGCCGCTGCGAAAATCGCTGGTGTGAGCAAAGTGCTGGTAGCCGATAACGCTGCCTACGCGCACCAGCTGCCGGAAAACGTTGCTCCGCTGGTAGCCGAGTTGGGCAAGGGCTACAGCCATATCCTGGCTGCCGCTACTTCCAACGGTAAAAACATCCTGCCGCGCGTTGCCGCTGCCCTGGACGTTGACCAGATCTCCGAGATCATCTCGGTAGAAAGCGCCGACACCTTCAAGCGTCCGATCTACGCTGGTAACGCCATCGCTACCGTTCAGTCGAACGCTGCAGTGAAAGTGATCACCGTGCGTGCCACCGGTTTCGACCCGGTTGCCGCTGAAGGCGGTTCTGCTGCTGTTGAAGCCGTTGCTGCTGCTCATGACGCTGGCATCTCCAGCTTCGTTGGCGAAGAGCTGGCCAAGTCCGATCGTCCGGAACTGACCGCTGCCAAGATCGTCGTTTCGGGCGGGCGCGGCATGCAGAACGGTGACAACTTCAAACACCTGTACGCCCTGGCCGACAAGCTGGGCGCTGCCGTTGGTGCTTCGCGCGCCGCGGTCGACGCAGGTTTTGTTCCCAACGACATGCAGGTCGGTCAGACCGGCAAGATCGTTGCGCCACAGCTGTACATCGCCGTCGGTATCTCCGGCGCGATCCAGCACCTGGCCGGCATGAAAGACTCCAAAGTGATCGTTGCGATCAACAAGGACGAAGAAGCGCCGATCTTCCAGGTGGCCGATTACGGCCTGGTGGCGGACTTGTTCGAAGCCATCCCTGAGTTCGAGAAGCTGGTCTAATCCGGCTGCTTCACTTATAAAGAGCCCGGCCTTTTGGTCGGGCTTTTTTTTTGGGCTTTGTCCCCTGTAGGAGCGAGCCTGCTCGCGATGGACGTCAACGATGACGCGGGGATCCTGGATACAAGCGGTGCATTTGAAACCATCGCGAGCAAGCTCGCTCCTACAGGGGGGCATAACCGGGTTTGAGTGGAGTGAATTGCCATGGATCTGCGACTTGTGTGGAGCTTACTGGGATTGGCGTTATTGCCGGCGCTGTCTTTCGCCGCAGGCAAATGCGAGCGCCTGGTGGTGACCGGCAGCCCGGACGCGCCACCGTATCTGTGGCAAGACCCGCAGAATCCCGAACGCCTGATCGGTGCCAGTGCCGATTTGCTGCAGCAAGTGGCGGGGGAGTTGGGGCTCAAGGTCGAGCTGCTGTATGCCGGCAAACGCGCCCAGGCCCTGGACGAAGTGCGCAGCGGGCGCATGGACATGCTGGCGGACGCGACGTTGACGCTCAGCGAGCTGGAAACCCTGGATTACATCCATCCACCTTTGTTGGAAAACGACTATCTGGTCTGGACGCGCAAGGACTCGACGCTGATCTATAACGAAGCACAAGATCTGCACGGCCATAGCGGTGCCGTGTCGGAAAAGGCTCGATTGACTCCGCAATTCAGCACTTTTGCCGGACAGCAGTTAACCCTCACGCACACGTCCAACCTGACCCAGGCCTTTCAGAAATTGCTGTTGGGCGAGGTCGAGTTTGTGCTGGCAGGACGTTACTCGGGCATGGCGACCGCGCAGACACTGGGCATGGCCAGTGATTTGGTCACTCGCTCGCAACCGGTCGACAAGCCTGGCCTGTACCTGGCGATTTCCCATGACTCGGCCTGCAACGATCCGTGGTTGCGCGGACAGTTGGCCAAAAAGATGACAGAATTGCCCGCGTCCGGACTGACGGAAGCCGTGCTGATGCGCAATATCGAGCGTTGGAAGGCACAACGCTCACAACCGCAGCAACCCTCGCAACAACCCGTCAGTGCCCCAAAACAGTAGGGATATTTAGTGAGTATTCGACCTCTTTTCGCTGCCGTGGCCTTTGTGGTCCTGGCGGGTTGTGCAACCGATCCTGCGCCGAATGAACAGATGCGCCTGACCGAACAGGCTCTCGAACAGGCCGAGGCCGTGGGCGCCACCGCCGACGATGTGCCGGAAATGAAACTGGCCGAAGACAAGTACAACCGCGCCAAGGGCAACATGACCGATCAATCCTTCAAGAATGCGCGGATGCGGGCCGAACAGGCCGAACTCGATGCGCGCCTGGCTGAAGCCAAGGTGTTGAAGGCCAAGAGCGAGGAGCAGTTGAACGTGCTGAACACCCGCATCGCCCGCCTGCAAAAGCAACTGGGAGATGCCGAATGAGCCTCAAGAGCA
This sequence comes from Pseudomonas sp. GL-R-19, assembly GCF_019956375.1. NCBI lineage: Bacteria > Pseudomonadati > Pseudomonadota > Gammaproteobacteria > Pseudomonadales > Pseudomonadaceae > Pseudomonas > Pseudomonas sp. GL-R-19. The sequence continues at coordinate 5,585 of NZ_JAHBDJ010000033.1, read as the reverse complement.
AAGCCCTCGGCGGTTTGATCCTGGCAGGCTGCGCGAGCCTGTCTGGTTGCGCCAGCCAGCACAGCGAGACCGCATTGCAACAGGCTGGAACCGATTTTCAGAAGGTCAAGGAAGACTCCAATGTGCTGCGAATCGCCCCCAAGGACGTGATTCGCGCGGGGGAGTCCCTGGCCCGTGCCGATCGCCTGTCCAGCTATTGGGGTAGCGGTTCGGACGTGGTGCATTACGCCTATCTGAGCCAGCGCTATAGTGCCATTGCCCGGGAACACACCGATCAGGCGCTCAACGAAGAGCAAGCGGCGAAACTCGAACTGGAGCGGCAGCGCCTGCAACTGGCACTGCGTGAATCCAAACTGTTCAGCGTGCAGCAGCAAGGCAAATGGCTCGAAGAGCAGATCCTGGCATTGACGACCACCCAGACCGACCGTGGCCTGGTGATGACATTGGGCGACATGCTGTTCGACACCGGCGAAGCGGAATTGAAACCTTCGGCCAACCGTGTGGTGCTGAAGATCGTGCAGTTCCTGCAACTCAACCCCAAGCGTGTGGTACGGATCGAAGGTTATACGGACAGTACCGGGGGCAAGCAGGAAAACCTCAAGCTGTCCCGCGACCGCGCACAATCGGTGGCTGACGTGTTGATGGACCTGGGCATCGACGACAAGCGTATTCAGGTCGAGGGTTATGGTGACGAGTATCCCGTGGACGCGAATGCGTCGGAACGGGGTCGAGCGCAGAACCGTCGGGTGGAAATTGTGTTTTCCGACGAAAAGGGCCAGCTCGGCGCTGCCCGGTAGGAGCTGCTCCAGGGTGACGCTATGCACCCTGTAGGAGCTGCGGAGTGAAACGAGGCTGCGATCTTTTCGAGTTCACTTGAGTATCAAGAGCAAGATCAACAGATCGCAGCCTCGTTTCACTCGACAGCTCCTACAGCTCCTACAACCCGGCCTGCCATGCAGCGTCGGGTTTTTTTATGGTGCGCCGATTAACGCATAAAACAGTACAGATTTTGCTGACACTGCACTGTACGGTCGACTATTGTGGCAACTGTCCCCGTACACTTTTAAACTGTTCCGGTATTGTTTCACACAAGAATAAAATGCCCGTGAAATCGAGTGCTGCGTCATGACCAATCTTTTGCTCTATCAACGTATTGCTCAACAACTGGCCGAAGACATCCGCCGTGGGGTCTATCAGCCGGGGGAGCGCGTGCCTTCTGTGCGCAAGATGAGCTCGCAGCTCAATGTCAGCCATGCGACGGTGTTGCAGGCGTATGCCAATCTCGAGGATCAGGGGTTGATCCGCGCCCGGCCGCAGTCGGGGTACTACGTGCACCAGACGCCGGCACTCACCGCACCGACGCCGGACATCGCCCGGGTCGAGCGCCCCGGCCTGGTCACCCGCAGTAGCATCATTCAACAAGTCCTGGTCGAATCCCGTCGTGAAGGGGTCTTCCCGCTGGGCGCTGCAGTGCCGAGTGTCGATTATTTGCCGGTGCGGGCACTGCATCAGCAATTGGCCAAAGTCACCCGTTTCCATAGCCCGCGGGCCTTCAGCTACATGTTCAGCCCCGGTTTCGAGCCGTTGCGCCGACAGGTGGCGATCCGCATGCGCGATGCCGGTGTGGTGGTCGATCCGTCGGAAGTGGTGATTACTCACGGCTGCGTCGATGCCCTGCAGATGTCCTTGCGCGTGCTGACCCGTCCGGGCGATCTGATTGCGGCTGAGTCGCCGACCTATTACGGGTTGCTGCAACTGGCCGATCTGTTGGGCCTCAAGGTCATCGAAATCCCCAGCGATCCGGCCACGGGCATGAGCCTGGAAGCCTTGCAACTGGCGGCCAACCAATGGTCGATCAAGGCGTTGGTGCTGACCACGCGACTAAGCAATCCATTGGGCGGCACCATGCCGGAGGAGCGGCAGAAACAATTGCTGCGCCTGGCGTCGGACTTCGATATCCAGATTGTCGAAGACGATATCTACGGCGAGCTGATGTTCGAGCAAGGGCGTACCAAGTCCCTCAAGGCCTATGATCGGCTGGATCGAGTGATCTATTGCTCGAGCTTCTCTAAAACCCTGTCGCCTGGCGTGCGGATCGGCTGGATGATTGCCGGCAAGTATCAGCAGGAAATCCAGCGCTTGCAGACCTTCAGCACGCATTCTGCGTGCAGCGTGACCCAGATGGGCATTGCCGCGTACCTGGAAAATGGTGGGTACGACCGGCATTTGCGCTTCATCCGTCAGGAATACCGCAAGAACCTCAGTGCCTTCCAGCTGGCGGTGCAGCAGTATTTCCCGGAAGGCACGCAGATGACCCGGCCTACCGGCGGCTTCATTCTGTGGGTCAGTCTGCCGGGACGGGTCAACACCCAGGAGTTGCACGTGCGGGCATTGCAGCAGGGCATCAGTATTGCGCCGGGACTGATCTTCAGTAATACCGAGCAGTTCAATCACTGCATTCGCCTCAATTGCGGCATCCCGTGGAATCGTGAAGCCGAGCGCGCGTTGATGACCTTGGGCATGCTGGCCACCCAGCTCTGCCAGGAGATGGCGGGCGGTTTGTAACAGGCTGCTACGGTGCTTGTCTTGTGGGCTGCAACAGGCGAGCATATGCACCTCTGCCGTTTGCACCCACCGTGGGATACATGAAACCGACCTTTCCTGCCGCCTGGCTTTTGCTCTGCCTGTTTGCGAGTGTTCAGCCGGCATTCGTCGTAGCAGCAACCGAGCAGGATCAGGAGGCCACCGGCAGTTTCCACGTCGCACCGATAAAACCCGAACCTGTGAAAAAAGCCTCGCCGGCCGAGAAACCGGCGACGCCCGTGAAAAAGCGCCCGCCCATTGCCTCCAAATCGAAACCGGCCAGCGAAGTGGTCAAGACCGAGCTTCCATCCGCCAATTTGGACCTGAGCCTGCCCAAGGATATGGTTCAGGAGTTGAAGCCGGTCGGAACGGTGCCGTTGTCCAGGCGCGAACCATTGTTGCCCCAGATGTTCGGTGACAAAAGCGACAGCAGCCCGTTCCAGCTCAACGGGCGCCTGCTCAGCAATGAAATGCAGCTGCAACTGCGAAAGGAAGAGCGCCGCGATGTCGAAGGCGCGGCACTGGACTTCGAGTTCAAGCAGTAACCTCACCAGGATCCGCGAACCGCAGACCAGACGCTTTGTCGGCGACTGGTCGGTCATGCTCGTTTACATGGAAAAACCCGCTGGCAGGTAATTTAAAACAACTGTTTAAGCGAGTACTCTGTGCCCCGTCCTTTTATACATTGCTCGTCGCGAGGAGCTTGTCGTCATGAAATGCCGTGAGGGCTGTGGCGCTTGTTGCATTGCCCCTTCCATCAGTTCACCGATTCCCGGTATGCCCAACGGCAAAGCCGCAGGGGAGCGTTGCCTGCAACTTTCCTCCGATAACCTGTGCAATATTTTCGGCCAGCCGGAACGGCCGGCGGTGTGTTCTGCCTTCGAGGCCGACCCTGAGGTGTGCGGAAGCAGCAGCGAAGAAGCGATCCGGTTGATTGGCTGGTGGGAGCAAATGACGGCGGCATGATGTGTGGGCTTGCACCTGCGATCACCTCCGAAAAACCTGAAGGTGAGCGGAGGTGCAAGCCCAACGAACGGAACTTCAACAATAAGGAATAAGACTATGGGTTCGCTGCATCGTATGGCTGTGCTGTGTGGATTGACGGTTGTGCTGGCTACTTCGACGGCCCAGGCCGAAGACTGGAAAGTCAAAAAAGACGAAGACGGCATCAAGATCTCCCTGAGTGAAGTGGCCGGCTCCGACTACAAGGCCTACCAGGGCGTCACGCTGATGAAAACCACCATAGCCAAGCTGCGCGCGTTGCAGGAAGACGTGTCCGGAGCCTGCGCCTGGATTCACGAATGCAAAACCCAGAAGCTGCTCAAGCACGAAGGTGACCAGAGCTGGACCTACACTCAGTTCAACACCCCGTGGCCGGTTACTGCGCGTGATTCGGTGCTGCACGTCACCACCATCGAAGGCGCTGATGGCAGCCTGACCCGCAAGCTCGAAGGCGTACCAAAATACATTCCTGAAGAAAAAGGCTTCGTCCGGGTCGCCAAGGTCGACGGTTTCTGGAAGTTCGTGCCCAAGGGCGACCAGGTCGAAGTGACCTATCAGGTGCACACCGAGCCGGGCGGCAGCGTGCCGTCGATGGTGGCCAACAAGTTTGTGGTGGATGCCCCGTTCAATACCTTGAAAGCCCTCAAGGAACGCGCCGAGAAGTAACGCTGTCGTTCTTTCAAGGTGACTTCGTAGCGCCCCGACCGGTTCGGGGCGTTTGCGTTTTTGACGGGGGCGGGTGCTTTAATTTGTTTCCGAATATGCGTTGCACGAAATTTTCACCCAGTCTCCAAGACAATTCGCCGGTTCTTGCACAGCACGCTGCGTATTCCTGAATGCAGGATGAAACAGTCGGAATGAGGGTAGTTATCAATGGCAATGCTGCCGTTGATCGTGCAACATTTGCGCACCGCGCAAACCCCCGGGCCTGGTACGGGCCGAAAAGAGGGCAAGGCGCAGCTGTATTTTTGAAACTTCAACTTCCAATGGGTCCTAAAACGACATGGCAATCCCGGACGCCCTGAATCAGCAGCGAGCTTCTAGTCGCCTGCTGCAACCGACCGTCAAATCGCATCTGGCCTACACGCTGTTGTGTGCCCTGGTCATGATGGTCATGTTCAGCCTGCTGCGCGTCGCGCTGCTGGTTTACAACCGCTCGATGATCCTCGACACACCGGCCTCGACCTTCCTCGAGGCATTCGCCAACGGTCTGCGTTTCGACCTGCGTCTGGTGGTCTATCTCAGCATTCCGTTGCTGCTGGCAATGTTCAGCGTCCGGGCCATGGCGGCGCGTGGGCTGTTCCGTTTCTGGCTGACGATTGTCTCCAGCATTGCGTTGTTCCTGGGCCTGATGGAGATGGACTTCTATCGTGAGTTCCACCAGCGCCTCAACGGCCTGGTCTTCCAGTACGTCAAGGAGGATCCGAAAACCGTGATGAGCATGCTCTGGTACGGTTTTCCGGTGGTCCGTTACCTGTTGGCATGGGCCGTGGGCACCTGGATCCTGAGCCTGGCATTCATGGGCGCCGATCGTGCAACCCGCCCTCGTGGCCCGTTCAGTGGCGGCAGTATCGGCACGCGCCAGGTTGCGCCGTGGTACGCACGTATCGCGGTATTCGTGGTGTGCCTGCTGGTTTGCGTGGTCGCCGCCCGTGGCACCCTGCGTCAGGGCCCGCCGCTGCGTTGGGGTGACGTCTACACCACCAATTCGAACTTCGCCAACCAGTTGGGCCTCAACGGCACCCTGCAGTTGGTTGCCGCAGCGAAGAGCCGGATGTCCGAAGATCGCGACAACATCTGGAAGGCCACCCTGCCTCAAGAGCAAGCCCGGCAAGTCGTACGTGACATGCTGGTGCTGCCCGACGAGAAACTGGTGGACGCCGACATGGCCGCCGTACGTCGTGACTACACGCCGCCGACCGACAAGACCCTGCCGATCAAGAACGTCGTCGTGATCCTGATGGAAAGCATGGCCGGTCACTCGGTGGGGGCTCTGGGCG
>NZ_JAHBDJ010000021.1:0-88590 GCF_019956375.1 Pseudomonas sp. GL-R-19 | reverse complement strand
TTGAGTCCCCTGAAGGGCCGTCGAAGACTACGACGTTGATAGGTTGGGTGTGTAAGCGCTGTGAGGCGTTGAGCTAACCAATACTAATTGCCCGTGAGGCTTGACCATATAACACCCAAGCAATTTGACTACTCGAAAGAGCATCAGATTGCGGTGTGTGAAGACGCAATGAACCGAAAGTTCGACGCTCACAAAACACCGAAAGCTGTCACATACCCAATTTGCTGAAACGTTGAAAAACGCTTCAGTACCCGAATTTCTTGACGACCATAGAGCATTGGAACCACCTGATCCCATCCCGAACTCAGCAGTGAAACGATGCATCGCCGATGGTAGTGTGGGGTTTCCCCATGTGAGAGTAGGTCATCGTCAAGATTAAATTCCAAAACCCCTATCTGCGCACGCAGGTAGGGGTTTTGTTTTTGGCCGCAGGAAAGCGAAACTACTGCCCCAACCGCTCCAGCGTGTGCGTCAACGGTTCCAGCGACACACAGATAAACCCATCCGCGTCAGGCTGTTGGACCTGAGTCGGATAGACGGCAGTCGCGCCAGCTACCTAAACTGTCAGCAGGTTTGGACATCGGGGGCAGTGGATGAATCGCAACGAACTTCGCAAGGCGGATATCAACCTGATGGTGGTATTCGAAACACTGATGCTCGAGCGTAATGTCACTCGGGTGGCGGAGAAGCTGTTTCTCGGTCAGCCGACCATCAGTTCGGCGCTCAACCGCTTGCGTGCAATGTTCAATGATCCGCTGTTCATACGCGTCGGCCATCGCATGGAACCGACAGCGCGGGCAGAGGAGATCATCAAGCATCTGTCGCCGGCGCTGGACTCCTTGTCCGTAGCCTTGAGTCTGACCCATGATTTCGATCCGGCCAGCAGTACGATGACGTTCCGCATCGGTCTGTCCGACGATGTCGAGTTTGGTCTGTTGCCGCCATTGCTGCGAGTCTTGCGCCAGGAAGCGCCCAACGTGGTGTTTGTGGTGCAGCATGTCGATTACTGGCGGATTCCCGACTTGCTGGCGTCTGGTGATATCACGGTAGGTATCAGCCAGACCCGTGGCTTGCCGGCCAATGCCAAGCGCAAGTTGCTGCGGCACATCCAGCCCAGCATATTGCGCGCCGATGCTTCCGACACACCGCTGACCCTCGATGAATATTGCGCGCGACCACACGTGCTGGTGTCCCATACCGCCAACGTCAGTGGCTATGCCGACGAGTGGCTGGCAGATATCGGTCGCACGCGCCAGGTAGTGCTCTCGGTACCGCAATACAGTGCGTTGCCAGCCTTGCTCGCCGGGACGGACCTGATTGCCAGCCTGCCGGACTACACCGCCGAGGCGATGGCTGCATCGGGAATGCTGTTCAAGGAACCCTTTCCGTTCAAGACGCCGACCCTGGACCTGTCCATGGTCTGGCTCAGTCATGTCGACACCGACCCCGCCGAGCGTTGGTTACGCTCGCGCCTGGAGGCGTTCATGAGTGAGCGTGCCGTTTTGCCGCTGCCCGAATGAACAGGGCGACGCTGTGTTATATGTACGACCTGCCCCCCTACCTACAGGATCTGACTCATGCCTCACCTGCACATGGAATACACCGCCAACCTGACTGACTTGAATGCCGATGTGGCATTGATGCGGTTGAACAATACGTTGGTGGGCTCCGGTCAATTTTCTGCCGAATTTGACATCAAGAGCCGCGCGGTCATGGTCGAGACATTCAAGGTTGGCACGGCATTGGCTGAGCGGGCATTCGTGCATGTGAAGCTGGCGCTGCTGAGCGGTCGTTCCGCACAGATCAAGAAACAGCTCTCCGAAAGCCTGCTGGAGGTGGTTCAGGGCCTGTGTGAGTGGCCGACTGGCGTTGAAGTCCAGCTGTGCGTGGAAATTCTCGACATCGATCGCGATTCCTACAGCAAGACCGCCATCAGCAACTGAGTATCAGGCCGTTTCCTGCTCGACGCAGGCCTGGATCACTTGCTCTCGCAGCCAGGTGTTGGCGCTGTCCTGATCAACACCCTGGTTCCACTGCATGTCGAGGGTGAAACCCGGCAAGCCTTCGGGCGCTTCACAGTGATTGAAAGTGTCTGCACCGGCCAGCAATCGCTGGATGCGCCGGGGCAGGGTCAGGGCATAGTCGGTGCCGGTAATCAGCTTCAGCGCTGCACTGTAACTGTTGGCGCGTGCGACGATCTGGCGTTGTTGGCCCTGCTGCGCAAGCCAGCCGTCGACCATGTTGGTGGCGGACGTCCAGGGTGTCGGGAACACGTGTCGACGTTCGACATAGGTTTGCAGACTCAGGCGTGGTTCCGCCGGCGTGGCGCGTTTGTCGAAAACACACACCAGATCGTCTTCGAGCAGCGTCCGGGATTTGAAGTCGACATGACTGCGATGAAAGTGCGGGCCGAAGCACACCGCCAGGTCGAGGCTGCCGTCGCGCAACGCTTCGGCAGGGACATCGGCCTCGAGCTTGAACACATTGACCATCACTGGAAGCTCGGCGAGGTCGAAGCGTTTCAGCAGGCGCGGCAGGATCAACTGTTCGAAATATTCCGGTGCGCAGATGTTGAAGGTCACGGGTTTCAGGCCGGGGTCGAACGTGGGTGGGCCGGCGTGACACAGGTTGATGCTTTCGAGGACTTTCAGCGCGTGAGGGTACATCGCACCGGCCTTGCAGGTGGGCTGCATGCCGCCGGTACGGGTATTGATGAATAGCTCGTCCTCGAAACTGCGGCGCAGTTTTTTCAGGCAGTAACTCACCGTGGACTGGCTGATGCAAAGCGTCTCGGATACGCCGGTGACGCTGTTTTGCTCATACACGGCGACGAACACCATGAGGTCCTGCATGTCGAGTTTTCTGAGCGAATTACTGTTCAGCATCCATTGCGTCTCGCTGCGTCCCTTGCGCTGACCGTGCGCGAAGGTGAGCGAATGATCCTAGCGGAATGAGCGAGCAGGGAGAATGCCTTGCAGGACGTTTCGCCCAAGCCCGTGTCAGCCCTGGACCATCGCCGACACGGCGCGGCGGCTGGACATCAACAGCGCGAACATGCCGATGCCCACCAGCATTGCGCCGGCCAGTTCCAGCGGCAGGGGCATCTGGCGCCCCCATAGCCAGTGAAACAGGGTGATGAACAGCGTACTCAGGTAGATGTAGGAAATCACCGAGGACGGGGCGATCACGCCGATGGCCCGATGCAGCAGCCAAAACGTCGCCAGGGTGGCGAATACCGCCAGGTACATCAGCCAATAGAAATCGTTGAGCGTCAGCAATGATGCCGAGCGCCAACCGCCACTGAATCCACAGAACACCAGCAGAAACAGCGCCCCGAACAGCATGTTCCAGAACGTCATGGGCACCGGCCCACGCCCCTTGAGGCTGTTGGCTTTCAGGCGCTGGCTGAGGGGAGCGTAGAGCGCCATCGCCAGGCAACCGATGCCGTACACGGTCAACGCATACAGCGATGGCAACTCGCCGGGGCCGGTGCCTTTCATGATCAGCAAAACCGCCCCGGCAGCGGCGAGCAGCATCGGCACAATCCGTTGTTTCAGGCTGCTGTCAGGTGTTAGCACGGCCTCGAAAACCAGGGTCATCAGCGGCACCAGCGTGAACATCGTCCCGGTGTTGACGGCCGAGGTGTAGCGCAATGCTTCGAACAGCGAGCCGAAGTACAGCGCCAGCAGCAGGCCGAGCACCGCGTGACCGAGCAGCCCACGAGCGGTCATGATTGCATCGCCTTTTAGCAGCAACAGCGGCAGAAACACCAACGCACAAAACAGCAGGCGCAAACCGGTCAGCAGGATCGGGTCGATGGCCTGGCTGACTTGCGCCGCCGCGGAAAACGACGCGGCGATCAATAAGGCCCAAAGCAGCATGCTGGCGTGAGCGGCGGCGAAACCGATGGTTTTCATGGCAGGCTCCGGATCAATGGATGTGGCGGGTGTAGTGCCTTGGATTGAAGCGCAAAACCATCAACATCATCAGTGCCATGACCACTGTCAGCGACCACCAGGCCCATTCAAAGCTGCCGAGCCGGTCGCGGATTATCCCCGCCAGCAGCGGCGACAGGCCGGCGATCAAGTAGCCAATGCCTTGAACGAAGGCGGTCAGGCCACCAGCGCGCAAGGGATTGTCCAGGTGATCCAGCGATACGATCAGGCTCATCGGGAACAGGCCGCCAATGCCCAGCCCCAGCAGGCATGGCCACATCAGGCTCAAATATTGTGGGCTCAGAATCAATCCGCAGAAGCCAGCGATGATCAGTGCAAGCAATACCATCAGCACGACACGGCGGTCGGGGCTGCGATTGGCGATGACGGGCGTCAGCAGACCCGACAGCACTTCCATGGCGGTTAGAAATCCGAGCAGCAATCCGGCGTGCTGTTCGCTCCAGCCCTTTTCCACGTAGTACGGCGCCAGCCAGGCCAGGACACAGGTGTAGGACGCAGTGCCCAGACCAAAGAAAATCGCGAGTAACCACGCGCGGGAATTGGCGAAGAACGAACCATTACTGGAGGCCTTTGAATCCCGTGTCGGCATCTCCGCCCGTTGGGTTCCCCAGAGCAGCAATGCCAGCACGGCGAGAACCGCCCAGATCGCCAGACCCGTACGCCAGCTGCCGGTACCCTCCATCACCAGTGGCGCAAAGGAAGCGGCAATGGCGGCGCCGCCCATGATCGACGTGACATAGAGACCCATGCACAGGGCAACGTGGTCGCTGAAGCGGGATTTGATCAACGCTGGCATCAGCGCCTGGATCAGGGCGATCCCGATACCTGCCAGCACTGCGCTGAGGATCAACTCCGAGGCTGAATCAAGGAACAACCGCGAAAGCGTGGCCACACCGATGATCAGCAACGAGAACACCACCGTGCGCTGGTCGCCGAGTCGCTGACTGACGCGCAGGCCGACAAACATCGCCAGCCCCATGGCCATCACCGGCAACATGGTCAGCAGTGAAGCCAGGCTGAAGCTCAGCGGGATGTCGTCGCGAATCGCCGAGAGCAGCGGCCCGACAGCGGCCATTGACGGGCGCAGGTTCAGCGCAACCAGGACAATGCTGAACATCAGCCAGACGGCAGGGCGGGAGGTGACTCGGGTGTTTTCCATGAGCGGACCTTGAAGAATATGCAGGCGATTAACGCGCGCTCGACCCGAAGGGCGCAAATCAGAAAGTCCGGGGTGGTATTTAGAAATCAAATACAAGCCGCTTCCACAGGGGGCCCCCTGACAGTCAAATGTTTAGTCACGCCTTATCCAAGGTTCTTCAAATCCCGATTTAACGACTCAACCCATCGTGTGACGCTGCAGGTCACCTGTTTTCTGCGGTTCTCTTTATGGACGGTTGGCCAGTCGCAATCCACTTCAAGGCATCCATCGACGCGCGAGCGTCGAGCCTTGGTCGTCGATTCACGCCCGCCACCGCGCCAAACCTCTCTGCACTTCCATCTGAACTGACCTTCTGGGCGCTATGGCATTGCCGTCATGCGCGCCCGCCGGACTCCTGCTTTTTCCGCTGATTGTTCCTATCTAATCCGGTTGATGCCGGGATCAAGTTCGGGTGCTTTTGCGTACCCGTCTGACACGGAAAAAGAGAATTCCCATGAGTTGTGCCACGACCTCGTTTGCCACCATGCTTGAAGCCCAGACATTTCTGGAGCAGAACCCGGACATTGAAATGTTCGAGCTGTTCATCCTCGACAACAACGCAGTACCGCGCGGCAAACTGCTGCATCGTGACGAGTTGCTGGCGGTATATGAAAGCGGGCGGCCATTGCCGAGCACCATCCTCGGCCTGACCATCAATGGCGATGACGTGGAGAACTCCGGGCTGGTCTGGGATGTCGGGGATATCGACTGCCGGGCCTACCCGATCAGCGGCAGCCTCACGCGTATGCCGTGGCGTCTGATACCGACCGCAGCCGTGCAGGTCAGCATGCACCCGACGCAAGGCATGCCCGCCACCGTTGCCGATCCCCGTCATTTGCTGGTGAAAGTCATCGAAGGCTTGCAGGTTGACGGTTATTACCCGGTCATGGCGGCGGAATTGGAGTTCTACCTGCTGGATCAGCAACGTGACAGCAATGGCCGACCGCAACCGGCACGGGATGTCGATGGCGGGCGTCCGCGCGGTACTCAGGTCTATGGTTTGCGCGAGCTTGAGCAGATCGAACCGTTCCTGGCTGATCTCTATAACGCCTGCAAGCTCCAGGGGATTCCAGCGCGCACGGCCATTTCCGAATACGCGCCGGGGCAAGTGGAAATCACCCTCGAACACCGCACCGACGCATTACAGGCAATGGACGAAGCGGTGCGTTACAAGCGTCTGGTCAAGGGGGTGGCGCACAAGCACGGCATGACCGCCTGCTTCATGGCCAAGCCTTTCGATGACCTGGCCGGCACCGGGATGCACATGCACGTGAGCCTGGCCGACAAGGACGGCAACAACCTTTTCGCCAGCGAAGCCCCGGATGGCACGCCACTGCTCAAGCAGGCCGTCGCAGGCATGCTTGGCACCCTGCTCGATTCGCTGTTGCTGTTCTGCCCCAACGCCAACTCTTACCGTCGATTCCAGGCCAACAGCTATGCGCCTCTGGCGGCAACCTGGGGTGTGGACAATCGCACCGTGAGTTTGCGCGTACCGGGCGGGCCGGCGTATTCCCGGCACATCGAACATCGAATTTGTGGCGCCGACGCCAACCCCTATCTGGCGGCTGCGGCGATTCTGGCCGGTATTCATCGCGGTATCCGCGAACGACTCGACCCTGGTGCGCCAGTGGAGGGCAATGGCTACGCCCAGGCTGCGAAGCTGTTGCCGACAGACTGGCTGATCACATTGCGATCACTGGAAGGTTCGAGCTGGGCCAGGGAAGCGTTCGGCGAGGAATTCCTCGGTGTCTACCTGGCGGTGAAACGCGCCGAATATCGCCAATTCATGGGGGAGGTCGGTGAGCAGGACTGGCGCTGGTATTTGCACCAGGCTTGAGTCGATGCTGAACCGGAGCTGAAACCTTCTCAAATAGTCTGAAAGTCTCAGGCTGGTTTTATAAGCCAACTAATTGTTGGCTTCTTTTTCACAAAAAATTGATGGTTGGCTACCTAAAATTAGAGCTGTCTCGGTCAATGAAATTTTCACATTTACCGAAGGCACTTATTTACAGGACCCGCCGAACCTCATGCTTAAGATTAAAGCCGTGCGCCCCGAATGGGTGACACTGATTGCCAGTGCACTTTTATTAGTTGGCTTCAATTTTGTGCTCTGGCAACACCTGTTCGAAATCACCACGTCCGATGGCAAAGGCATCGTCATGCGCGTGGCCTTTGGGATGATGATCTTCGCGGCCTTCAATATTGTGCTGACCCTGCTGGCGTTCCGGCCGGTGCTCAAGCCGGTCCTGACCCTGCTGTTCATGATCAGCGCAGGCGTGGCGTATTTCATGAGCCAGTATGGTGTTCTGATCGACACCGGCATGTTGCGTAACTTCGCTGAAACCAATGCCACGGAAGTGCGCGACTTACTGTCGCTAAAGATGTTTGTTTATATTGCACTGCTCGGCGTTTTACCGACTTGGTTGTTGTGGAAGACGCCGATTGATTATCGTCGTTGGCACCGTGAACTACTCAGTAAAGTCCTGGTGATTTTTTTCTCGGCAGCGGTCATTGGTGGTGTTGCACTGGTTAACTATCAAGGCCTGTCTTCGCTGTTTCGCAATCACCACGAGTTGCGCCTGATGGTGGTGCCAAGCAACTACATTGGTGCCTCGGCTGGTTTATTGCGCGAGAAAGTAGCGACTGCACGGCAACCCTTTGTCAAAATCGGTGAAGATGCCCAGCGCAATCCGGCCTGGCAAACTCACGGGCGCAAATCCCTGACGGTTCTTGTCGTGGGTGAAAGTGCCCGGGCGGAGAACTTCGGCATCCTTGGCTACAGCCGCGACACCACGCCGAAACTGAGTAAGGAAGATGGCCTGATCGCCTTCACCGATGTGCATTCCTGCGGGACTGAAACCGCCGTATCGGTGCCTTGCATGTTTTCCAATATGGGGCGCAAGGACTACAACGCCAGCAAGGCAAAGAACGAAGAAGGCCTGCTGGATGTGCTCAAGCATGCGGGTATCGACGTGATCTGGCGTGACAACCAGTCAGGCTGCAAAGGTACGTGCGATCGCGTCACTATTGAAGACGTCAGCAATCTGAAAGATCCGGCGCTGTGCGCCAACAGTGAATGCCGTGACGAAATCCTGCTGCAGGGACTGCAACATTTCATCGATACCCTGGACAAGGACACTGTATTGGTATTGCACCAGATGGGCAGCCACGGTCCGGAGTACTTCAAGCGTTATCCGAAAGCGTTCGAGCGCTTCACCCCGGTTTGCGAGAGTAATGCCCTGAACAATTGCAGTCGCGAAAGTATCGTCAACGGCTACGATAACACCCTGGTATATACCGACCATGTACTGTCGACCTTGATCGATCTGTTGCGCAGTAACCAGGACAAAGTGGATACCGCGATGCTGTATCTGTCGGACCACGGCGAGTCCCTGGGTGAATACAACTTGTTCCTCCACGGCACGCCTTACATGCTCGCACCCGAGCAGCAAAAGCATGTAGCCATGTTTGCGTGGTTCTCCGACAGCTATAAAAAGTCGTTTGCGGTAGATACCCGTTGCCTGCAACAGAGTCGTGAAAAGCCCCTGAGCCAGGACAACCTGTTTCATTCGATGCTTGGCCTGCTGGAGGTCAACAGCAAGGTCTACAACCAGGATCTGGACATGTTTGCCGGATGTCGTGGTCCAGTGGTCGACGGTGTGTTGGCCAAAGAATGAGTGCTCCGGCTTTGTTTCACGCGGCGGCCGCCGACTTGCGGCCTGTAGAACCTTCATCAAGAGCCATTGCACATGTCCGCTCAGCCTCCATCCGCCATCGAGCTTGAGATTGCCCGACGCTACGACCGGGAGCACGCGCGCGTCTGCCTTCAGCCGCAAGCGCCGGGCCTGGCCGGGCGTCTGGCGCTTTGGCGCGAGGAACGTCTGGTGCGCAATGCGCTCAAGGTCGCCGGCGAGCCGGGCCTGATCCTTGATGTGGCCTGCGGTGTGGGGCGTTTCTGGTCGGTGCTGGCCGAGCATGCGAATCGGGTGATTCTCGCGACAGATCCGTCTCAAGACATCCTTGATCACGCCCGCACCCATCACCCTCAGAGTCTATTGAAGCGGGTCAAGACCTTTCAAAGTTCCGCGTTCTCGATTGGCTTGTCCGAGAACGCGGTTGACTGCATTTTTTGCATGCAACTGTTTCAATACCTGACTAACCCGGAACATCGCCTGGCGATGCTTGGCGAGTTTTACCGGGTCAGTCGCGATACGGTGATTGTCGCGGTGCGCCTCGACGGTCGTTTCAAGGCCGCGCGCTCACGTGTGGAAGGGCCATTACCGGGCAAAACCGAGGTGGAAAGCGAGTTCAGGCAGGCGGGTTTCCGTTTGCTCAGCCATCAGGACTTTTTCCCCGGTTGCGCGCGGATGCGGATCTACGTGCTGGGTAAGACCAGCTAGCCCGGCTTTGTAGGACTATTCTGTATGTCACGCAGTAATTTTCGCTAACGCTCTTGTTCAGTGGATGCGCGGAAATCGCCGGGGGCGATATATACTGCGCGCCATTCTTCAAGGGAGAGCCGTGTGGCCATCGATATTCACTGGATTCGCGACAACGATAGCCTCGGACGGTTGTGTGCCGAGTGGCAGCAGTTGCCATTCGTTGCCCTCGACACCGAATTCATGCGGGTCGACACCTTCTACCCAATCGCCGGCCTGCTGCAGATCGGTGATGGCGTTCGCGCCTATCTGATCGACCCGCTGACCATCGACAACTGGCAACCATTGGCCGCGTTGCTGGAAAACCCGGCGGTGGTCAAAGTAGTCCACGCGTGCAGCGAAGACCTCGAAGTCCTGCTACGCCTGACCGGCAGCCTGCCGGCTCCACTGTTCGATACCCAACTGGCTGCCGCTTACCTGAACCTCGGTTTTTCCATGGGCTATTCGCGGCTGGTGCAGGAAGTGCTCGGCATTGACCTGCCCAAGGGTGAAACCCGTTCCGACTGGCTGCAACGTCCGCTTTCCGAAACCCAGATCAGCTATGCCGCCGAAGATGCCGTGCATTTGGCTGAAGTCTTCGTAAAGCTGCGTCCAAAGCTGTCAGACGACAAATACGCCTGGGTCCTGGAAGACGGCGCCGAACTGGTGGCCAACCTGCGCCGCGAGATCGATCCGTACGAGGTCTATCGCGATGCCAAGCTGGCCTGGAAGCTGTCTCGCGCCCAGCTCGCCGTTTTGCGTGAGCTCTGCGCCTGGCGCGAAAAGGAAGCCCGCGCCCGTGACCTGCCGCGCAACCGGATTATCCGCGAGCATTCGTTGTGGCCATTGGCGCGCACGCAACCGGACAACCTCGGTGCCCTGGCGAAAATCGAAGACATGCACCCGCGTACCGTGCGTCAGGACGGTGAGTTTCTGCTTGATCTGATCAAGCGCTCTGGCAGTGTGTCGCCTGATCAATGGCCACCAGCCGTGCCGGAGCCATTGCCGGTGGACGCTGCCGTACTACTCAAACAGATGAAAGCCATCGGCCAGGCCGAAGCCGAGCGCCTGAACATTGCGCCGGAACTGATGCTGCGCAAGAAAACCCTGGAAGCGCTGCTCAAGAGCGGCTTTCCCAATGGTCCCTACCAATTGCCTGATTCGCTGCGTGGCTGGCGCCGCGAATTGATGGGCCAGGCGCTGCTCGACAGCCTGGCCACCGCCGGAGAACAGCCTTGAAACGTATTTGCTCCATCTACCGCAGCTCGAAGAGAAACGAAATGTACCTGTATGTGCTCAAGAGCGATGCTCTGGAGCGCGTGCCAGATCCCCTGATGGCAGCCTTCGGCAAGGCCATCCACGCGTTCGACCTGGTGCTGAGCCCCGAACGCAAGCTGTCGCGCGAGGACATCACGGTCGTGCTGGAAAACCTCGACAAACAGGGTTATCACCTGCAAATGCCGCCTGCCGAAGACGAGTACATCGAGCACCTGCCGGAAGAATTGTTGCGTCGCAACGATCCGATGTGAACGGCAGACAGGCTCTGTTAAGAGTGGTTATGAAACACTGATTGATTTTTGCGATGGCAGCATCGACGGAGCACCGCTCTGTCGGCGGCCGTCTGCACCGTTTTTGAAAGGTTTGAAGCATGCGCGTCCTGATTGCTGAACACGACCACCCCGTGTACGCCCAACTGTTGCGCGAGGCGGCACCGGACCTGGAGGTGCTGACCAGCGGTGATTCCGCCGAACTGGCCAGCCAGGCCGCCGATTGCCCGGTGTGGCTCGGCCAGCCAGATTTGCTGGCGACCCTGTTACGCCAGGGCCATCAGCCGCAATGGCTGCAATCGACCTGGGCCGGCATCACGCCGCTGCTGGCCGATGGCTTGCCGCGGCACTATCGCCTGACGCGTGCCGTCGGCATCTTCGGCCAGGTCATGGCCGAGTACGTGCTCACGTATATGCTCGGTCACGAACGCGAAGTGCTGGCGCGACTGGTCAGCCAGGTCGAGCGCAAATGGGACAGCCGCCATGGCCAGAGCCTGGCGGGGCGTAAGGTGCTGATCGTCGGTACGGGCGATATCGGTCAAAGTGTCGCGCAGTTCCTCGTGCCGTTCGGCGTCCAGTTGTATGGCGTTGCCAGCAGCGCGCGGGAACAGGCCCCGTTTATCGAAGTCGGTTCACTGGCGGATTTGCCGCGGCTGGTCGGTGAAGTCGATTACGTGGTCAATCTGCTGCCGAACACGCCGGACACCCACGATATCTACGACGCGGCGTTGTTCAAGCAATTCAAGCCGAGCGGATTGTTCATCAACGCCGGGCGCGGTGTGGCGGTGGTCGATGCGGATCTGGTGGATGCCTTGAAGGAAGGGCATCTGGCGGGTGCGGTGATCGACGTGTGCCGTCAGGAGCCGTTACCCCAGCGTCATCCATTCTGGACAGCCTGGGGCCTGCTGCTGACCGGCCACAGCTCGGCACCGACTTCGCCTTCGATGATGGTGAAGCTGTTTGTCGAGAACCTGCGGGCGTATCAGGCGGGAGAGGCGTTGCGCGGGGAAGTGGATTTCGATCGCGGTTACTGAAATCACCACTACCCAATGTGGGAGCGAGCCTGCTCGCGATAGCGGTGTGTCATTCGCATTAACGTTGACTGACACGACCTCATCGCGAGCAGGCTCGCTCCCACAGGGTTTTGTGGTGTGGCTTAGAGGGTGAAATCGCCTTCAGCCGCCAACTCGCTCAATGGGCGACGCGGGCTGGGTTCTTCACGGGCTTGCAGGTAATCCGCCAGGCTTGCCTTGTCCCCCAGCTTGCCCACCGCGACGGCGGCGTGCAGGGCGTAGCCTTCAGGAATGTTCAGCTCCTTGCGGGTCAGTTCCTGGTCGAAACCGGCCATGCCATGGGTGTGCCAGCCGCTCAGGCTTGCTTGCAAGGCCAGGTGACCCCAGGCGGAACCGGTGTCGAAGGTGTGCCACAGGGCCGGGGTTTCTTCACTGGCGCCAGGCGCGGTGAAGGTGGTTTTCGAAATCACGATCACCAGGGCCGAAGCATGTTGCGCCCAGCTGCGGTTGAATTCGTTCAGCAGGCCCAGGTAACGCTCCCAGTTCGGCGTGTCGCGACGTGCGTACAGGAAGCGCCAGGGTTGCGAGTTGTAGGCCGAGGGTGCCCAGCGGGCGGCTTCGAAGAAGCTCAGCAGGGTTTCCTCTGGAATCGTTTCGCCAGTGAAGGCGCGGGGCGACCAGCGATCGGTGAACTGAGGGTGAATGGCGTAATCGGCAACGCGTGGGTTGGCACTCATCAAGAGATTCCTTGCTACGTTTGAAAGTGGGAGCGACGCAAAACCCTACTTGGCAGCGCAAAAACTGACAAGCCCGTTCTACCGACAGTCGCCAATGCTTGGCCCGCGGGCGTTCGGGCACTAGACTGGCGGCCTTTTCACCACCTGATGTCGATACTCGAACCATGGCCGCCAAAGTAGAACCGTTCTGGATACGCAAGACCCTCGATCAACTCGATCGGGAGGAGTGGGAGTCGCTGTGCGACGGCTGTGGATTGTGCTGCCTGCAAAAGCTCGAAGACGAAGACGACAACAGCGTTTATTACACGCGCATCGCCTGTAAATTGCTGGACCTGAAAACCTGCCAGTGCACGGATTATCCCAACCGTCGTGACTCTGTGCCGGACTGTATCCAGCTCACGCCGGGCAAGGCCGACGAATTCAAATGGCTGCCGCCGACCTGCGGCTATCGCCTGGTCAGCGAAGGCAAGGACCTTCCGTTGTGGCATCACCTGGTGTGCGGTGATCGCGATGCTGTGCATCACGAGAGGATTTCCCAGTCCGGGCGCATGCTCGCCGAAGGCAGCGTGCCGGAAGATGATTGGGAAGATCACCTGATTTTCCGCGCCGGCTGATTGCCCAAGGTTCAACGTTTCACGAAGGAGTGTGTATGGCTGTGGGATGGCGGCAGGCGTGTGTCGTTGGACTACTGGTCGTGAATTCGCCTGTATGGGCAGCGAACAAGGTCAATCTGGATTATCACGTGCGCCTGTTACCCCAGAGCGATCAGGCCGAAGTGCGCCTGACGCTCGCCCAGGGTTCGGCGGTACGCAGCCTGGATTTCGACCTCGGCGACGGCAGCCACTACAGCGATTTCAAGGCCGACGGCCAATGGCAACTGACCCCTGGCAAAGCGGCGCGCGGCATCTGGCGTCCGACGGCCGACAAAGCCAGCCTGACTTACCGTGTGAATATCAACCACGGGCGCAAGAGCGGCAGCTTCGACACGCGCATGACACCAAAATGGGTGTTGATGCGCGGCGACGATCTGGTGCCGGCTGCCAGACTCGATCAACAGGACGGCATCGAACTGGTTTCGCGCCTTGAATTCGAGCTGCCCGGTGGCTGGAAAAGCGTTGAAACCGCTTGGCCACGAATCGGCCTGAATAAATTCCGTATCGACAACCCTTCCCGATTGTTCGACCGACCCACGGGCTGGATGCTCGCCGGCCAGCTCGGTAGCCGCCGTACTCGTCTGGGCGAGACTGAAGTGACCGTCGCCTCGCCACTGGGGCAGGGTATGCGCCGCATGGATGTGCTGACCCTGCTGACCTTCGTCTGGCCACAAGTGCAGGCGCTGTATCCGCGACACCCTGGCAAACTGCTGATCGTCGGGGCCAATGATCCGATGTGGCGCGGCAGCCGGTCGGCGCACGAGTCGATCTATCTCAACAGTCACCTGCCGTTGGTCAGCGAAAGCGGCACCAGTGCGCTGGTTCGTGAGTTGGCCCAGGTGTTCGGGCGGATCAACGGCACGCAGCGCAGTGACTGGATCAATGAAGGCTTTGCCGAGTATTACGCCATCGAACTGGTGCGCCGGGCGGGCGGCATGAGTGATGAACGCTACGAGAGCCTGCACGGCAGACTGGTCAAGAGCAGCCAGAAAGTCACCACGCTGCGCGGTGAACAGATCACAGCGGTTCAGGTGGCCAGGGCGGTGGTGTTGCTGCAGGAGCTGGATCGCGAGATTCGCCTGAAAACCCACAACAAGCGTTCGCTGGACGACGTATTGCGCGGGGCGATGCGGCTGGGGGATATCGATACCAAGGCATTTGTTCAGCTCAGCGAGAGCGTGATCGATGGTTCTTCCAAGGTGCTCAGTACCGAGTTGCTTCAGTAGCACCGCCATTCGCTGGCAAGCCAGCTCCTACATTGGTTTTGTGTACGGCACAGATCACATGTAGGAGCTGGCTTGCCAGCGAAGAGGCCGGTTGCCTCAGCACAATTCCAGGATCAAACCCCGGCTTTCGGCGACTTCAACGAATCATTGCCGGTAACGGTCGCAGTTTTGGTCGCCGCTTCGGCATTGGCCTTCAGCGTCTTCAAGTCTTCACCCGCCCGCTGGATTTTCGCCCGCACGTTGTTCATGTCCTGACGGCCTTTCTCCAGCAGGCTTTTCGCCGAGCTGTGGCCGGTAATGCCGCGCGCCAGGGCCACGCCGCCGATGGCCACCTGGATCAGGCCAAAGATCCCGCCACGACGCAGGCCCTTGCCCACCATCACCACGCCGCCGGCCAGGGAGCCGATGCGTTCCCAGCCCTGCACGTTTTGCTCGGAGGGGCTCTGGAACGGGGTGGATTCGATACGCTCGACGCGTTTGAGTTCGCTCATGGTCTGTCTCCAGGCTTGGGGGATCGATAGTCAAGCTGACCGCCTGGGCGGGCAGCTCGTTCAATCGGATGTGCGGCGATTCAGCGGAATTTTGGCCCCGATCGGGTATTGAGCCCCTTGGACATGCGGTCGTAGAGCACGACGTTGACCGTGGCGGCCAGGTTCATGCAACCGGTGGTAGGAATGTAGACCACGTCTTCGCACCAGTCGCGAATCTCTTTATCCAGCGATCCGTCTTCCGGGCCGAAGATGTAGAGCGCGCGATCCGGGTGAGTGTATTCCGGCAACGGGCGCGCGCCCTCGACCAGCTCCACGGCGACCGGCACGCAGTTGAGCGGCAGGATCTTCTTCAGGTCGTCGATGCCGATCAGCGGGATGTCGTAGTGCACGCGCTTGGTATCGGTGACGAAGTCGGCGGCGCGCTCATAGCGCTTGCCGGTGTAGAACACCGACGCCACGCCATAACAGCCAGCGGCGCGCATCACCGAACCGACGTTCTCCGGTGATTTGGGGTTATACAAACCAATGCAGCTGTACCGTTTGTCTGCCACGAGCGGGGTGCCTTTCGGGAAAAAAGCGCGATTATACGGGGATTGGGGCAGGGGTGGTCAGTTTGAGATTGGTGGTGTCTGAGCGATTGCTATCGCGAGCAGGCTCGCTCCCACAATTGACCGAGGTGTCCAGACGGACGCAGAACAATGTGGGAGCGAGCCTGCTCGCGAAGGGGCCGGTTCAGGTACCGAAGACTTCAGTCTTCTTTTTTCATGAGGCCCGCCAACGCCGCAAATGGATTATGCGTGGCCTTGGCGATTTTCGGTGTGCTCAACGAGCCTTCGTCGAAATACTGCTGGTCGGTATACCGCGAGTGTTCGTTATCGTGACAGTACAGGCACAACAACTCCCAGTTCGAGCCGTCCTGCGGGTTGTTGTCATGGTTGTGGTCGCGGTGGTGCACGGTCAGTTCGCTCAGGCGCTTGCCGGAGAACTCACGGGCGCAGCGGCCACAGACGTGCGGGTACATCTTCAGGGCTTTGTCGCGGTAGCCCATTTCCTTGTCGCGCTGGTTGTCGGCGAGGATGCGATCCAGCTTCGAAGTGTTGGTCGGGGTGGACGAACTCATGGGTTCACCTTTGTAAAATGACTAATGACGGTATTAAGCGAAGTTTAGCTCAGCCCTTGAGCTTCTCGGCAATCCAGATGGTGTGGCGGGTGCCCTTGTTGCCATGGGCGAAGACCTGCACTTCTTCGGCCTTGAAACCGGCTTTCTTCAGTTTGTCGGAAAAATGCCGGTCAGCGCTGGCCGACCAGACCGCCAGTACACCTTTGGGTCTCAGGGCCTTGGCGCAGGCACTGAGGCCGCCGGCAGAGTACAGCCAGCTGTTGGCTTTCTGAGTCAGGCCTTCGGGGCCGTTGTCGACGTCGAGCATGATCGCATCGAAACCCTGGGGCTCGGCCTGCAGGACTTTGGCCACGTCTTCCATGCGAATCACGGTCCGCGGGTCTTGAAGCGGGTTTCCGGCTTTCTCGCCAAGTGGCCCGCGATTCCATTCCACAACCCCAGGCACTAATTCGGCGACCACTACTTCGGCGGTCTTGCCCAGGTGCTTGAGCGCCGAAGCGAGGGTGAAGCCCATGCCCAGGCCGCCGATGAGCACCCGTAAATTCGGTCGACCGGCGACTTTGCGACACGGGATCTCGGCCAGGGCATCTTCGGAGCCATGCATGCGTGTGTTCATCAATTGTCCGCCATCGCCGCCCTGGATCTTGATGACAAAATCCTCGCCGTATTCGAACAGGCACAGGGCGCCGCCGTTTTCAGGAATGGCGGTGGTGTCCAGCAGAACGAAACGTTTCATGGGGCTCACTTGAAGAAAATTGGCAGAACACGGGAGGGCAAACAGACGCAGTTGGGAGTAGCCTGTTTATGACGACAAGGTCAACGGAGCCATTGATGAAGCGCACCATTCTAACGGTCATTGCCCTGGCCGCGCTCTCGATAACTGCAGTGCAGGCTCAACAGCTGCAATCGATTCCCGTCAGCCCCGCGCCGATACCCGGTTCGCCCGGCACCGCGACGCCCACGCCGTACCCGCAAATCAGCCCGGCGCCTTTGCCTCGAGTCGGCCCCGGCAGTAGCGGTCCGCCGTTGGTGCCGATTGAAATGCCGAGCCCGCCGACCAAAGACCAGCCGATACCGGGTCTTGCGCCCAATCCGCCGAAACCCAAGTCGCCGGGTGGCTAGACCTGCTGCGAAAGCAGTTGGCCGTCGGCCATGCGCAGGCGTCTGGACAGGGATACGGCGAGGGCACGGATGATCTTGGCGGCGATTTTCGGTGCGTCGTTGAGCATCTTTTCCAGCGAGTCCTTGCCCAGGTTGAGCAACTGGCAGTTGCTTGCGGCCACACAACTGGCCGAGCGCCGTTCGCCGTCGAGCACGGCCATTTCGCCGAACGAGCGGCCGCTGCGCAACGTGGCGATGGTGACGCGTTGCCCGTCGGCGGTGGTTTTCTGCACTGCCACCTGACCGGTGTGGATGATGCACATGAAGCTGCCGGCATCACCCTCCTGGAAGATTTCCTCGCCCTGGGCAATGGTGCTGATACTGAAGTAGCCCGAAGCCGCGACGAAGTCCGCCGGCAGCAGCTGATTGAACAGGCCGCAATCCATCAGCCAGTCGCGAATTTCGTTGTTCAGAAAGGTTGGTTCAGGCATGTCGTCACGGTCTTTAGTGTTGTGTCGGCTTCCTGTGTCCGGAACTATGACCCGCACACCCAGCCAGGTTCCTCAGGCAATGCCCAGAACCTTGAACAAAAATGCATATTCGAGTGCTACGTCACGCAATCCTTGATATCGACCGCTCATCCCGCCATGCCCGGCACCCAGTTCCGTCTTGAGCAGCAGGGGATTGCTGTCGGTCTTGGTCGCGCGCAATTTCGCCACCCACTTGGCGGCTTCCCAATACTGCACACGGCTGTCGTTGTAACCGGCGATCACCAGAGTCGCCGGATAAGCTTGCGCGGTGACGTTTTCGTACGGGGCGTAGGCCTTGATCCGATCATGAACGTCCGGTTCTTCAGGGTTGCCCCACTCGTCGTATTCCGTGACGGTCAATGGCAGGTCAGGGTCGAGCATGGTGTTGAGTACGTCGACGAACGGTACTTCGGCGATGGCGGCGCCAAACAGCTCCGGCCGTTGATTGAGCACCGCGCCGATCAGCAAGCCACCGGCGCTGCCGCCGCTGATCGCCAGCTGCGGTGCAGTGGTGAAGCCCTGGGCGATCAGGTGTTCGGCGCAGGCGATAAAGTCGCTGAAGGTGTTGTGCTTGTGTTCCTGCTTGCCGGCGCGATACCAGGCTTCCCCCAGTTCGCCACCGCCACGCACGTGGGCAATGGCAAAGGCCATGCCGCGATCCAGCAGGCTCAGGCGCGCGTGGGAAAACCACGGGTCGAGGCTTTCGCCATAGGCGCCATAGCCGTAGAGGTACAGCGGTACGGGTTTGCCCAGGTCTGCGCGCTTGATCACCAGGCTGATGGGCACTTGCGTACCGTCCGGCGCAGTGGCCCACAGGCGCTGGCTGACGTAGGCATCGGCATCGAACGGGCCGAGCACCGGAGTTTGCTTGAGCACTTTCTGCTCGCCAGAGGCCAGGTCCAGTTGGCGGATTTGCGCCGGACGGTTCAACGCTTCGTAGCGCAGGCGAATCCGCTCGCTTTCGAATTCCAGGCTGTTCTGCACGTGCAGACTATAGGCCGCATCCGGCAGTTGCACTCGATAAGGCGTCAGGCCCTGTGGGTGCACCTCGATGACCGGCAAGCCGCCGACCCGCAGGCTGAGGGTCATGGCCCCGGTGTTCAGGCTGATGCCGTCGATCATCACCGTGTCGCTGTGGGGGATCAGGTTCTGCCAGTCGGCTTCGGTCGGCGCGGCGCCGGTATCGGTGGCTGTGTACAGGGCGAAATTGATGCCGTCACGGTTGCTGCGAATGAACCAGGTCCATTGACCGTCGAGTACGCCGTGGTCGACGTCGTACTCATGCTCCTCGACCCGTGGCGCGATGCAGGTGAAGGATTGCTGCGGCTGGTTGGCATCGAGGGCCCAGACTTCGCTGGTGGTCTTGCTGCCCACGGACAGCAGCAATTGCTGCTCGGAGCTTGAACGGTAGCAATGCATGAAGAAGCGACCGTCCGGCTCATGGAACACCTCTTGCGCCGCCGTGCCGTCCAGGCGATAGCGATACAGCTTGTGCGGGCGATGGGTGTCGTCCAGTTCACCAAAGAACAGCGTCAGGCTGTCGTTGGCCCAGGTCATGCTGCCGTCGCAGTCTTGGAATTCCAGTTCACTGACACGGCCGTCGGACAGTTCCTTCACGAACAGCGTGTAAATCTCGTCGCCGCTGGAGTCGATGCTGTAGGCCAGACGCTGATGGTCCGGGCTGATGCTGAACGCCCCCAGGGAAAAGAAACCGCCATTGGCCAGCTCGTTGGGGTCCAGCAGCAGTTGTTCGCGGCTTTCGTCGAGGGTCAGGCTGTCGTCGGTCGGACGCGGGCAGCGGTAGTGCCGGGCATACTCGTCGCCCGCCATGGTGCGGGTGTAGTACAGATAGGGTCCCCACGGCGAGGGCAGGGACAAATCGGTCTCGAGAATCCGCCCTTTGATCTCCTCGAACAGGGTTTCACGCAGCCCGGCCTGGTCGGCAGTTTGCGCTTGCTGGTAGCTGTTTTCGGCTTTCAGGTAGTCGAGCACTGCGTCGGTGTCGCGCTCCTGCAGCCAGGCATACGGGTCGGAGCCTTCAGCCTTGTGGGCGATCGGGGCGTCGCAAAAGTTGGCGGATATGGGCATGAAGGGCTCTCGAACAATTTATTGAATAAGGATTGGCGACCTGTAGGAGCTGCCGAAGGCTGCGATCTTTTGATCTTGATTTATTAAGATCAAAAGATCGCAGCCTTCGGCAGCTCCTACATACCGCTTTCGCGAGCAAGCCCGCTCCCCACAGGGGTTGCGCGTTGCTGGCTGGATTTGAGCAGCCTGACGGGCGAAAAGCCGTTATCATAAGCGCCTCTGTGCGACACGCGTAGCGTGTCTCCAAGACTTCGAGGTGTAGAGTCATCTTGAAGGGCTTCCGAAAGGAAGCCAAGAGCTTGGGTACCCAACCCCAAGAAACAAAACCCTCCCAGAAGTCCAATGCCTTCAAGGACTTGCCGCAGCGGCGGTGGCAAACTCAAGGTCGATTAGCGCTCGGTAGCTCGACCGCAGTACCAGATTTTCCGGTACTGGAGTGCCTACTACACATCAGCCCTGTTCAGGGCCAAACCCATGCGGGAGAGAATCCCCGCTGGGGTTCCCTCCTGCTTTTGAAACAGGAGGTAACAATTTCTCTGGGCATGCTGCCTCGGCAGTCCCTGCTCACATCAAACCGGAGACATGAGCGAAAGCTCTGTCTGTCATTGTCCATCTACCTTGCTCGCAAGGTGGCAGCGGACTCGTTGTGCGACCAACGATAGCCTAGGAAGACATGCGTCACTGGTAACGGTGAGGTGTGAAGCTCTTCTCACAATGTAGTCCCCGTCAGGGTGTGCTTTTGCCGCGAGGTAAAGCATAGATACTCGGAGCAGTGCCGGGTTGAGACGCTAGGCTGGTTGGTATGGGTAACGTAAGTGAACTGCTGATAAACGCCGTAATTATGAACAAGCCAAAACTGCTGTCAGGCTTGAGCCAAAAGGCACGTGGTCGGATACCTCTGTAGAGGCTTGAGGTACGTCGTCATAGGACCATCGGTGAAAAGGCAGGCCCTAAACCAATCGTGTGATAGGCAGGGAACGTGGTAAGCCCGTATGGCCGCCTTCGGGCAGGTGAACCGCAAGGGGATCTGTTGGCTGTGCGGGTATGGGATCGCAGAGAAAGCGAAAGCCGGGCTGTAATGGCTCGGATAGGGGTTGGGACATTACCTCACGGGAAACCGGGCAGACTTCTGCGTGGTCTTTCGTCGCATGAACTCTGACTGAACCTGTCTCAATGATCTTAGAGACCCGCAGTATTGGGCCTCCTACTAATCCAACCCTGACGGGAGCGTCCATTCCCGTCAGGGGATGCGTACGTCTTCTGCTCGGGGAAACTTGAGAGGAAGGCAGCATGATAGAGCACAGCCAAATGGCCGTGCCTGCGCTTTCCGGCACTCCGCAACAATGGCATGACATCGATTGGTGTCGTGTTCAGCGGAATGTTCGGGCAATGCAGGTGCGGATTGCGAAGGCTTGTCGAGAAGGCAAATGGCGCAGGGTGAAAGCCCTGCAACGGATGCTGACCCGCTCTCGATCGGCCAGATACTTGGCCGTACGGCGAGTCACTGAAAACCAGGGTAAGCGCACGGCGGGAGTCGACCGCGTGCTCTGGGATACACCCGACGCAAAATGGAAAGCGGCAAATGGGTTGAAGCGTCACGGATATAAGCCACGACCTTTACGGCGTGTGTTCATTCCGAAGTCGAATGGGAAGGAACGCCCTTTGGGTATCCCAACCATGACTGACAGGGCTATGCAGGCGCTGTATTTGCTGGCTCTGGCCCCCATTGCAGAAACCAAGGGCGATCCGAATAGCTACGGCTTCAGGATCGAACGCTCCACGGCGGATGCGATGGGTCAGTTGTTTGTTTGCCTGTCCAAGAAGGTCTCGGCCCAATGGATACTGGAGGCGGACATACAAGGCTGCTTTGATCACATTAATCATGACTGGATGCTCGCCAACGTCCCTACGGACAAAGCGATTCTTCGGAAATGGTTGAAGGCTGGCGTGATTCATAAAGGCCAGCTACAGGCAACGGATGCTGGTACGCCACAAGGCGGGATTATCTCGCCTACCTTGGCAAATATGGCGCTCGATGGTCTGGAAACACAGCTCAAGCAGTATCTGGGCGTGACAAGGGCCAGAAAGCTGAAGATCAACGTGGTGCGGTATGCGGATGATTTTGTGATTACTGGAAACTCGAAAGAGGTACTGGAAAGCGAAATCAGACCTTGGGTGGAGCAATTCCTGGCAGTACGCGGGTTGCAGTTATCCCCTGAGAAAACACATATCGTCCATACCGATCAAGGCTTCGACTTTCTGGGTTGGAATTTCCGTAAGTACGACGGGAAGCTTCTGATCAAACCGAGTAAGAAGAACGTCAAGGCGTTCTATCACAAGGTGAAGGAGGTCATCGACGCCAACAAGATGGCGAAGCAGGAGTATTTGATTCGATTGCTCAATCCCATCTTGAAAGGCTGGGCGCTGTATCACCAGCCTGTAGTAGCCAAGCAGGCCTACAGCCGCATGGATAATTTGTTGTTTTATGCTCTATGGCGTTGGGCAAAGCGGCGGCACCCGAACAAGTCACTGCAATGGATCGGGAAGAAGTATTTCCGAACTCAAGGAAGCAGAAGTTGGGTGTTTGCCACCACGATGTTGGAGGAAAACGGGACAAAAAAGGAGGTCGCTCTGTATTCGCTTGCGAGTACACCGATCGAACGACACAGGAAGGTTAGTGGGGAGTACAACCCCTTCGACCCTTCCATGGAAGAAATGGGCGAGAAGCTGCGGACGGCACAGATGCTGAAAAAGCTGAAGTATCGCAAACAGATTCTCAGTCTCTATCAAAGCCAGAAAGGACTGTGTCTGATGTGCAAACAACCGATTACGAAGGAAACGGGATGGCATGACCATCACATTATCCACCGCACTCATGGCGGTAGAGACACCCTGGATAACCGGGTACTATTGCATCCTATTTGTCACCAACAGCTTCACAGCCGTGGATTGACAGTGAACAAACCGGCTCCGCAAGGGGCTTTCTAAAGACTTGAGCCGTATGCGTTGAAAGGCGCACGTACGGTTCTTAGGGGGAGGCAGGCCAGTAATGGCCTGTCTCTACCCGACTTGCCTGCCTTGCCATGGACACCATGACCGAGAACGACTATCTGATCGCTTGGGGCCTCTACGCCTTCGCCGCTTTGGGCTGCCTGTTGGTGTGGATGCGCTTGACCCGCTGGATGTGGCGCTGGCTGCGTGAGCCGCTGCGGCTGGCGATGGCCGTGCTGCTGTTCAGCCCGACCATCATCGACCCGGTCAAGGACAAAGTCGCGCCGGCCGTCGCCATTACCGCCCTCGACCTGCTGTTCAAGGTCGGCAACAACGCCTGGCGGGCGATTTCCGATCTGTTCATGTACGGCATGATCGCGTTCGGCCTCTATCTGGTGCTGGTGGCGATCCGTTTCCCTATCGAACGCGCCTCCAACGCCCGCAAGGAGCGTGAGGCTGCCACCAAAGCCGCCGTCCGCGCTGACGAGCCTGAGGACGATCAACCGTTTGGCGGTGCCGGCGATGATCGCTACGGTCGTCCTCCCGTGCCGAGCAGTCCTCAGCGGATGCGAGTCGAACCCCGTCTGTAACCTTGCCCCTGCGATTGAGCGAGAGTCCGAGCATGTGTGAGTTATTGGGCATGAGCGCCAATGTCCCGACCGATATCGTGTTCAGCTTTACCGGGCTGATGCAGCGCGGCGGTCGCACCGGCCCACACCGCGATGGCTGGGGCATTGCCTTCTATGAAGGCCGTGGGCTGCGACTGTTCCAGGACCCGGCGGCAAGCTGCGAGTCGGAAGTCGCGAACCTGGTGCAGCGCTATCCGATCAAGAGCGAAGTGGTGATCGGGCACATCCGCCAGGCCAACGTCGGCAAAGTCTGCCTGTCCAACACGCATCCGTTCGTCCGTGAGCTGTGGGGGCGCAACTGGTGTTTCGCCCATAACGGCCAGTTGGCGGATTTCCAGCCTGCGGCCAGTTTCTATCGCCCCGTGGGTGATACCGATAGCGAAGCGGCCTTCTGCGATTTGCTCAACCGTGTGCGTGCGGCGTTCCCCGAACCGGTCGAGGTCGAAGCGCTGCTGCCGGACCTGGTGGCCGCGTGCGCCGAATACCGCAGCAAAGGCGTATTCAACTGCCTGCTCAGCGATGGCGACTGGTTGTTCTGCTATTGCTCGACCAAACTGGCGCAAATCACCCGTCGCGCACCGTTTGGCCCGGCACGCTTGAAAGATGTCGACGTGATCGTCGACTTTCAGGCCGAAACCACGCCTAACGACGTGGTCACCGTCATCGCCACCGAACCCCTGACCGAAAACGAAACCTGGACCCGTTACGAACCGGGTCAATGGAGCCTGTGGCGGCGCGGCGAATGCGTCAGCCAGGGCAAGACCGAATAAGGACTCCTTGCATGTTGCTCAGTTATCTACGGCTGGTGTTGTTTGCGGCCGGCTTGTTGATCGGTGTACAGGTGCCGGGGTTCATCAGCGATTACGCCAAGCGGGTCGAAGCCCATCTGATCGAGGCGCAAGCCGGGTTGAGCGGGTTCCAGAACACGGCCAATCAGTTTTTCAAGGGTGACATGCAGGCTCTGGTCGCGCATTACCGCGCCAGCGAAGACCCGATCTTCCGCAGCGATGCCGACAGCCTGAGCAACCTGCTGACCCGCCAACTGGCGCTGGACAAGCAGTTCCAGGCGATGCAGGGGCCGTGGTACATCCGCTTCCTGCAAGTGGTGCTGGCTGCCGATCCGGACATCCGCAAGGAAACCTGGAATGGCTACAGCTACCAGATCCTGTTGACGCCCGAAGCGATGAGCTGGGGCATGAGCGGCGCATTGTTGCTGTCGTTGGGCCTCGAATGCCTGTTCCGGCTGATCGACTGGGTGGTGCTGGGCGGCAAGCGCCTGCGCCAGAGCCGGCCGATCGAAGAGCGGGATTTGCGCGGCTTGTAACACCGTCGAGCGTCAAGGAGCCGGCAAGCCGGCTCCTTGCTTGATTACCAATCGATCGAATAGGTCATGCTCAAGGTACGGCCTTCGGCGTTGGGGAATGGCGCTCTGGCGTTGGCCTGGGCGAACAGGTTGACGTACGTGCGGTTGGTCAGGTTGTACACACCGCCTTCCAGGCGACCGACCGGCAAGTACACGGAGCCGAGCAGGTCCACCAACGTATAACCATCGATGTCGCGCCCGTTGTTGTCCTTGGCGGCAGCGTCGTAACTGGACAGGTGCATGCCTTGCAGGCGCAGGGTGTAGTCGTCTTCGGCGTAGCCGACGAACAGCGTGGTTTTGGCCGGTGAAATGCGTGTCGCCGGCAGATCGATCCATTTCCCGTTCTGCTGGGTCTCGCCTTTGGCCCAGGCATAGGTGCCACCCACCGACCAGTGATCGGTCGCGAGGTAGGTCAGGCTGTTTTCGATGCCGCGAACCCGCTCCTTCTGGTTGATCAGACGCAAGACACGGTCATTGGCATCGTAGAACTGAGTCACGTCCGAGGTGTTTTCATAGACGGTGACGTCGGCCTGCCACCGGTCCCAGTTACCGCGCCAGCCCAGCTCGTAGCTGTCGACCTTGATGGCCTGGGCGTTGAGGCTCTGGATGTCGAAGGTGCTGTTCACGTCACGCAAGAAACGCTGGATGTCCGGCAGCGAAAAACCCTGGCTGTAATTGGCGAAGACGTCCTGATGTTCACTCAGGTGATAGACCGCGCCCAGGTTATAGAGCGTCGCGTCGTATTTGAGGGTGTCACCGGGCAGGATGGCGCGTACGCCGGTCTGGACGATCTGACCGTAAGCGATGCTGTCGGAGACCTCGCTTTCGATCCATTCGCGGCGCACACCGCCACGCAAGGTCCAGTCTCCGATGTCCCAGGACATCTGCCCGAACAGCGCCTTGGTGGTGGTTTCGATATCCGGGCCCAACTCGTAAGTGGTGCCGGTCTTGGTGTAGGTCAGCCCATTGAGGGTGTATTGGTCACCGCGCTGGCGGGAGCGTTCGTGATCATAGTCGGCGCCCCAGACCAGGTTGCCAGTGGCGCTGCCGATGGCCGGCAACGGCGTGTCGATGGCCGCACGCAGGCCGTAGACATCCTGCACGCTGTTGTTGTCGGAGATCCCGGCCTTGCCCCGCGACAGGTCCGGGAAGAACAGCGCGTCGGCCCGGCGCCAGTAGCTTTCCAGTTGCAGGCCCTGGCCGTAGAAGTCGTTGTCGGTGTAGTTGAGGTTGGCCGCCTGGTTATGGGTGTAGGGCTGGTCGTCGAGTTTCAGTCCTTTGACCGCCACGGCCTCTTGCCGGTTGTTCGGGTCTTTTGTGTAGCCAGTGTCCTGCTGGTCCTTGTAGTCCTGCAGTGACAGGCTGAGTTTTTTATCGGCATCCAGTTCGTAACCGAAACGACCTTGCAGGTCATAGGTGTCGGTGTCCATGTTGCTGCCCTGGGAGGTGTCCTGAGGGATGCGATTGCCGTTGCCGTCGTACTGATCGTTGCGCTGGGTCAGGTCGGCGGACACGTACCAGTCCAGGGCATCCTTGCGCCCGGTCGCACTCTGAAAGGCCTCGTAGGCGAAACCCTTGCTGTTGAGGTTGTTGCCGGTGGTCAGGCCCAGTTTGCTGCTGTAGGCAAGGTCCTGACCCTGGTTGCGCTTGGTGATGATGTTGATGATGCCGCCCGAAGCACCGGCGCCATAAATGCTGCTGGCGCCGGAAACCACCTCGATGCGTTCGATACTGGCCGGTGCGATGCTGTTGAGCTGGCGGAAGTTGTCACGCGTGGCGTTCTGCGACACGCCGTCGATCAACACCAGCATGTTGCGCCCGCGCAGGGTCTGGCCGAAGTTGCTCATCCCGCCGCTGGACGGCGCCAGGCCGGGAACCAGTTGCCCCAGGATGTCGGAGACTCGGCGCCCGGCGCCACTCTGTTGGCTGATCTGTTGTTCGTCGATCACCTGGACCGAGCCGGGAATCGAGGCAATGGTCGCTTCGCTGCGCGTCGCGGAAACGACGGTGGCTTGCATGTTCAATGTGCCGGGTTGCTGGTCGGTGTCCTCGGCCCAGGTTTGGGCGCTGAAGGAGCCGAGCAGCGGAATCATCAAGGAAAGTTTGGTTCGGGTCATGAGTTGGTCTTTTTTTTAGTCGTGATAAGTGTGGGTAGACAAGATTACGGGGGCCGGTGTGGAGGTGAATGAGCGCACCCAGCGGATCCCGATGGCGGCCAGTGCGTAGGTCAACGCCACCAGCCAGAAACTGTGGGCCAGCCCGACCAGCCCCATGCCGATCCCGCCGAGGACGGCACCGAGCAGAGCGCCAGCCTTGGCCGCGCTGTTGCCCAGGCCGAGGGCAAAACCCTGCTGGCTTGAAGACACGGTGTTGGCGATCAGCGCATAGGCGACGGGGAGCAGCGCGCCTTGCCAGATGCCCCAGACCAACCGGCTGACGAGAAAACCCAGCCATTCGCTGGCCAGTGCCGTGGCCGCGAGCGTCAGGGCGCAGAGCCAGGCAACGCCTTCGATGATGCGCAGGGTGTAAGCCGGCTGCCAGCGGTCGAACAGACGCCCCCACAGGGGAGCGGAGATGGCCAGGGTCGCGGCGCTCGCCGCGTAAGTCGCACCGATCAGCCAGCCCGGCGCATGCAGAATGTCGGCGACATACAGGGCGTAGAAGGGTTGCGGCATCATCTTCGCGGCTTGAATCAATACGATCACCAACAGGATTCCACCGAGCCAGCCTTTAGGCAGGGCCACCGGTGCAACCGGTTTCTTCGTCGAGGCTCGCGCCTTGTCGGCCGGCAGGAATAAACTCCCCAGTGCGCACAGCAGGCAAATCGCCGTCGCGCCATAACAGAGCAGGGCAAACCCCGAGATGTCCATCAGCCAGCCGCCCAATACCGGGCCGATCAACGAGCCGACGGCGGTCGCCGATTGCAGACGGGCCAGGGTGTGACCGCGCCGGGAGCTGTCGCAGCAGGCCAGGGCATAGGCTTGCGCGGCGGCGATAAACCCGGCCAATGCGCCTTGCATCACGCGAATGCCCACCAGCAGCCACGGATCGAGGGTAATCGCCGCCAGCCCCTGGCACAGCGCAAGTGCCAGCAACGCCCGAACGATCATCGGCTTGTGCCCGGTGCGATCACCCAACCGTCCCCACGCCGGCGTCAGCAGCATGGCCGCCAGCATCGGGCCGGCATAGACCAGCGCCGATAGCAGTGCGGTGTAGCCAGCGCCCTCTGGCCCAAGCAGATGCTGGATCTGCAAGGGCCAGAACGGGCCGCTCATTTCCATGGCGCCCATGGAGACAAACTGGATGACGATCAGCAGTCGCAACGCACGACCATCAGCGAGCATCGGCGTTGGTTCGCAGCGGATTACTCAGGCGTCCGACGATGTCGGCGTGGCTGTCGTGCAAGCGCATGCGCATGAACGATTTGGCCGGCCAATCCTGCTCCAGCAGGGCCTGACGCTCGCTTTCCCAGCGTCCCGGTTCGACGTGCTCGCGCACGCTCTCGAAGCACTGTTCAACGTGCGTGGCCAAGCGCTCCCAAAGGCTGTTTTCCGGCACATTCCAGTGGCGGGCGCAGAGCAACGTCAACTCACCGAGGTGGCACATGAACGTGGTGTGCAGGAGCTTGTCGCGAACAAAACCGGCGTCGTCGTACAGGGTCATTTTCGGATCGTGCAGCTGGATATCCAGACCCTTGGCGTGCAGGGTTTTGCGATCGATGCGAATGTCGCCGAAGTCACGCAGCAGCAACCGATTCAACTGCCCGTCAGCGCCCATCACCATGAAGCTGTTTTGCTGGTGCGCTTCGAACGCCACGCCATACATCAGGTAGATGCCCAGCAGGCTCGGGACGGCAATCGACAGGTAATCGTCGAAGAACGCCAGCATGGCGTCGCTGTCGTCACGGCCCTGAGCCAGTTGCACCCAGTCACGCAGCAACGGTTGTTCGAATTCGTTGACGGCGAACAGGCTGCCGACCGGCACGGCCAGTTCGCCTTCTTGCAGCAGGGTCAGCGGGTTGTCGCGGTACAACACGGCGGCATGCCGGGACCGTTCGTCATTGGCCGGTTGTGGCGCGTAGTGTACGCCGATGCGTTCCGGCACGATGTTCAGCAGGCGCTGAATCTGCGGTTCGTGATCGAGAATCTGCAGTAGCAGTTGGCTGATGCGCGGTCCCATCCGGGCCGAGCGCGGCGACACGGTGCGCTGCACGCTGGTCAGGCGCAGGGCCACCGGCAACTTGACCATCGGCGCAACGCGGCTGGCCTCTGGTACGACGGTGCGGAAGGACATGGTCGGATGGCCAGTGAAGGCAACGATGTCGGTGATGATCAGCAGGTTGTCGGCGATCTCGCCGGCGAACGAATTGGGCAGCTCTTCATTGACTTGCCATGGGTGCGACGGCAGCGGAAGGTAGTCCGTTGCCTCCAGGCCCCGTTGCTGCAAATGCTGCCGCAATTGTTCGGCGGCCTGCGGGAAGTGGCCCTGCCACCAGTCCCAGTAATCGGCAGTGCCGGCCAGTGATTCGACGTGGGTGTACTGACGGTGCAGGGCGCACAGCACAATCGGAAAACTCGCTTCGAATTCCGGCGAGAAAGCGATGACCTGCGCAGCGCTCAAGCCCAGTTTGGTCTTGTAGTTAGGATGCCAGGGGTGGCCGAGCGTGCCCCACTGTTCGAGCAATGACGTCGGGTTCTGGTGGTCGGGGCTGGCTTTGAGCCAGGCGAACAGATTGTCGTTGTGCTCGCTGTCGATCTGCTCTCTCAGGCGCTCGGTCCATCCATGGTGGAACGCCAGGCACAGGGTGTCGTTGCTGTAGCTATCGTCCAGCTCGCGGGCCAGACGTTCCAGTACTTGCGGGGAGGCGGGCGGGTTGAGCTGAGTGCTGAGGTGGGCGAGCAGTTCGCTGGGCAACTGGATTTTATGTGGCAGGCTGTCGGGGGTGTGCAGGACGATGCTGCCACGCACGTCCCAGCTGTTCATTCTTCCCCCCCTCAGGTGGTCGAAGCAAAGTTGCGCACTGTCGCCAAGCGGCAGCCAGCAACGACTGTTGTCGTCGTACTCGCAGGCGTCGGGGTTGATCAGACCTTCGCGAAACAGCGCCTGGATCAGGCGTTGGAAGCAGCGCTGGGCGGCGGGCTCCAGGGCATTGCTCAAATGGTCGAGGGTGATGCGGTGGGACTGGAAGGCAGGAGTGCCGAGGGCTTCGCTCCAGTTTGAGAGCAATTGCTGCTGTTTTTGCGTGTAAGCGCGCATCGGGTCCGACTCCTTCTGGACGGTGGTTTAACTGAATGCGCGCAGAGAATACATTTTTCAAATTATAATGCAAATGATAGCAATTCCTACTTGTAGTGTGGAAAACTCCTTTTCAGAGGCCAGCCAGGGGTTTGCTCAAGACCATGTAGCGCTCTCCCACCTTCCGCGCATACTCCTCCAGCACCTGCTGACACAAGGCCACAATTTCCTCGACCCACTCAACACCCACCCGCCACGACACCACCACCTGCAAGTCGGGTGGTCGCTGATCGATATCCAGCAAGGTCAATTCGCCACGCGCCAGTTCCTCGGCCACCAGCACCGGCGGCAACGCGCCGATGCCAAAGCCATCGCGCAGCAGCCGGGTAATGGCCGACACCGAGTTCACGCAGTTCAACCGTGGCATCATCACGCCATTGGCCTGCATCAGGGCGAGCACTTCCTGATGCGGGTGGGAGTTTTTCGAGTAGGTGATGATCCGCTCTTTCGCCAGATCGGCGACGCCTGAATACTCACGGTTGTACAGGGAGTTGCTCGCGACAATCC
Organism: Pseudomonas sp. GL-R-19; assembly: GCF_019956375.1. Classification (NCBI taxonomy): domain Bacteria; kingdom Pseudomonadati; phylum Pseudomonadota; class Gammaproteobacteria; order Pseudomonadales; family Pseudomonadaceae; genus Pseudomonas; species Pseudomonas sp. GL-R-19. The sequence goes on along the minus strand of NZ_JAHBDJ010000021.1, from coordinate 57,727 downwards.
AGCCCATGGGGTGGCTGGCCAGTTCCAGGCTGCGCACGCTTTCCTGGCGCAGCAGGTCGGTTTGCAGAATCACATCGAGAAAGCCTTTTTGCAGCTGATCGCAGAGGTTGAGCGAGGTATCGGCCACCAGCTCGATTTCCACCAGCGGGTAGTGATCAGTCATCTGCGCCACCAACGGGCTGAGCCAGGTGTGGATCACCGTATCCATCACGCCGATGCGCACCCGTCCGGCCTTGCTCGATCGGGTCTCGATCGACTGCTTGAGTGCCTGCATGGTGTCCATCATCTGCTCGGCGTAATCGAGCACTTTGAGGCCTTCGGGCGTCAGGCTCACGCCGCGCGAATCCCGCAGAAACAGCTTTACCCCGAGCTCGCCTTCAAGCACCGCAATTCGGCTGGAGATCGAGGCCTGGGTGGTGAAGAGCTTGTCGGCGGTCAGGCGAAAACTCTTGAGTCGGGCGACCCAGACGAAAGTCTCGAGAAACTTCAGGTTCATGGGATAAAGATTTCTTATGTCTAAGGCGGGTTTTTATTAGTTGGACGCAGCAGGGACGCGCGTCCAAGAATCGACGCATCCGGTTCCCCACGATAGGCGTCGTCGGGGCTCAGAACAATACCAATAAAATCAGCGCGGAGATTTGCCATGAGTGCGCCCGACACCCCCTTCATCCCGAAAGTCTCGGCCCGTCCGGGACCTTTCGACTGGTATCGCAACATCAATCAGCAGGAACGCCGCACCTTCTGGAGCTGCAAGATCGGCTATGGCCTGGACGGTATGGACACCCAGATGCTCAGCTTCGTGGTGCCGACCCTGATTGCCATGTGGGGCATCACCACCGGCCAGGCCGGGCTGATTCATACCAGCACCCTGATCGCTTCGGCCATCGGTGGCTGGGTGGCGGGGATTCTCTCCGACCGCATTGGTCGTGTGCGCACCTTGCAACTGACGGTGCTGTGGTTTGCCTTCTTCACCTTCCTCTGCGGCTTTGCCCAGAGCTACGAGCAACTGCTGATTGCACGGACCTTGATGGGCTTCGGTTTCGGCGGTGAGTGGACGGCCGGCGCGGTGCTGATCGGCGAAGTGATCCGTGCTCAGGACCGCGGCAAGGCAGTGGGCATGGTGCAGTCCGGCTGGGCGCTGGGTTGGGGGCTGACGGCGATTCTGTATGCGCTGCTGTTCTCGGTGTTGCCACCGGAAGACGCCTGGCGTGCGCTGTTCATCCTCGGCATCGTGCCGGCGATCTTCGTGATTTTCGTCCGCCGTCTGGTCAAGGACCCGGAAATCTATCGTGAAGCCAAAGCGAAACAGGAGCCGGGCAACCCGTCGAAGTTCTACGAGATCTTCGCCCCCGGCATGCTCTTCACCACGATTCGCGCTTCGTTGCTGACCACCGGTGCGCTGGGCGGTTACTACGCGATCACGTCCTGGCTACCGACTTTTCTGAAGAACGAACGCGGTTTGAGCGTACTCAATACCAGCGGTTATCTGGCAATGGTGATCATCGGTTCCTACGTGGGTTATGTCATCAGCGCCTATTTGACCGACATCCTGGGGCGTAAAAAGAACTTCATCCTGTTCGCCGTGGGCTCGTTCACCATTGTGTTGCTGTACACCCAACTGCCGGTCAGCAACGGCGTGATGCTGTGGCTGGGCTTCCCGCTGGGTTTCTTCGCCTCGGGGATCTTCAGCGGCATGGGCGCATTCCTGACCGAGTTGTTCCCTACACGCATTCGCGGTTCGGGCCAGGGTTTTTGCTACAACATCGGCCGGGCGCTGGCGGCGTTGTTCCCGCTGCTGATCGGCCTGCTCAGCCAGACCGTGCCGCTGAGTGTGGGCATTGGTGCCTTTGCGGCGGTTTCCTACGGAGTGGTGATCCTCGCGGCCCTGAGCCTGCCGGAAACCCGTGGCAAGCAACTCGACGCCCGGTAACTGATAACCTGCGGGCTTGTCTTACAGATATGTCCCGCAGCTAAAAAGATTAATGCCTACAGGAGTGTTCAGCGTGAGCCGCCTGCTATTGAACTGCGACATCGGCGAGAGTTTCGGCAACTGGACCATGGGTCTGGACGCAGAAATCATGCCCTTTATCGATTGCGCCAACATTGCCTGCGGTTTTCACGCCGGCGACCCGAGCGTCATGCGCAAGACCGTCAGCCTGGCCCTCAGCCACGGTGTGCAAGTTGGCGCGCATCCGGCCTATCAGGACCTGGTGGGGTTCGGCCGTCGCTCCATGGCGTATGCCACCCAGGAGCTTCAAGACATTCTGCATTACCAGATCGGCGCCCTCGACGGTATCTGCCAGGCCCAGGGTGGTCGGGTCAGTTACGTCAAACCCCATGGCGCGATGTACAACGACATGATGGCCAACCCGGCGCAGTTGCGCGCCGTGCTGCAAGCGGTGGCGTCCTATGACCGCAACCTGCCGCTGATGTTGATGGCAACCCGCGACAACAGCGCCGCCCAACAACTGGGTGATGAATACGGCGTGACGCTGTGGTTCGAGGCCTTCGCCGACCGCGTCTACGACAGCGCCGGCAGGCTGGTGTCGCGACAACTGCCGGGAGCGGTGCATCACGACCCGCAAACAATTATCGAGCAAGCGCTGACCATTGCCCGTGGTGACAACCTGACCGCCAGCGACGGCAGCGCCCTGTATTTGCGGGCCGACACCCTCTGCGTGCACGGCGACAACGCCAGTTCGGTCGCTGCCGTGCAACGCATCCGTGAAGCCTTGAACCGGCAGAGCGCGTCATGAAACTGCGGGTGGAAGTGGTGGCGCTGGATTGCCTGATGGTGCGCCTGTTCGATGAAATTGCCGAAACCAACATGCCGTGGATGCTGGCGGCCAGTGAAAGTCTGCGGGCGGCGTTCGCCGGGCATCTGATTGATCTGGTGCCGTCCTACACCACCTTGATGGTGCATTACGACTTGACCGCGCTGAATCCCGCCCGGGCCCGGGAGTTGATTGCCCAGGCGCTGATCGATCTGTCGCCCAACGCTCATGCCAGCGGTAAATGTCATGTGTTGCCGGTGTGGTACGACTTGAGCGTCGGACCGGAGCTGAACCTGTTGTCGCAACGCAGCGGGTTGGCGGTGGAGGAGGTGATCCGTCGTCACAGCGAGCGTGAATATCAGGTGTTCGCCCTGGGCTTTGCGCCGGGCTTCGCCTTCATGGGGCTGGTGGAAGAGATACTTGCCACGCCGCGTCTGAACACGCCACGCAAGAAAGTCGCGGCCGGCAGTGTCGGCATCGCCGAACGGCAGACGGCGGCTTACCCGGTGGTGTCGCCGGGCGGCTGGAACCTGATTGGCCGCACGCCGGCCAAACTGTTCGATCGCCACCGTGACGGCTACAGCCTGATGCAACCCGGTGACACCGTACGGTTCGAAGCGATCGGCCATGCCGAGTTCATTAACCTGGGCGGTGACGACACGCCACTGGAGGCCCGGGCATGAGTCGTCTGGCGATTGAAGCGAGTACGCCGCTGTGCCTGTTGCAGGATGCCGGTCGATTCGGCGTGCGGCATCTGGGCGTGACCCAGGGCGGAGCGGCCGATTGGCGTTCGATGTCCTGGGCCAACTGGCTGCTGGGCAACGGGCTGGATGCGACGGTGATTGAAATCACCCTCGGCGGATTCACCGTGGTGGCCGAGGAAGACTGCGTGCTGGCCTTGGCCGGAGCGGATCTGGGCGCGCTGGTGGACGGCGAGGCACTGGCACCGTGGCGCAGTTTCAGGCTGCACAAAGGTCAGCGTTTGCAATTCACTCGGCCGTTGCTCGGCGCCCGGGCCTATCTGGCGGCGCCGGGTGGGTTTGATGCACCGAAAGTGCTGGGCAGCAGCGCGACGGTGGTCCGTGAGGAACTCGGCGGCCTGGACGGTATGGGCCATGCGCTGGGTAAGGGCGCGTCATTGAGCTATTCCGGCAACTCGGTGATGTTGCTGCGCGAAATGACCGCAGACCAGCGGCCGGACTTGAACCTTGATGCCCCGTTGGACCTGGTCCTCGGTGCACAGATCGGTGAGTTCAGCGGGCAGAGCCTGTTCGACGCGTTCAATAGCGTGTGGAGCCTCGACAGCCGGGCCGACCGCATGGGCATTCGCCTGTTGGGTACGGCGCTGCAGTACCAGGGCAAACCGATGATTTCCGAAGGCATTCCGTTGGGGGCCGTGCAGGTACCGCCCGACGGGCAGCCGATCGTGTTACTCAATGATCGGCAGACCATTGGTGGTTACCCGCGTCTGGGAGCGTTGACGCCGTTGACGCTGGCGCGATTGGCGCAGTGTTTGCCAGGGGCGCGGGTGCGGTTGCGGCCGGTGGTGCAGGAGGTTGCGCACCGGGAGCATGTCGAATATTTGCTCCGTTTTACAGTTTGAAGATCAAAAGATCGCAGCCTGCGGCAGCTCCTACACCGATCTCTGTAGGAGCTGCCGCAGGCTGCGATCTTTCAGGGCCGTCACGCGGTCATTTGGACAAAAACCGCATCCCTTCCTCCAACCCGCGAAGGGTCAACGGATACATCTGGTCCTCGATCAAATCGCGCACGATGTTGGTCGAGGAGGTATAGCCCCAGGTGTCCTTCGGGTACGGGTTGATCCAGATGAGCTTCTTGTACTTCTCCTTGAACCGCTGCATCCACACGTAACCGGCTTCTTCGTTCCAATGCTCGACGCTGCCGCCCGGCTGGGTGATTTCGTAGGGCGCCATGGCGGCGTCGCCGATGAAGATCACTTTGTAGTCGGCGCCGTACTTGTGCAGCAGGTCCATGGTCGAGGTGCGCTCGGAGGTGCGGCGCATGTTGTTCTTCCACACCGATTCATAAATGAAGTTGTGGAAGTAGAAGTACTCCAGGTGCTTGAACTCGGTCTTGCAGGCCGAGAACAGCTCCTCGCAAATCTTCACGTGGGCGTCCATCGAGCCGCCGATGTCAAACAGCAGCAACAGCTTGACGGTGTTGCGCCGCTCCGGCCGCATCTGGATGTTCAGCAACCCGGCATCCCTGGCGGTGTGGTCGATGGTGCCATCGATGTCCAGTTCTTCCGCCGCGCCCTGACGGGCGAATTTGCGCAAGCGGCGCAGGGCGACCTTGATGTTGCGCGTACCCAGCTCGACCGAGTCGTCGAGGTTCTTGTATTCGCGCTGGTCCCAGACCTTGGCCGCCTTGCCCTGGCGCTTGCCGGCATCGCCGACCCGAATGCCTTCCGGGTTGAAACCGCCGGAACCGAACGGGCTGGTGCCCCCGGTGCCGATCCACTTGTTGCCGCCGGCGTGGCGTTCCTTCTGTTCTTCGAGGCGTTTCTTGAACTCTTCGATCAGCTTGTCGAGGCCACCGAGGGACTGGATCGCCGCCCGCTCTTCATCGGTCAGCGAGCGTTCGAACTCCTTGCGCAGCCAGTCTTCGGGGATCAATGCCTGAAGATGATCGTCGAGCTTTTCCAGGCCATTGAAGTAGGCACCGAACGCCCGGTCGAATTTGTCGAAATGCTTTTCATCCTTTACCAGGATCGTCCTCGACAGGTAATAGAACTCGTCCATGTCGGCGAAGGTCACGCGCTGTTTCAGCGCGTTGATCAGGTCCAGCAGTTCACGCACCGAGACCGGCACCTTGGCTGCGCGCATTTCATTGAACAGGTTGAGCAACATGGCATCAGCCTCTTAGCGGGTGCCGCGACGGCTCATGAACGCCAGACGCTCCAGCAATTGCACGTCCTGTTCGTTTTTCACCAAAGCACCGGCCAGCGGCGGGATGGCCTTGGTCGGATCGCGCTCGCGCAGCACCGCTTCGCCGATGTTGTCGGCCATCAGCAGCTTCAACCAGTCCACCAGCTCGGAGGTCGAAGGCTTCTTCTTCAGGCCCGGCACTTTGCGCACGTCGAAGAACACGTCCAGCGCTTCGCTGACCAGGTCTTTCTTGATGTCCGGGTAGTGCACGTCGACGATCCGCTGCATGGTCACGCGGTCGGGGAAGGCGATGTAGTGGAAGAAGCAGCGACGCAGGAAGGCGTCCGGCAGCTCTTTCTCGTTGTTGGAGGTAATGATGATGATCGGGCGCTTCTTGGCCTTGATGGTCTCGTCGATCTCGTAAACGTAGAACTCCATCTTGTCGAGTTCTTGCAGCAGGTCGTTGGGGAATTCGATGTCGGCCTTGTCGATTTCATCGATCAGCAGGATGACCCGCTCTTCGGATTCGAAGGCTTCCCAGAGCTTGCCCTTTTTCAGGTAGTTGCGAACGTCGTGGACCTTTTCCGTGCCGAGCTGCGAATCGCGCAGGCGGCTGACCGCGTCGTACTCATAGAGGCCCTGGTGAGCCTTGGTGGTGGATTTGATGTGCCAGGTGATCAGCTTGGCGCCAAAGGATTCGGCCAGTTGCTCGGCGAGCATGGTCTTGCCGGTGCCCGGTTCGCCCTTGACCAGCAACGGCCGTTCCAGGGTGATGGCGGCGTTGATCGCCAGCTTCAGGTCATCGGTGGCGACGTAGGCCTGGGTGCCTTCGAACTTCATCTGCTAATCCTCGAACGGTAACGCCGACCTGTACGAGGCAGGGCGGGGGCGCAATAAAAGAGTCAGCCCCGACTATAACGCGGTGCCCGGTCGACTGTGAACGCAGACGGCTTATTCAGTCTCTGAATGGAGCGTCACATCTTGACTCGGTCTCGGTTGCTGGCCAGTATGGAGATATCGCCATTTTGGCGATAGCATGTCGGTCATGTCTACTAAATACCGATTTCGAGATACGTATCGCATTCAGTTGCGCGAAAAGGATCATCCACCGCCACACGTTCATCTGACGGGTGGCGGGCTGGACGTCATGCTGAGCCTGGAAACTGTCGAAGTGATGGTGGGCAAGGCGCCGCCGCTGATCATCAAGGAGGCGCTGGAGTGGGTCAGGGCTCATCAGGCGTAATTGCTGGAGGATTGGAAACGATGCTACCCATGAAACGACCACGGCTATCGGCAGTGCAAGCGTTGCCGGATTATCGTTTGGCACTGACGTTTATCGATGGGCAGCAACTGATGCTCGATTTGAGCCGCGACCTGCATGCCTATCCAGGCCTGCAACCTTTGCAGGGAGTCGCTTTTGAATATGCAGCGTTGGGTGATGATGGCTGGAGTGTCGAATGGCCTGAACTCGATATCCAGATGGGTGCAGATACCCTCTACCTGGATGCCCTGGCGCAAAATGCAGCCGACGAAAACACCCGGATCTTTATCGATTGGCGTGCTCGCACCGGGTTACCGCTCAATAAGGCCGCTGAAGCGCTGGGGGTCAGTACCCGCAGCATCACCCGATACAGCAGTGGCCGAGAAGCGGTGCCGCGATCGTTAGCCTTGGCCTGCCTGGGTTGGGATTTCCTGCAACAGCAATCGAATTCGTCCCGTGCGGCGCAGGATACTGGCCGGTACATCGTCACGCGCAAAAGTTAGCCTGCATACAGCTTGAGCCGTTCATATCGCGCATTGAACGCAGGGATGAAACCGTTGCGTAAAATCTGCAAAAAAGCCTGGAGCGCGGTTGTGTTCATGTTCGCTGGTGGTTTGGAATCGAGTGATAAATCTCTGGCAATCCAAAGCCACTGGCTGCACTGATAAGCGGGCGTTCAGCCCGACTGGACGCCTGCGGGCAAGAGGCTTACCTTGATGCCCTATTTCAATGCTGTCGTTAAGGACCCAGCCATGAGCCGCATTTTCGTTGACAACGCCCACTCCATCGGCAACACGCCGCTGGTGCAGATCAATCGCATTGCGCCACGTGGTGTGACCATCCTGGCCAAGATCGAAGGGCGCAACCCGGGTTACTCGGTCAAGTGCCGGATCGGCGCGAACATGATCTGGGATGCCGAGAGCAGCGGAAAACTCAAGCCGGGCATGACCATCGTCGAACCCACCTCCGGCAATACCGGCATCGGCCTGGCCTTTGTGGCCGCCGCCCGTGGCTACAAGCTGATGCTGACCATGCCGTCGTCCATGAGTATCGAACGCCGCAAGGTGCTCAAGGCACTGGGTGCCGAACTGGTGTTGACCGAGCCGGCCAAAGGCATGAAGGGCGCCATCGAGAAAGCCGGTGAAATTGTTGCCAGCGACCCGTCGAAGTACTTCATGCCAGCGCAATTCGACAACCCGGCCAACCCGGCCATCCACGAAAAAACCACGGGTCCGGAAATCTGGAACGATACCGACGGCGCGGTCGATGTGCTGGTGGCAGGCGTCGGAACCGGTGGAACCATCACCGGAGTTTCACGATATATCAAGAATACCCAGGGCAAGCCGATACTCTCGGTGGCGGTGGAGCCGGCGGTGTCACCGGTGATCACTCAGGCCCTGGCTGGTGAAGAGATCAAGCCGAGCCCGCACAAGATCCAGGGCATCGGTGCCGGTTTTGTGCCGAAGAACCTCGATTTGTCGATCGTCGATCGAGTGGAGTTGGTCAGTGACGAAGAGTCCAAGGCCATGGCCTTGCGTTTGATGCAGGAAGAGGGAATCTTGTGCGGGATTTCCTGCGGTGCCGCCATGGCGGTGGCCGTTCGGCTGGCCGAGACCCCGGAAATGCAGGGTAAGACCATCGTCGTCATCTTGCCGGATTCCGGTGAACGTTATCTGTCGAGCATGCTGTTCAGTGATCTGTTTACCGAACAGGAGAATCAGCAGTAAGCGCTAAGCATTCGCGGAGCGTGGCTGGTGGTGATGATTGAGGCGTTATCACGGGCTGCGATCTATTGATCGGGTCCGGTTGATGATGGATTTGCATCAGCCAATGTTCAGGCATCTCATGCTAAGAAATGCTTTGTTGCACATTCATTAATAATGAATGTTGAAAAGTGCAGGTTTTTCGCCGGATCGGTAGTGTTTATCATGCCAGCAGCCACGTCGGGCAATGGACGTGGCGCAGTGTCGCTTATCTTCAAAGGAGTTGTTGATGACCTTATCGTTTGCCGCGAAGGCCTCGTTGTTGTTGCTGTTTCTCGGCAGCACCCTCTATGTGCATTTGCGTGGCAAGGCACGTCTGCCGGTGTTGCGCCAGTTCGTTAACCATTCGGCACTGTTCGCACCCTATAACGCCTTGATGTACCTGTTTTCCAGTGTGCCCTCGAAACCGTATCTGGATCGCAGCAAGTTCCCGGAACTGGATGTGCTCAGGGACAACTGGGAAGTGATTCGCGATGAAGCGATGCACTTGTTCGACGAGGGCTATATCCGTGCGGCGGCAAAGAACAACGACGCCGGTTTTGGCTCGTTCTTCAAGAAGGGCTGGAAGCGTTTCTACCTCAAGTGGTATGACAAACCGCTGCCGTCTGCCGAAACCTTGTGTCCGAGAACCGTGGAACTGGTCAGCAGCATTCCCAATGTCAAGGGCGCCATGTTTGCGCTGCTGCCGGGCGGCAGCCACCTCAACCCGCATCGCGATCCGTTTGCCGGTTCCCTGCGTTATCACCTGGGGCTGTCGACACCGAACTCCGACGATTGCCGCATCTTTGTCGACGGTCAGGTTTACGCCTGGCGCGATGGGGAAGACGTGATGTTCGACGAAACCTACGTGCACTGGGTCAAGAATGAAACGCAAAAGACCCGCGTCATCCTGTTCTGCGATATCGAGCGTCCACTGAGCAACCGCCTCATGACCCGCATCAATCGCAGTATCAGCGCATGGCTGGGGCGCGCCACCGCCCCTCAGAATCTGGACGACGAACGTGTGGGCGGGATCAACAAGGTCTACGCCTGGAGCAAGAACTCCAGCGATAAATTCAGTGGTGTGGTCAAACAATGGAAGCGGCGCAATCCCAAGGCCTACCGTGTACTACGCCCGGTACTGGCGGTGATGGTGCTGACGTTGTTGGGGTATTGGTTGTTTGGCTGAAGCCGGATACAGAACAGAAAAACCGCTCGTTGTGAGCGGTTTTTTTATTTCCGGGGAATCCCGGGCAACCTCTCCAACCGCACAATGCTGATTCTGTGCCATCTGTCATTACTGGTCTTTTGACCGAGTCGTTGCAATCCATGTCATACGCTGGTTATAGTCGGCGCACGGTGAGTTTCGGACTCACTTTTTTATCCCTCGAGCAAAGATCAGCCCAATGCCTGCATCCCTCATCAACGCGGTAGTCGATTCAGCGGTCAACGCTGGCGTCGTGCTGTGCGGGAATCAGCAGCCCGGGCAGATCAGTCAATACCCCCCACCTGTCAGTAGCACGCTGGTGTGCGCAGTCGCATCACCGCCAGGCGTTGGCATTTCGGGCTGATCAGCTGCCTTCTGCTGTTCCCATGCCCGTCTGAAAAAGCGCCCGCCTGAAAAACTACTGGATTTCAGCTTCGGCTGAGTTGGCTTTTTGCCTGACTACAGGTGGTATTCATGTTTGTCCTTTCGAAAAAGTCCGCGCTCGCGGCGGCGTCCACGAGCCTGTTCGTTCTGCTGTGGAGCAGCGGGGCGATTTTCTCCAAATGGGGGCTGGCTCACGCGTCGCCCTTCGCCTTCCTGATGTTTCGTTTCGTCATTGCCCTATGCGGCCTGGTGCTGCTGGTGCCGTTGCTCAAGCTGAAGTTGCCCAAGGGCGGCAAACCGATGCTGTATGCGATGGCCACCGGCGTGGTGTTGTTGGGGGCGTATCAGATTTTCTATCTGCTGGCCCTGGACCTTAAAGTCACGCCCGGGGTGATGGCGACCATCATGGGCGTGCAGCCGATCCTCACCGTGGTGCTGATGGAGCGTCAGCGTTCCTGGAGCCGCATGTTCGGACTGGCCCTGGGGCTGACCGGGTTGATCATGGTGGTCTATCAGGGCATCGGTCTGGCCGGGATGTCGCTGGCCGGGATGCTTTTCGGTCTGCTGGCGCTGGCGAGCATGACGTTCGGTTCGATCATGCAGAAATGCATTACCGACAATCCCCTCGGCACGCTGCCGGTGCAGTACCTCGCGGGGCTATTGTTGTGCGCAGTATTCGTACCCTTCCAGCCGTTTCACTTCGAACACGGCAGCGGTTTCATCCTGCCGGTGCTATGGATGGGGCTGGTGGTATCGGTGCTGGCGACGCTGTTGCTGTATCGCTTGATCGCCCGAGGCAATCTGGTGAACGTCACCAGCCTGTTTTACCTGGTGCCGGCGGTAACGGCGGTGATGGACTATCTGATCTTCGGCAATCGCCTGGCGATGTTGAGCCTGTTCGGCATGCTGTTGATCATCGTCGGTCTGGTGTTCGTGTTCCGTAAAACCGCGTAATTGCGTGCAAACCCGATAAGGCCTGGAGCATTGCTCCGGGTCTGTGGATTTTTGGCGTCTGATCAGCCGACTTGCCCGCGAAGGCGTCATCCGCAACGCAACAATTCTACTGGTCAGCCACCAAACCCGTTTTCACAGCAGCCGGCTTCAACACCAACCACAACGCCAGCGCAATCAACAACCCGCCATACAGATGCGCCATCGATAAGGGTTCATCGAGAAACATCGCACCCCATAACACCCCGAATGGCGGGATCATGAAGGTCACGGTCGACGACTTTACCGGGCCGATCGAACTGAGCAACCGGAAGTAGATGATGTAGGCAAACGCGGTACACGCCAGCCCCAACCCCAACAGTGACAACCAGACCTTCCAGCCGCCCCAGCTTTCCGGTGGCTGGCTGATCACGCTGTAGCCGAACAACGGCAATATGAACAGGGTCGCTCCCAGCATGCTGCCCAACGCCGACAGTCGACTGTCGAGCCCACCGGCCTGATCGAGCCAGCGCCGGGCGAGAAACCCGGCGAAGCCATAACAGGTGGTGGCGAGCAGGCAGGCGAGGGCGCCCATCAGCAGTTGCATGTCGAACGCCACGGGACCGGCGCGGGTCAGGACGCCGACGCCAAGCAGTCCGAGGAATACTCCGCCGAGCTTGGCGGCGCTGAGTCTTTCATGGAAGAACAAGCCGCCGATCAGCACACCCATCAACGGCGTGGTGGCGTTGAAAATCGCCGAGTAACCGGCCGGCAGCACTTGCGCCGCGACCGAGTAGAGCGTCGCCGGGATGCCGGAGTTGATCACCCCGAGCAGCATCACGGTCTTGAGTTTGCCTTTGAAATCCCAGCTGATGCGCAGCAGGCCAAGCATCACCAACAGTCCGACCGCGGCAATCGACACACGGAAAAACGCCGTGGGAAGGGTGCCGATCACCGGAGCGATGATGCGCATGAACAGAAAACTCGCACCCCAAATGGCCGCCAGTGACAGTAAACGGAAAATATCGACGGGGTTCACAGCGCGTTCCTTCCTTGATGGAGGGGCGAAAGTGTTGCTGAGCGTGTGGTCGATGGCAACCGAAAACCGGACATTCAATTCGCCCGGAAAATTACGCTTCTCCTGCACCCGGTTCACTGGCTAAGCTCAAGCCTCCCGAATTCCCGCAGAGGTCTCACCATGCCGCAGCAATGGCCAGCCGCCGACATCGCCCGCTTGATCCTCGATGGCTTTGACGATTACCGCGAGCATTTCCGGCAGATCACCGACGGCGCCCGGGCCCGCTTCGAACAGGCCCGGTGGCAAGAGACGCAATCGGCGTCGGCGGCGCGGATCAATCTGTACGAAGAAAAAGTCGGTGAAACCGTGGAGCGACTGCGCACCGCGTTTGACCCAGGCACCCTGGACGTCAGCTGCTGGCCGCTGGTCAAAAGCGCCTACATCAGCCTGATCGACCTGCGCTTCGACGACGAACTGTCCGAGACCTGGTACAACTCGATCTTCTGCGGGCTGTTCAGCCATGACCTGATCAGCGATGGCTGCATGTTCATCCACACCACCCGGCCGAGCCTGCGCCGTGCCCGGGCCGCGCAAACCCGCACCTACAAGCCGCAAGGACAATTGTCGGCCATGCTCGCCAGCATCTTCGCCGACTACCGCTTCAGTGAGGATTACGCAGACCTGCCCGGTGACCTGAAGCGTCTCGAAGCGCAGTTGCGCGAGAACCTGCCGGATTGGGTATGCAAGGACCCGGAGCTGAGCGTCGAGCTGTTTTCCTCGGTGCTGTACCGCAACAAAGGCGCGTACCTGGTGGGGCGCATCTACACCGCCGACGAGCAGTGGCCGCTGGCGATTCCATTGCTGCACCTCGAAGGGCGCGGCATCCAGATCGATGCGCTGATCACCGACGAGGCGGACGTGTCGATCATTTTCTCGTTCACCCGCTCGTATTTCATGGTGGATGTGCCGGTGCCGGCGGAGTTCATTGGCTTCTTGCGGCGTATCCTGCCGGGCAAGCACATTGCCGAGCTGTACACTTCGATTGGCTTCTACAAGCACGGCAAGTCGGAGTTCTACCGGGCGCTGATCAATCACCTGGCCAACACCGACGACCAGTTCATCATGGCACCCGGTGTGCGCGGCATGGTCATGAGCGTGTTCACCCTGCCGGGTTTCAACACCGTGTTCAAAATCATCAAGGACCGTTTCTCGCCGTCGAAAAACGTCGACCGCGCCACGGTGATCGAGAAGTACCGTTTGGTGAAGAGTGTCGACCGCGTCGGACGCATGGCCGATACCCAGGAATTCGCCGACTTCCGTTTCCCGCTGAGCAAGTTCGACCCGGCGTGCCTGGAGGAACTGCTGGAAGTCGCGCCGTCGACGGTGTCGGTGGAAGGTGACACCGTGCTGATCCGCCACTGCTGGACCGAGCGCCGCATGACCCCGCTGAACCTCTACCTGGAAAACGCCAACGAGGCGCAGGTGCGCGAGGCCCTGGAGGACTACGGGCTGGCGATCAAGCAGCTGGCGGCGGCCAACATCTTTCCCGGCGACATGCTGCTGAAGAACTTCGGCGTCACCCGTCATGGTCGTGTGGTGTTCTACGACTATGACGAGATCTGCTTCCTCACCGAGGCCAACTTCCGCCACATCCCGGCACCGCGCACCCCCGAGGACGAAATGGCCTCTGAACCGTGGTACTCGATCGGGCCGCTGGACGTGTTCCCGGAAGAGTTTCCGCCATTCCTGTTTGCCGATTTCGGGCAACGCAAGTTGTTCGATCAGTTGCATGGCGAGTTGTACAACGCCGATTACTGGAAAAGCCTGCAAGAGGCGATTCGGGCGGGGAAGGTGATCGATGTGTTTCCGTATCGGCGCAAGGGCCTCGATAACGAGTAGAGACAGGGCGCTCCTCTAACCCCGTAGGAGCTGCCGAAGGCTGCGATCTTTTGATCTTGATCTTTTCGACGCGCCTGAAAAGCAAGATCAAAAGATCGCAGCCTTCGGCAGCTCCTACAGGGGAGCCAGCCACGAACACCCGCAATCCATGCCAAATCTGCGACAATCGGCACCCTGCGCCACTAGACGACTGAATTGCGTACCCGATGACCGACGAATCGCCCTCCATCGACAAACTGCTGAAAAACCTCGATCACGCCATGCTCGCCGACCGCCACCGGCTGCGGCGGCAGTTGCTTGAGCTGCGCAAGAAACCCGACGAGGCCAGGCTGGGCCAGTGGGTGACGCGGATGCAGGCGTCCTGCGATCAGGTGCTGGCGCGCAAGGCCAGCCTGCCGGTGATTCGTTACGACGACAGCCTGCCGATCGCCGCCAAGCGCGACGAAATCAAGAGGGCGCTGGAAAAGCACCAAGTGCTGATCATCGCCGGTGAGACCGGCTCGGGTAAGACCACCCAGTTGCCGAAGATCTGCCTGGAAATCGGTCGCGGCCAGCATGGCCTGATCGGTCACACCCAGCCGCGGCGGATCGCTGCGCGCAGTGTGGCCAGCCGGGTCGCCGAAGAGCTCGGCACGCCGTTGGGCGCACTGGTCGGCTATCAGGTGCGTTTCGAGGATCAGAGCGATTCCAACACCCTGATCAAACTGATGACCGACGGCATCCTGCTGGCCGAAACCCAGAACGACCGGTATCTGGAACGCTACGACACGATCATCGTCGACGAAGCCCACGAACGCAGCCTCAATATCGACTTTCTGCTCGGCTACTTGAAAACCCTGCTGCCGCGTCGTCCCGATCTGAAAGTCATCATTACTTCGGCGACTATCGACCTCGAACGCTTCTCCAAACACTTCGATGACGCGCCAATTGTCGAAGTCTCCGGCCGTACTTTCCCGGTGGACACCTGGTATCGCCCGCTGACGCTGGAGCAGGACGAAGAGGGTAACCGCGTCGAGGACGACCTGACGGTGGATCAGGCGATCCTCGCCACCCTCGACGAAATTGCCGCCTTTGAGCGCAGCGAACGCCGCAGTCCCGGTGACGTGCTGGTGTTCCTGCCGGGTGAGCGCGAGATTCGCGACGCCGCCGACATGCTGCGCAAGGCGCAGCTCAAGCACACTGAAATCCTGCCGTTGTACGCACGATTGTCGCCGGCCGAGCAGCAGCGGATTTTCCAGTCGCACCCGGGCCGTCGCGTGGTGCTGGCGACCAACGTCGCGGAAACTTCGCTGACCGTGCCGGGCATTCGTTACGTGATCGACAGCGGCACCGCGCGCATCAGCCGTTACAGCTACCGGGCCAAGGTCCAGCGCCTGCCTATTGAAGCCATTTCCCAGGCCAGCGCCAATCAGCGTAAAGGTCGTTGCGGGCGGGTCGAGCCGGGCATTTGCGTGCGTCTGTACAGCGAGGAGGATTTTCTCGGTCGCCCGGAATTTACCGATCCGGAAATCCTGCGGACCAACCTCGCGGCGGTCATTTTGCAGATGCTGCATCTGCGCCTCGGTGAGGTCAGCGCGTTTCCGTTCATCGAGCCGCCGGATGGCAAGGCCATCAGCGACGGTTACAACCTGCTGCAGGAACTCTCGGCGGTGGATCGCAACAGCCAGTTGACGCCGCTCGGCCGGCAATTGGCGCGCTTGCCGGTGGACCCGCGCATGGGCCGCATGTTGCTGGAGGCGGCGAAACTCGGCAGCTTGCAGGAAGTGTTGATCGTTGCCAGTGCCATGTCGATCCAGGACCCGCGCGAGCGCCCGCCGGAGCGTCAGCAAGCGGCGGATCAGGCTCACGCGCAATGGAAAGACGCCGACTCGGACTTCGCCGGGCTGGTCAATCTGTGGCGCGGTTTCGAAGAGCAGCGCCTGGCGCTGACTACCAATCCTTTGCGCAACTGGTGCCGCAAGAACTTCCTGAATTACCTGCGCCTGCGCGAATGGCGCGACTCCCATCGTCAGCTGAGCCTGATCTGCCGCGACATGCAGCTGAGCCTCAACAAAGAGCCGGCGGACTATCCGAAACTGCACAAGGCGGTGCTGGTGGGGTTGCTGAGCCAGATCGGCCAGAAAACGGAAGAAGGCGATTACCTCGGCGCGCGTCAGCGGCGGTTCTGGATTCATCCGTCGTCGGGTATCGGTAAAAAGCGTCCGCAGTGGCTGATGACCGCCGAACTGGTGGAAACCACCAAACTCTATGCGCGCATGGTTGCGAAGATCGATGCCGATTGGATCGAGCCGCTGGCCGGGCACCTGATCAAGAAAAACCACTTCGAACCCCATTGGGAGAAGAAGCGCGGCCAGGTCGTGGCGTTCGAACAGATCACCCTGTTCGGCTTGATCGTGGTTGGGCGTCGGCCGGTGCATTACGGCCCGGTGGACCCGGTGGTATCCCGTGAGTTGTTCATCCGCGAAGCACTGGTGCGTGGTGAAATCCAGTCGAAGGCCAAGTGCCTGACGGCCAACGAGCAGTTGCTGGAGCAACTCGACGAACTGGAAGCCAAGGCCCGTCGCCGCGACATCCTCGCCGACGAAGAAACCCTGTACGCCTTCTATGACGCGCGATTGCCGGCGGAGATCCATCAGACGGCGACCTTCGACAGTTGGTATCGGATCAACAGCCAGAAAGACCCGCAGCTGCTGATCATGCGCGAAGAAGACGTGCTGGCCCGCGAAGCCAGTGAAGTCACCGCCCAGCATTACCCGGATACGCTGCATCTCGGCGATCTGGAGTTGGCCCTCAGTTACCACTTCGAACCCAACCATCCACGGGACGGTGTGACCCTGCGCGTGCCGGCGCCGCTGTTGCCGATGCTGCCACCGGAACGCCTGGAATGGCTGGTGCCCGGTGTCATCGAAGCCAAGTGCATTGCCCTGGTACGCAACCTGCCCAAGGCTCTGCGCAAGAATTTCGTACCCGTGCCGGACTTCGTCAAAGCGGCCTTGCAACGCATGACATTTGCCGAGGGCTCACTGCCTCAGGCCCTGGGGCGCGAGCTGCTGCGCATGACCGGCGCGCGGGTCAGCGACGAAGCCTGGAGTGAGGCGACGCAGCAGGTCGAAAGCCATCTGCGGATGAATCTGGAAATCGTCGACGCCCAGGGCAAGTTCCTCGGTGAAGGTCGCGATCTGGCCGAACTGACGGCGCGTTTCGCCGAGGCCAGCCAGGCGGCATTGGCGGTGCCGCAAACCGCGAAGAGCCAGCAGCCGGTGGAGCCGAAAGTATTCGCCGCCGTGGCCGAGAAAACCCAGCAGAAGATCGCCGGGCTGTCGATGACGGTGTATCCGGCGCTGGTGGAGGAGAGCGGTACGGTCAAGGAAGGGCGTTTTTCGACGCCGGCCGAGGCCGAGTTCCAGCATCGCCGTGCCCTGCAACGCCTGCTGATGCAGCAACTGGCCGAGTCGGCCAAATTCCTGCGCGGCAAATTGCCGGGGCTGACCGAACTGGGCCTGCTGTACCGCGACATGGGGCGCGTCGATGCGCTGGTGGAAGACATTCTGCTGGCCAGCCTCGACAGCTGCATTCTTGAAGGCGAAGACCCGCTGCCACGCGATGGCGCTGGGTTGGCGTCGCTGGCCGAGCGCAAACGTGGCGCCTGGACCGAGCACGCCGAACGTGTGGCGAAGCTGACCCTGGAAATCCTCAAGCTCTGGCACAGCTTGCAAAAGCGCTTCAAGGGCAAGATCGATCTGGCGCAAGCCGTGGCCCTGAACGATATCAAGCAACAGCTCAGCCACTTGGTCTATCCGGGGTTTGTCCGGGAAACACCGATGCAGTGGCTCAAGGAGTTGCCGCGTTACCTCAAGGCGATCGAGCAGCGCTTCGAAAAAATCGGCGCCCAGGTGCAGCGCGACCGGGTCTGGAGTGGTGAATTGTCCGGTCTATGGACGCAATACCAAACCCGCGCCAACAAACACGCCCAGGAAGGCAAGCGCGATCCGCAGCTGGAGTTGTATCGCTGGTGGCTGGAGGAGTACCGGGTTTCGCTGTTTGCGCAACAGTTGGGAACCAAGGTGCCTATTTCCGACAAGCGCCTGAACAAGCAGTGGAGCCAGGTCGAGCCTTGACCTGATCCCTGTAGGAGCGAGCTTGCTCGCGATGAGTTCAAGAACGCCGCGGGGTGTCAGGCACGAAGCGTTATCGTTGACGACCATCGCGAGCGAGCTCGCTCCTACAAGGTATGGCGTTGCTCTTGCAAAAAGGGGCCAAAACCCACGGTTTATGGCAAACTTCGCGCCTATAAACGCCGGCCCCGCGGTTTTGAGCCTTTACGGTCTCGGGCAGGTCGGAATAAAGCGATGCCAGGTTTGCGTCCCCCGGATGGGAATAGATCCTTTGTGTATTGGTACGTCGGTGCCAATGCTTTCTGCCTGAACAGATTAGAGACACGACCATGCATAACGTCGTCATCAGCGGCACCGGCCTGTACACCCCGGCCAACAGCATTTCCAATGAAGAGCTGGTGCAGTCTTTCAATACTTACGTCGCGCAATTCAACGCCGACAACGCCGATGCCATTGCGCGCGGTGAAGTGCAGGCATTGACCGAATCCAGCGTAGCGTTCATCGAAAAAGCTTCCGGCATCAAGAGCCGCTTTGTCATGGACAAGGAAGGCATCCTCGACCCGCAACGCATGGCTCCACGCCTGCCTGAGCGCTCCAACGACGAGTGGTCGGTGCTCTGCCAGATGGCCATCGGCGCGGCCGAACAAGCCTTGCAGCGTGCCGGCAAGACCGCAGCGGACATCGACGGCGTGATCGTCGCCTGCTCCAACCTGCAACGTGCTTACCCGGCCATTGCCATCGAAGTCCAGGAAGCGCTGGGCATCCAGGGTTTCGGTTTCGACATGAACGTGGCGTGTTCCTCGGCGACCTTCGGTATCCAGACCGCCGCCAACAGCGTGCAACTGGGCCAGGCGCGGGCAGTCCTGATGGTCAACCCGGAAGTCTGCACCGGACACCTGAACTTCCGCGACCGTGACAGCCACTTCATCTTCGGCGATGCCGCCACCGCGGTGATCATCGAACGTGCTGACCTTGCGACGTCCAGGTACCAGTTCGACATCGTCAGTACCAAGCTGCTGACCAAGTTCTCCAACAACATCCGCAACAACTTCGGCTTCCTCAACCGCGCGGCGGAAGAGGGCATCGGTGCCAGGGACAAACTGTTCGTGCAGGAAGGCCGCAAGGTGTTCCGTGACGTTTGCCCGATGGTGGCCGAGCTGGTCGCAACGCATCTGGAAGAGAACCAGCTCAACGTCAGCGACGTGAAGCGCTTCTGGCTGCACCAGGCCAACCTGAGCATGAACCACCTGATCGTCAAGAAACTGCTGGGCCGCGACGCTACCGAACAGGAAGCGCCGGTGATTCTCGATACCTACGCCAATACCAGCTCCGCCGGCTCCGTGATTGCGTTCCACAAGAACCAGGACGATCTGGCCGCCGGTTCGCTGGCCGTGCTCAGCTCGTTCGGCGCCGGTTATTCGATAGGTAGCGTGTTGCTGCGCAAATTGTAGGATGTAGGAGCGAGCTTGCTCGCGAAGAACTCAGAGACGCTGCGTTCATCCAGATTGCACGCGTTATCGTTGACGACCTTCGCGAGCAAGCTCGCTCCTACAAGGGAGGGTTGGCAAAAACGAACAGCCCGGCGTTGATGCATCGGAGGATGATGGGGACCGATGCACCAACGCCAGGCTGTAAAAGCGGCCCGGGCTTCCTTGTCCGGGTCGTGTAGCGGGGTGAATCAGAACTTGGCTTCGGCATCCAGTTGCAGGGTGTTGATGTCCGAATCCTTCTTGTTGATGTTGGCGTTGGTCTGGTCCGAGGTCGCCATGAAGTAGGTCGCGCCCAGGGCGAAGTTCTTGTCCAGATCGTAGCTCACTTTCAGCTTGCTGCCGCGCGAACCGGTGAATCCGTTGGCGAAGTCAGAGTCGGTGAAGGCGCCAACCACAGCGTTACGCTGCACGTCGCGGTAGTTGTAGTCCACGTTGAAGCCGTAGAGCCTGGACTTCACACCGGCCAGCCAGCCGGTGTCCTGGTCGTTGCTGGCATCGGTGTTGTTGACGTACTGACCGTAGATCGACAGCGGGACTGGCAGGTTGCTGAAGTCCAGTTGACCAAAGCCTTCGTACAGTTTGAAGGTTTCGCCCGGGCTGTTGCCGTTGACGGCCAGGGCGCATGGCGTGGTAACGGTGCCGGAGGTAGGGCAGGCACTGCTGCTGTCGTTGTCGTAGGAGTAGATACTGCCGCCCAGCGTCATTTTCATGCTGTCGGTGATGGCGAAGCGACCACCCAATTGACCCGCGTACAGACGCAGGTCGTGCTTGAACTGCACGCCTTCGCCGTCGACGTTGTCCTTGAGGGTGTAGTGACCGGCACTACCGAACAGCTCGGTGCTGCCGCTCAGCGGGTACTTGTAGGTGACGGCCAGGCCTTCCGGGTTGATGTCGCTATCCCAGATGATGTCGCCCATGCTCACCCATTGTTGCGGCATCTTGCCGCCAACCAGGTGAAGGTTCTTGATTGCGTCCGGGTGGTAGTCGATGTAACCCTGGTCCAGCCAGATCTGCTTCTTGTCGAAGTAGTTGTTCAGGTCCTGGTTGGTCGAGCGAGCGTCGTCGTTGCTGCCAGTGGCGATACGGATGCCGGTATCGACCTGCGGGTTGATTTCGCTGTAGGCACCCAGGCGGGCACGAATGCGCTGACGGTCCTGGTCCTTGTTGTTTGGCACGCCATCGTTGTGCACGGTTTCTTCACGGAAGCGCACGTCACCCTTGAACTGGGTCTTGGCGGCCCATGCCAGCTTCTGGTCAAAGGTGCTCAGTGCGTCGGTTTTCTTCGCGGTGGCCGCGATTTGTTCGTTAGTCTCTTGCTGAGCCTGACGGGCGATCTGCTGGTCTTTCTGATCCCTGGCCAGCTCGGCTTGCAGTTCGCTGTACTGCGCGTTGGTGATCGAGCCGTTAGCCTTGAGCATATCGAGCAGTTTGGCGTCGACTGCGGCACTGGCCGGAACACTCATGGCCAGCAGCAGGCCACCGCACAAGGCCGCCGCAGTTTTCGTGGAAGCAAGACGCATATCAATCTCCGAAGATGAGAGCGGATGACAGAGCCATCCGGGACACAACCGACCGTTAGGGGCGGAAAACAGTGACCGGGTATAACCCGGCGCTCTAAAAACAGGCGCCAGTATCGCGATGGTTTATGACAGAGCAGTGGCACTGTGATGTCATGTCGATGACGATACAAAGCCGTCGTGAACTATTGAGTTAGAGCGCTGTCGTCGGTTTGCTCGTGTGCAATGCAGAGCGATAGGCGATACTCGCGGGGCTTTCACGCCATGAAGAGTGAGGATGGTGATGCCGTTGCAACGTCTGCAAAAACTGTCAGAAATCGCCCCGCAAACGTGGGACGCACTGGTGCCCGAGACTCAGCCTTTTCTGCGTCACGCCTTTTTGAGCGCACTGGAAGACAGCGGCAGCGTCGGACCCCATACCGGCTGGCAGCCCGAGCATTTATTGCACGTCGAAGGGGATCGACTGATCGCCGCGCTCCCCGGATACCGCAAGTGGCATTCCTATGGCGAGTACGTGTTCGATCATGCCTGGGCCGATGCCTGCGAACGTGCAGGCATCGATTACTATCCCAAGCTGTTGACGGCTGTGCCGTTCAGTCCCGTCAGCGGGCCGCGGCTGTTGGCGGCCACGGTCGAAGACGGTTTCGAGTTATTGAAAAGCCTGCCGGGCTACCTTGAACTCGAAGGGCTCTCCAGCGCCCACATCAACTTCACCGATCCGTTCACCGACGCGGCACTGAGCGAGCAACCGGGCTGGCTGCAGCGCGTTGGCTGTCAATACCACTGGCAGAATCGCGGCTACCGGGATTTCCAAGACTTCCTCGATGCGCTCAGTTCGCGCAAGCGTAAACAGATGCGCAAGGAGCGCGAGCAGGTGGCCGGGCAGGGCTTCGAGTTTGAGTGGCTTGAAGGGCGGGAGCTGAGTCAGGCGCAATGGGATTTCGTCTATGCCTGCTACGCCAATACCTATGCGGTGCGCCGGCAAGCGCCGTATTTGACGCGGGGGTTTTTCAGCCTGTTGGCCGAACGCATGCCGGAGTCGATTCGCGTGGTGCTGGCCAAACAAGGTTCACGGCCAGTGGCGATGGCGTTCAGTCTGGTGGGGGGTGACCGCTTTTATGGCCGTTACTGGGGATGCCTGGCGGAGTTCGATCGCCTGCATTTCGAGACCTGTTTCTATCAAGGCATGGACTATGCCATCGCCAACGGTTTCCAGCGTTTCGATGCCGGAGCCCAGGGCGAGCACAAACTGATTCGTGGATTCGAGCCAGTCATTACCCATTCCTGGCACTACTTGCGGCATCCCGGATTGAAAGCGGCGGTGAAAGACTTTCTGGAGCAGGAGCGCCTGGGAGTGTTGGCCTATGCAGAGGAGGCGAAGTCAGCCTTGCCTTATCGACAAGGCTGATCTTCAGCGTTTCAGTTTTCTTCTTTGCCCAGCCAGCGATACAACACCCCGCCGAGCACTGCGCCGAGCAGCGGTGCGACCCAGAACATCCACAATTGTTGAATCGCCCAGCCACCAACGATCAGCGCCGGGCCGGTGCTGCGTGCCGGGTTGACCGAGGTGTTGGTGACCGGGATCGAGATCAGGTGGATGAGCGTCAGCCCCAGGCCGATGGCAATCGGTGCCAGGCCTGCCGGTGCACGTTTGTCGGTGGCACCGAGGATGATCAGGATGAACATCGCCGTCATCACCAGTTCACAGACAAACCCTGCCGCCATCGAATAGCCGCCAGGCGAGTGTTCGCCATAGCCGTTGGACGCCAGGCCTCCTGCCAGTTCGAAACCGGGTTTACCGCTGGCAATGAAGTACAGCAGGGTAGCTGCAATCACGCCGCCAATGACCTGGGCGACGATGTAGGCCGGCAATTCCTTGGCCGCAAAGCGCCCACCCACCACTAGGCCGAGGGACACCGCAGGATTGAGATGACAGCCGGAAATATGGCCGATGGCGAAAGCCATGGTCAGCACGGTCAGGCCAAATGCGAAGGACACCCCGAGCAGGCCGATCCCGACATCCGGAAAAGCCGCCGCCAGCACCGCACTGCCGCAACCACCCAACACCAGCCAGAACGTACCTGCCAACTCAGTCGCCGAACGTTTTAACAGAGACATAAGAGAGTGTCCTTTCGAGATTATGCTGCCTTTAGCATCCAGCCGATGGACTGCAGAACCACCTCCAGAACGTCGAAGTCAGTACAGCACGGTTTTTTCAGAATTCCAGCAGGCATAAAAAACCGCCAGGCCCCGTTGTTGGCGGGGCCTGAGGTTTTCTAAAATCTTTCAGCTGTAGGAGCGAGCTTGCTCGCGATGGTCGTCAACGATAATGCTGAGAGCCTGACACCGCGCGGCGTTCTTTGATCCATCGCGAGCAAACTCGCTCCTACAGGTAATGTAGCCATCCTGAGGATCAATCGATCCCGACAAACCCACCGGTCTGGTGTTGCCACAGCCGCGCATACAAACCGCCATGGGCCAGCAGTTCGGCATGGCTGCCGGTTTCGGCGATCTTGCCGTTTTCCAGCACCACCAGCCGGTCCATCCGGGCGATGGTCGAGAGCCGGTGAGCGATGGCGATCACGGTTTTGCCCTGCATCAGGGTTTCGAGGCTTTCCTGGATCGCCGCTTCGACTTCCGAATCCAGTGCCGAGGTAGCCTCGTCCATGATCAGGATCGGCGCGTCCTTGAGCAGCACTCGGGCAATGGCGATGCGCTGGCGCTGGCCGCCGGAGAGTTTCACCCCGCGCTCACCGACGTGGGCATCGAAACCGGTGCGGCCTTCGGCGTCCGACAGTGAAGGAATGAAGCCATCAGCCCGGGCCTTGTGCACCGCTTCCCAGAGTTGCGCGTCGGTGGCGTCGGGCTTGCCATACAGCAGGTTGTCGCGGATCGAGCGGTGCAGCAGCGACGTGTCCTGGGTGATCATGCCGATGCGTTCGCGCAGGCTTTCCTGGCTGACGTCGGCGATATTCTGGCCGTCGATCAGGATGCGTCCGCCTTCGACGTCGTACAGGCGCAGCAGCAGGTTCACCAGGGTCGATTTTCCGGCACCGGACGGGCCGATCAGGCCGATTTTTTCACCGGCCTTGATGGTCAGGTTGAGGTCACCGATGATCCCGCTCCGCTTGCCGTAGTGGAAGTCCACCTGTTCGAAGCGCACTTCGCCACGGGCCACCGCCAGGGGTTTGGCCTGGTCGCGGTCGGTAACGGAGACCGGTTGCGAAATGGTCTGCAGACCGTCCTGCACCATGCCGATGTTTTCGAAAATGCCGGTGACCACCCACATGATCCAGCCGGACATGTTGACGATGCGGATCACCAGGCCAGTGGCCAGGGCGATGGCACCCACGCTGATCAACGACTGGGTCCACAGCCACAGGGCCAGGCCGGTGGTGCAGACGATCAGCAAGCCGTTCATGCTGGTGATGGCCACGTCCATGCTGGTGACCACGCGGCCGGCCAGTTGCGCCTTCTCGGTCTGTTCCTTGATCGCTTCGCGGGCGTACTGCTGCTCGAAGTTGGTGTGGGCGAACAGCTTCAGGGTGGTGATGTTGGTGTAGCCGTCGACAATCCGCCCCATGAGTTTGGAGCGCGCATCGGACGCCACCACCGAGCGATCCTTGACCCGTGGCACGAAGTAGCAGAGGGCACCGATGAAGGCGAAGATCCAGGTCAGCAGCGGGATTATCAGGCGCCAGTCGGCTTCGGCGAACAGCACCAGGGAGCTGATGGCGTAGATCAACACATGCCACAACGCATCCACCGCTTGCACGGCGGAATCGCGCAGTGAGTTGCCGGTTTGCATGATGCGTTGGGCGATGCGCCCGGCGAAGTCGTTCTGGAAGAAATTCAGGCTCTGCTTGAGCACGTAGCTGTGGTTCTGCCAGCGGATCATGCTGGTCATGCTGGGACTCAGGGTCTGGTGCACCAGCAGGTCATGCAGGCCCACGAAAATGGGGCGCAGCACCAGCGCAACCACCACCATCCAGCTCAGTTCGAGGGCATGATCCTGGAACAGACTGACGTTCGGCGTGCCTTGGGCCAGGTCGATGATGCGGCTCAGGTAGCTGAACAATGCCACTTCGATCAAGGCACCCATCAGGCCGACGATCAGCAGGGCGGCGAAGCTCGGCCAGACCTGCTTGAGGTAATACGTGTAAAAGGGGAAAACCCGGTCCGGCGGAGACGCCGTCGGGGCTTCACGGAAAACATCGATCAGTTTTTCAAAACGGCGATAAAGCATGTTTTTTTCGCCCGCGAACGGGCTCTCCTTTAAACGGTTTGAGCGTTGCCGGCAAAGCCGGCAACGGCTCGGACATCCTTGTCCAGCTTAGTCTCAGTCGATGCGCTTGGCCGACTTGATGAACACCGGGTCGGCCGGTACGTCCTTCATGCCGCTACGAACGGTGGTTGGCGAATTGACGATGATATCGACCACGTCCATGCCTTTGACCACTTTGCCGAACACCGCGTAGCCGTCGCCCTGGTCAAGGAAGTCGTTGTCCTTGACGTTGATGAAGAACTGGCTGGTGGCCGAGTCAGGCACCGAGGTACGGGCCATGGACAAGGTGCCACGCACGTTGACCAGGCCGTTCTTGTGCTCGTTCTTGATCGGGTCCTTGGTGTCTTTTTGCTGCATGGCCTGGGTGAAGCCGCCGCCCTGGACCATGAAACCCGGAATCACCCGGTGGAAAATCGTGTTGTTGTAGAAGCCGCTGTCGACGTACTCAAGGAAGTTCCTGGTACTGATCGGGGCCTTGACCGGGTCCAGTTCGATTTCGATCTGGCCATTGGTGGTGTCCAGCAGCACATGCGGGGCCTTTTCCGGCGTCGCGGCCATCAGGTTGGCGGCAAACAGGACGGTGCCTGCGGCGAGGGCGATTTTTTTCAGCATGGGTCAGTGATCCTGAGTGGTGGTGTCGACTGTGGTCAGAAATTCCAGCAGCGTCTGGTTGAAGTGTTCCGGCTGGTCCAGCGGCGTGGCGTGGCGGGAATCGGCGATCACCACCAGCCGCGCGTCGGGCAGCAGTTTGACGTAGTTTTCCTTCAGCGCCACCGGTGTGTAGTCACGGTCGGCACTGACGATGAGGGTTGGACAGGTGACCTTCGAAAGTCGTTCCTGAACCCCCCAGCCGACAATGGCATTGAAGCTGGCGAGATAAGCATGTTTATCGTTTTTTGCCCAGCGTTCGGCCATCTTTTGTCGCAAGTCGGCCTGCTCGGGCTTGGGGAACAACTTGCCGCCCAGCGCCTTGCCGATGGTGCCCAGGCTAAGGGCGCGCATCAGGCTCCAGCGCTTGAACCACTGCCAGTAGTCATCGCGGCTGCGCAGTTTGACCTCGGGCGCGCTGTTGACGATGCACAGGCTCTTGAGCAGTTGCGGCTGATCCACGCCCAACTGGAAGCCGATCATGCCGCCCATCGACAGGCCGACATAATGTGCCGGGCCGAGATTGAGGTGCTCGATCAGTGCAATCAGGTCAGCGCTGAATCCGGCAATGCTGTAGCGCTCCCGGGGTTTGTCCGAACGGCCGTGACCGCGCACATCCGGGACAATCACCCGGTAGCGGGTGGCCAGTGCCGGGATCTGTTTTTCCCAGTCCAGCGTGCTGGAACCCAGACCGTGGACCAGCAGCAGCGGCGTGCCGTGGCCATATTCCTCATAGTGCAGGTTGCAACCTTCGTGTTCGAAATAGGCCATGCATACACTCCGTGTCAGGCTTGTTCGGGGGCGGCGAACGGTGCGTCCAGTGGTGCGGTGTCAAACGTACGCAGCAGTTCGATGAGAATCTGCGTAGCTGGCCCGAGCGGTTTGTCCTTGTTCGAATACAGGTAAAAACTCGGGTTGCGGCTACCGCCCTGATCCAACGGTAGCAGCTTGAGCGTACCTTCCTTGAGTTCCCGTTCGATCATGTGTCGGGGCAACCACGCAAACCCCAGACCGCTGCTGACGAAGGTTGCGGCGGTGGCCAGGCTGCCGACGGTCCAGCGCTGTTCGGCACCGAGCCAGCCGACGTCCCGTGGTTGCTGGCGCCCGGAGTCGCGGATCACCACTTGCATCTGGCTTTCCAGGTCCTGGAAGCTCAGTTCGCGGTTGAGGCGGTGCAGGGGATGCTCCGGATGGGCGACCGCCACGAACTCGACGTCGCTCAATTCCGCGCCCAGGTAACCGGGAATGCTGAACCCGGTGATGGCCAGGTCGGCCACGCCTTCGAGCAGGACTTCCTCCACGCCCGACAGCACTTCTTCACGCAGACGCACCCGGCAGCCACGGCTTTGCGGCATGAACGCGGTCAAGGCGCGGACGAGGCGGGCGCTTGGGTAAGCGGCATCGACCACCAGGCGCACTTCGGCTTCCCAGCCCTGCTCCATGTGATGGGCCAGGTCTTCCAGCTGACTGGCCTGTTTCACCAATTGCCGGGAACGGCGCAACAGCACGCCGCCGGCTTCGGTCAGCACGGCTTTGCGCCCGTCGATGCGCAGCAACGGCACGCCGAGCTGATCCTGCATGCGTGCCACGGTGTAGCTGACCGACGATTGCGAGCGATGCAGTGCCTCGGCGGCCTGGGCGAAACCACCGTGATCGACCACGGCTTGCAGCGTTCGCCATTGATCAAGGGTCACGCGGGGCGCTTTCATGTGGAGCTCCTCTTGTCCTAAGCTGGCAGCCCTTACTGGAGGCTGCTGAATGAAAAAATTCTGTTGTGTGCTGCTGGCGCTGCTGCCGCTGACGGCGATGGCTTACCCGATCGACGTGAAGAAAGACCTCAACGGCATGAAGATCGATTACCAGACCTACGACACGGATAGCGACATCGGCTCCATTCAGGTGGCCAACTACGGTGACGTCGATGCGAGCTGCAAGGCCGTTTTCATCAATGGCCCTGAAGCTCCGCGCACCCGCAAGATCGACGTACCGGCCGGCAAGCACAAAAATGCGACCGTCAAATTCACCCGCAGCATCATCAAGCTGCGCATCGAGCTGACCTGCACCCCGAAATGACCTCGATCTTCTGTGGGAGCGAGGCCCCTCGCCACAGGGCTCGCTCCCACAGGGGGCAATGTTTGCTTATAAACGAATTTATTGATGGGTTATAGCAATTATTTGCGCTTTTTCATCGATATGACTCTGTTTAACCTTCACTCCATCGACCTACAGCATTCTCAGATGGAGGCTACATCCCATGTCCCGCGTTCTGATCATCGAAAGCAGTGCCCGTCAGCAAGACTCGGTTTCCCGTCAACTGACCCAGACCTTCATCAGCCAGTGGAAAGCCGCTCACCCGAATGACCAGATCACCATCCGGGACCTGGCCGTCAAACCGGTGCCGCACCTGGACATCAACCTGCTGGGTGGCTGGATGAAACCCGCCGAGCAGCGCAGCGACATCGAACAGGCGTCCCTGGAACGCTCCAACCAGTTGACCGACGAATTGCTCGCCGCCGATGTACTGGTGATGGCCGCACCGATGTACAACTTCGCCATCCCCAGCACCCTGAAAGCCTGGCTCGACCATGTACTGCGGGCCGGCGTGACCTTCAAGTACACCGAAACCGGCCCGCAAGGCCTGCTCAGCGGCAAGCGTGCCTATGTGTTGACGGCCCGCGGCGGCATCTATGCCGGCAGCACCGCCGATCACCAGGAACCCTACCTGCGTCAGGTCATGGGCTTTATCGGCATCCACGACGTGACGTTCATCCACGCCGAAGGCATGAACCTGGGCGGTGACTTCCAGGAGAAAGGCCTGAACCAGGCGAACGCCAAGCTCTCGCAAGTGGCCTGACCGGTTAATCGCCAGATAATCGCTGGATGGTCTAGTGACCTGGCGCAACCCTTCAAGCCTGTACGCGCATCGAACCTCCCTTCGCACTTGTTGCTCCTGAGTGCTCTTGCCCGATTGAACGCTTTAGCGAGATCGGGCTTTTTTTTGCCTGCGATTTTATAGACACCCATGTAACCCTGTGGGAGCGAGCCCCCTCGCCACAGGGCTCGCTCTCACAGGTTTTGTGTTGGTTTAGCGATCGCGATAAAGGGCAAAAACCGCTATCGTCGCCGCCATTCGAAATGAGGCGAGCATGGGCTATCTACTTTTTGTCACGCTGATCCAGGCGTTTTCCTTCAGTTTGATTGGCGAATACCTGGCCGGTCATGTCGACAGCTATTTTGCAGTCTTGGTACGCGTACTGCTGGCGGGGCTGGTGTTCATCCCGCTGACCCGCTGGCGCTCGGTTGAGCCGGCATTCATGCGTGGCATGTTGCTGATCGGCGCGTTGCAGTTTGGCGTGACCTACGTCTGCCTGTACCTGAGCTTTCGTGTACTGACGGTGCCGGAAGTGTTGTTGTTCACTATCCTCACGCCGCTGCACGTGACCCTGATCGAAGATGCACTCAACCGTCGCTTCAATCCCTGGGCCCTGGTCGCGGCGCTGGTGGCGGTGGCGGGGGCGGCGGTGATTCGCTTTGACCGGATCAATCCGGACTTCCTCATGGGTTTCCTGTTGCTGCAACTGGCCAACTTCACCTACGCCGCTGGCCAGGTGCTGTACAAACACCTGGTCGCGCGCCACCCGAGCAACCTGCCGCATTACCGTCGCTTCGGCTACTTCTACCTCGGCGCGCTGGCGGTGGTGTTGCCGGCGTTTCTACTATTCGGCAAACAGAACTTCCTGCCTGAAGCGCCGCTGCAATGGGGCGTGCTGCTGTTCCTCGGCCTGGTCTCGACCGCTTTGGGGCTCTACTGGTGGAACAAGGGTGCATGTATGGTCAGCGGCGGGACTCTGGCGGTGATGAACAACCTGCATGTGCCGGTGGGGTTGCTGATCAATCTGCTGATCTGGAACCAGCATGAAGAACTGGGGCGGTTGTTTCTCGGCGGTTCGGTGATTTTGTTGGCGGTGTGGATCAGTCGGTTGGGTATGCGCAAACCTCTGGCCGCTCTCTGAACCCTGGATAAACCGATATCCCTGTAGGAGCGAGCCTGCTCGCGATTGCGGAGTATCAGCCGACGATGATGTTGCCTGATCCACCGCTATCGCGAGCAGGCTCGCTCCTACAAGGGATTGCGTGATCTCCGAAAATCACTTCGGCGCCAGTTGCCCTACCAGAAACTCGATAAACGCCCGGGTCTTCTGCGGCACCCGCCGCGCCGACGAATACACCGCGTTGATGGTGATCGCCGGAGCCTGCCATTCGCACAGCACCGGCACCAGCCGCCCGGCCGCCAGCGCATCTTCGACGATGAAGTCAGGCAGCAGGGCGATGCCCATGCCGGCTTCGGCAGCCTGGGCGAGCAGGTCGCCATTATTGGCGTGCAATGGACCGGTGACGTTCACACGCTGGGTTTCCTTGCCATTGCACAGTTGCAAGCTGACACCGCTCTGTAGATACCCGTAGTTCAGGCATTGATGGGCGCGCAGATCCTGCGGAGTCTGCGGAACGCCCGCGCGTTCGAGATAAGCCGGGGACGCCACCATGATGCGCGGTGCGGGCGCCAGTTGCCGGGCGATCATCGTCGAGTCGGGCATGCTGGCGATGCGGATGGTCACGTCAAACCCGCCCCGCACGGGATCGACCTGCTGGTCGCTGAGCACCAGTTGCAGCTCGATGTTCGGGTGCTGTTCATGAAACAGCGGAATCAACGGCCCCAGCCGCCGAAGACCGAACGACATCGGCGCATTGACCCGCAATACACCGCGTAACTCGCCGATGCCGTCACGGGCGCGTTGCTCGGCCTCGTCCAGTGCCGCCAACACTTCCCGTGCTGCATCGAAATACTCGGCCCCGGCCTCGGTCAGGTGCAGGCTGCGGGTGGTGCGTTGCAGCAATTGCACGCCAATGGCTTCTTCCAGCGCCTGAATCTGTTTACTGACTTTCGAGCGCGGCACGTCCATGGCCCGGGCGGCTGCGGCGAAGCCGTTCTCGCCGACCGTGACGACGAAGGCGCGCATGCATTCGATGCGATCCATATTGTCCCTATTTTAGAATCAATGATTCTCTATTTTAGGTAATTGTCCCTTTTATCGCCAGCCCCTAAAGTGACATCCAAGCCGACAACAACGCCGCTGAAGGCAGCGTCGACTAACCCCTTACCCATTCGAAGTATCGACATCAAAAGGAACGCGCCATGTCTATTCGTGAACTGCTCAACCCAACCAACTCCGCCCTGATCCTGATCGACCACCAGCCGCAAATGGCATTCGGCGTTCAGTCCATCGATCGTCAGACCCTGAAGAACAACACTGTTGGCCTGGCCAAGGCGGCGAAGATCTTCAACGTACCGACGATCTACACCTCGGTCGAAACCGAAAGCTTCAGCGGCTACATCTGGCCCGAATTGCTGGCCGTGCACCCGGAGCAAAAACCGATCGAGCGCACCTCGATGAACTCCTGGGAAGACAAGGCACTGGTAGACGCGGTGAAAGCCACCGGGCGCAAAAAGCTGATCATCGCCGCGCTGTGGACCGAGGTCTGCCTGACTTTCCCGGCACTGGAAGCCCTGGCTGAAGGCTATGAGGTGTACATCGTCACCGACGCCTCCGGCGGCACCAGCAAGGAAGCCCACGACATGTCGGTGCAACGGATGATTCAGGCCGGCGCGGTACCGGTGACCTGGCAGCAAGTGTTGCTCGAATACCAACGTGACTGGGCGCACAAGGATACTTACGAGGCGGTGATGGAACTGGTGCTGGAACACAGCGGCGCGTACGGCATGGGCGTGGATTACGCCTACACCATGGTGCACAAGGCACCGCAGCGGCAGGTCAAGTAATCCGCAAATTCTGAAATGGATGTAGCCCCTGTAGGAGCGAGCCTGCTCGCGATAGCGGACTGTCAGACGACTCATATGTTGACTGACACGCCCTCATCGCGAGCAGGCTCGCTCCCACATTTGTTTTTGTGGTGTTACATCCTGCGTTTTTCGGCTTCGGGAAGATGGCTCACGCCCAGCACCGCCGGCAATATTCCCGCACGCAAATCCGATCCGCTCGGCTGCTGATAAAGACTCAACCCGAACTCCGGCAGCACCGCCAACAGGTAGTCGAAAATATCCCCCTGGATCCGCTCGTAGTCGGCCCACGCCGTGGTGCGGGTGAAACAGTAGATTTCCAGCGGAATACCCTGGGCCGTTGTCTGCATCTGACGCACCATGCAGGTCATGTTCGGCTGGATCTCCGCGTGACTCTTCAGATAGGCCAGCGCGTAGGCGCGCAAAGTGCCGATATTGGTCATCCGCCGGCGGTTGGCGGACATGGCCGCGACGTTGCCCTGGGCTTCGTTCCAGGCCTTGAGTTCGGCCTGTTTGCGGGTCATGTAGTCGGTGAGCAAGTGCACCTGGGACAGCTTCTGCTCTTCGTCGTCACGCAGAAAGCGTACGCCGCTGGCGTCGATGAACAGGCTGCGTTTGATCCGGCGACCACCGGAAGCCTGCATGCCGCGCCAGTTCTTGAATGACTCGGACATCAGGCGCCAGGTCGGGATCGAGACGATGGTCTTGTCGAAGTTCTGCACCTTGACCGTGTGCAGCGTGATGTCCACCACATCGCCATCGGCACCGACCTGGGGCATCTCGATCCAGTCGCCGACCCGCAGCATGTCGTTGCTGGTCAACTGCACGCTGGCGACGAACGACAGCAGGGTGTCCTTGTAGACCAGCAGAATCACCGCCGACATGGCACCCAGACCCGAGAGCAGCAACAGCGGAGAGCGGTCGATCAGCGTGGCGACGATGATGATCGCGCCAAACACGTACAACACCATTTTCGCCAATTGCACATAGCCTTTGATCGAACGGGTGCGGGCGTGCTCGGTGCGGGCGTAGATGTCCAGCAGGGCATTGAGCAGGGCGCTGACCGACAGCAGCAGAAACAGCAAGGTGAAGGACAGCGCGACGTTGCCGAGGAAATTCAGACTGGTCTTGCTCAGATCCGGCACCAGATTGAGACCGAACTGGATCACCAGCGAAGGCGTGATCTGCGCCAGGCGATGGAACACCTTGTTCTGCAGGAAATCATTGATCCAGTGCAAGGTCGGCTGGCGGCCGAGCATTTTCGTCGCGTGCAGAATGAGGTAGCGCGCCACCCGTCCGAGGAACAGGGCAATCGCCAACAGCAGCAACAGCGACAGGCTGGAGTGCACGAGCGGGTGCTGGTCGAGGGCACCCCAAAGGTCCAGGACGTTGGTCCAGAGCTGTTTGATATCCATGGTCGAAAACGATTCTTCTGTAAGGCGCGAGAGGGGGATTAGAGCATTTAAGACGCGTTGTATTACGTTTCGGGAAAAATCAGGCAACAAAAAACCAACTGTTTAGCGCCATTTGTATAAAGAAACTCGGCCTGAGCGCTCGAAACCGTTACCCTATGCAGCTGTTTTTTTGCATTTCTTCGAGGTAGCACCCGTGTTTTCCCAATTCGCCCTGCACGAACGCCTGCTCAAAGCCGTGGCCGAGCTGAAATTTGTCGAGCCAACGCCTGTGCAAGCCGCGGCCATCCCGCTGGCGCTCCAGGGGCGTGACCTGCGGGTGACGGCGCAAACCGGTAGCGGCAAAACCGCTGCATTCGTTTTGCCCATCCTCAACCGTCTGATCGGCCCGGCGAAAATCCGCGTCAGCATCAAGACCCTGATCCTGCTGCCGACCCGCGAACTGGCCCAGCAGACCCTGAAAGAAGTTGAACGCTTCTCGCAGTTCACCTTCATCAAGTCCGGCCTGATCACCGGCGGCGAAGACTTCAAAGTCCAGGCCGCGATGCTGCGCAAGGTGCCGGACATCCTGATCGGTACGCCGGGCCGGATGATCGAGCAACTGAACGCAGGCAACCTCGACTTGAAAGAAGTTGAAGTACTGGTGCTCGACGAAGCCGACCGCATGCTCGACATGGGCTTCGCCGAAGACGTTCAGCGTCTGGTGGAAGAGTGCACCAACCGTCAGCAGACCATGCTGTTCTCTGCTACCACCGGTGGTTCGGGTCTGCGCGAGATGATCGCCAAGGTCCTGAACAACCCCGAGCACTTGCAGCTCAATGCGGTCAGCCAGCTGAACGACACCACCCGCCAGCAAATCATTACCGCTGACCACAATCAGCACAAAGAACAGATCGTCAACTGGCTGCTGGCCAACGAGACCTACCAGAAGGCCATCGTCTTCACCAACACCCGAGCCATGGCCGACCGCATCTACGGTCGCTTGGTAGCGCAGGAATACAAAGCGTTCGTGCTGCACGGCGAGAAAGACCAGAAGGATCGCAAACTGGCGATCGACCGCCTGAAGCAGGGCGGCGTGAAAATCCTCGTGGCCACCGACGTCGCCGCCCGCGGTCTGGACGTGGACGGTCTGGACCTGGTGATCAACTTCGACATGCCGCGCAGCGGCGACGAATATGTGCACCGCATCGGTCGTACCGGTCGCGCCGGTAACGATGGCCTGGCGATCTCGCTGATCTGCCACGGCGACTGGAACCTGATGTCGAGCATCGAGCGCTACCTCAAGCAGAGCTTCGAGCGTCGTACCATCAAGGAAGTCAAAGGCACCTACGGCGGACCGAAAAAGGTCAAGGCCTCGGGCAAGGCCGTCGGCGTGAAGAAGAAAAAGACCGACGCCAAGGGCGACAAGAAGAAAACCGCCGCCAAGACCCCGACCAAGCGCAAGAGCGCCAACCGGCCGAAGAGCGATTCGCTGGTCAGCAAGGACGGCATGGCCCCGCTCAAGCGCCGCAAGCCGGAAGCACCGGCGGCTGAGTAAGCCGTTGTCGTGACTCAAAAAAAACCGGACTGATGTCCGGTTTTTTTATGTGCGCCCAGCCCGCTCCCACAGGTGCCTGGTGTGAACACATATCTTGTGTACGACACAATACCTGTGGGAGCGTGGCTTGCCCGCGAAGGTCGTGCCTCAGTGCCTGGGGCTAACCCCCATGACAGCAGCTCGACTGCTCCTGTTCCTCATATTTGTCGTGATGCCGCACCCACTCCATGATCTCCTCTTCGTTGCGGCCCTTGGGCGTCAGGTCAAGGTAGTTGTAGGCGCCGACCAGCATGTCCAGGCCCCGGGCATAGGTGGAGTAGGTATGGAAAACTTCCCCGGCGTCATTGCGATAAAACACGCTGAGGCCGGGGAGTTCTTCCTCGGATCCGTCGGTTTTTTCGTAGTTGTACATAGCGGTTCCGGCGGCGGCGTCTTCGGCTCGGGCACTGACGCCAAAGTCGTAATTGAAATCAGAACCTGCTGACGACACCCAGTCGAACTTCCAGCCCATGCGCCGCTTGAACGCCTGGAATTCGGCGAACGGTGCGTGGGAAACCGCCACGACCGCAATGTCGTGGTGGGCCAGGTGCTGGTTGGCGCCGTCGATGTGATCGGAGAGGAACGAGCAGCCAGAGCAACCTTCGTCCCAGCCTTTGCCAAACATGAAGTGGTAGATGACCAATTGACTGCGTCCGCCAAACAGGTCCGCCAGTTTCAGTTCGCCGTTGGGCCCCTGGAAGCGGTAGTCCTTGTCGATTTTCACCCAGGGCAGAGCGCGGCGTTCGGCGCTGAGTCTGTCCCTTTCCTTGGTAAAGGCTTTTTCGTGGGCAAGGTGCTGTTTGCGTGCGACGAGCCATTCTTCCCGCGACACGACGGGATGATTCTGAATGTTCATGATGTTTTCTCCTGCGTGGGGCGGGGAGGTGACTTACACAGCCTAGTCGTTTGGCTTGCGTGGAATTCGACATACCGCCGGTCAGTCGTCAGCAGAAGCCCGGCTGAAGGTTTCACCTCAACCATAGGATCGCCCACAGAGGAATTGTGTGGGGCTTAACTTTGTTTCAGCGTTTTTAAACACTTCAAGTCGCTGAAATCCTTCCTTACCCGCTCGATTTTTTTCAGCAAACGCTCACGCTGGTCCGGCGTGCTTTCAGCCATCAGATCCACGAACAGCGAGCGCGCCTGGGCTTCGGTGTTGGCGAAGGCCTGACGATAGGCGGGTGTCCACAAACTCTCGCGATTGACCAAAAGTGTCTCGATCCGTTGTGGGAATTGTGGACTCTGGCGTTGCGCAACGGCTGCGCTGAACTGCTTCTGCCAATGGATACGGTTGGCAATCCACTGGGAGTTCTGGTTGCCCAAGGCGTTGGACCAGGTGGCGACTCGCTGTTGCTGAGAAATGCTCAAAGGCCCGAGCCAGTCGTTCAGGCGCTTCTCCATGCGCGCGCCGCGCTCCTTGATCTGCTGGTCGAGGGAAGGCTTGAGGTATTCCTCCTGGCGTTTGCGCTGATCCCTGGCAAAGGCTTGGTTCATTTCGGCGACTTGTTTGTCATCCAGCCCTTGCAGCAACTCGATGGCCGACGGGGTGATTTCCCGTGCGATCTCGGCGATCGCCTGTTCGGCTTCACGGGCGCGGGCCTGCAAGGCGGCATCGGTGACCTGGTTGGTGGCGATCATGGTTTGCAGGCGGTCCAGCCAGTCGAGGTAGCCGGGCAATTGGGTGGTGCAGTGCCAGCTCAGGTGTTCCTTCAGGCGTTCGTTCAGCCAGCTCTTTTGCTCGCCGTTCATGTCCAGGTAGTCGCTGAGCGTCCACGGGATGATCACATCGAGATTGCGGTAGGCCAGGCCCACGCGGCTGCACGCGCCGAGGGCGAGGGCAATGGTCAACACAACCGCGATATATTTGAACCAGCGGGACATGGGCGAATCCTTGCGAAAGCCAGCTTTCGGGGGCTGATTCTCATGTGAACCCGGGAGGAGTCCGGCAGTTCAGCCGATCAATAGAACGCGTGTTCGGCCTTGAGCGTCACCAGCCCGTCGCACTGGCTGTTGTGCCCGGCATAGGCCGAGCAACCGCTGCCGCTCAGGCTGGAGTCACTGTAGATCAGGTCGAGGTCGATGCCCATGAACGGGCGGGACAATTTCAGCGACCAATCGGTAAAACTGCCTACATTCCCTCCATCCACCGCCACTGGCGTATTGAATTGGTGGGTGGTGTATTTCAGGCTGATGCCGACACCGAACGGTTGATTGCCGCTCAAGTCAGCGAACAGGGTGTTGTTCTGTTTGTCTGGGTCATTGCTGAAGGCGATACCGAAACGGCTGCCAAGCAAGGTCAGGCCGCCGAACAGTTCCTGGCTGTCAGGGGGCGTGACTTCGGGGTAGCTGTAGCGGATCAGGCCCACTTCGTAGCCGAGGGTTTGGTCGAAGGGTTGTTTAAAGCCCATGTAGGAATCGAGCTCGAGGTTTTTCCCCGGGCTGATGCCCATGCTGGGCGACCATTGGCCCACGTAGAAACCGCTGTCGTGGCTCAGGTCCAGGCCACCGTGGAACGAGCCGACAGCCGAAGGTTTGACCAGGCCCTGGGCCATGCTGCGGGTGGGGGTGGTGCCGAGCTTGAGGTCGAAGGTACCCAGTTCACGCTGAAAGATTTGTGCGTGTGCTACGGAGCATGCCAGCAGGCTGGCGAGTAATGCCGATAGATAGAAAGGTTTGAACATGCGTCACTCCATGAACAGCGAGGACAGGCTGGTGAGCCCGCTGAAACGCTTGATCCAGACGTGTGCAAGGATACCGGCGAATGATCGGCAATGAAGGCCGTTCGTCGATTTCTAAACGATTTGAAAGGGGGGGCGGGGGAGTATCGAGAGTTCCAGTCCAAGCGCTTCGAAGCTCAAAGCGCTTTGGGACCAGGTGACGCGAGGGAATTACTTTTTGCCCAGGGTGATCTGCTTGGACGGGCCGAATGTCTGGCCGCTGACGCCTTTGGCAATTTGCTGGATTTCACCGCCGGACTTGAGGAACGCAGCGATCTGGCTGTTGATCGATTCGCTGGTTTCGACGGCTGGAGCTGGCTTTGCTTTGCTGGTGGATGCTTTTACACGCATGGCGGCCATTAACCTGTAGAAAATTAACTTGGCCAGGCATCGTACAGGAATTACCTGATAATTGCTTGGCAAATATCCCCTCGCCATAATTGTGAGGTCGGGGTAATCAGGCATCGGCCAGTATTCGAAATAGGCGTCTAAGCCGCTGTTTTAACTAAGAACATTGCCTGAAAAAATACCACGTTACGCTGGCCTGGGCATGGCGTAAATCCCCGGATCGGTCTGACGAGCGGCCAGGTGCTCGATGCGAGCCCCGGAAAATCAAGGTCTTCAGAGGAATTTCTCGTACCACCGGGCCGGGTGCCGAACGCGGCGCCTAAAACCGGGTAGAATGCCGCCCACGCAATGAGGGTATTGGACATGGCTTTAGTCGGGCGTTACAACAGTTTGCAAGTGGTTAAACACACTAACTTCGGTTTATATCTGGACGGTGGTGCGGATGGCGAAATCCTTCTGCCTAATCGTTATATTCCAAAAGATACTCCTAGCGAAGATGAAGACTGGCTCAACGTTTTTATTTATCTGGACAGCGATGACAAACTCATCGCAACTACTGAAAAACCGAAAGTTCAAGTCGGTGAATTCGCCAGTTTGAAAGTTGTTGAAGTCAACAGCATCGGCGTATTCCTGGACTGGGGGTTGCCGAAAGACCTGTTGCTGCCGTTCTCCGAAGAGAAGCGTCAGATGACGGCAGGCGAGTATGTGGTGGTGCACGTCTATCTCGACAAGCACACCCGTCGCATCACCGCGACCGCGCGCCTGGATCGCTACCTGGACAAGACCCCGGCCAATTACACCGCGGGTCAGGAAGTGGATCTGCTGGTGGCCGAAGCGACGGACATGGGTTTCAAGGCCATCATCAACAACAAGCATTGGGGCCTGATCCACAAGAACGAAATCTTCAAGTTCATGCGCGCCGGTAAAGAAGAGAAGGGCTTCATCAAGGAAGTTCGCGCCGACGGCAAGATCAGCCTGAGCCTGCAGCCGGTCGGCCAGGAAGCGGCCACCAGCCTGAACTCGAAGATCCTCGCCAGGTTGCGTGAAAACAACGGCAGCCTGGCGGTCAGCGACAAGAGCGATCCAGCGTTGATCAGCAGTCTTTTTGGTGTCAGCAAGGGCAACTTCAAGAAGGCCATTGGTGCGTTGTACAAGAATGGCCAGATTGTCATTCATGCCGATCGCATCGAGCTCAGTTGATTCCACTTGCCATGGATTGTGTCTTCGAGGTGTTCCGGTGAGCGGCACCCGGCGCAGCGCCGACGGGTTTGCCCTGCAAGTGATGCTCGGGTTGTGCCTGGTCTGGGGCGTTCAACAAGTAATGATCAAGTGGGCGGCGGCCGATATCGCGCCGGTGATGCAGGCGGCCGGACGTTCCGGCATGTCGGCGTTGCTGGTCGGGCTGCTGATTTGCTGGAAGGGCGGCTGGAACCAGGTGGGTACGACATGGCGCGGCGGTCTGTTGGCCGGTGCCTTGTTCGGCCTGGAGTTCTTCTTCATTTCCGAAGGCCTGCAACTGACCACGGCGGCGCACATGTCGGTGTTCCTTTACACCGCGCCGATCTTCACCGCATTGGGTGTGCACTGGTTGCTGCCCAGTGAGCGTTTGCGCCCGTTGCAATGGCTGGGGATTGTCCTGGCCTTTGTCGGAATTGCCATCGCCTTTGCCGGCGGGGTGTCCTGGGACAACCTTGATTACCGCATGTTGATGGGCGATGCCCTGGGTGTGCTGGCGGGCGCGGCTTGGGGCGCGACCACGGTAGTGGTGCGCGCCTCGCGCCTGTCGGAAGCGCCGGTGACCCTGACGCTGTTCTATCAGTTGATTGTCGGCTTCTTCGGCTTGTTGTTGATTGCGCTGCTCAGCGGCCAGATCACCCATGTCAGCCTGACCAGCGTGGCGGTCGCCAGTGTGCTGTTCCAGGGCGTGGTCGTGTCGTTCTTCAGTTACCTGATCTGGTTCTGGCTACTGCGCCGTTACCTGGCGGCCAACATCGCGGTGTTTTCGTTCATGACGCCATTGTTCGGCGTCACGTTCGGTGTGGTGCTGCTGGGCGAGGAACTGAGCCTGAACTTCGTCATCGGTGCAGTGCTGGTGTTGACGGGCATCACCTTTGTCAGCGCTGAGCAGTGGCTGCGCCGTCGTTTGCGCAAAGCCCTCGGTCAGCACTGACCGGCGCGAGCAACAGACCGCCGGCGATCAACAGACCGCAGCCGGCGACCACCAGTGCCGGCTGCAAACCGCCACTGAAATGACTGCTCAGCGCCGCCAGCAATGGCCCGCTCAGTTGGCCCACGGCGAAGCAGGCCGTCAGCAGGCCGGCATTGCGCTGGGTAGCGTGGGGCGCCAGTTCCCGGGAGCGTTGCATCACCAGTTGCATGCAAGCCAGGAATGGCGTGCCGCACAGGATCACACCCAACGCCAGACCTGGCCCGTTACCCAGCAGGCAGGCGAACACGCCAGCGGCTTGCAGCCATAACGTCGCCATCAACCAGTGGCGTGTTGCTCCCGGTCTTTGGCGACGCAGACTCACCAGCACCACACCCGTGGCAGCCGCCAGGCCAAAGCACGGCCAGAACAGGTCGGCCTGCCATTGGCCATGGAATTGCGCGTTGGCCATCTGCGACAGAAAGGTCGCCGGGATGATGTAGCCCAATCCGTACAAGCCATAGATCCAGCCCAGACGACCGATGCCTTGGGTGTGCGATGCGTTGACGCTGGGCGCAGCAGTCGTGGTGGCGCCCGGTTGTGGCAGGAATGGCAGGATCCCCAGCAGTATCGCCAGCCCTGTGGCGGCGTACACCAGCCATAAGGTAGCGGAGGTCTGGCCCAGCAGATTCGAGCCCAAGGCCAGTAAACCTGTCAGAAAAATCCCCAAACCTGGTCCGGCGAAGACCAGGGCGCCTAATCGTGGGCGACCGGCCGCTGCCGCGAGCGGCTGGCTCAGGGCAGTGATCATCACCAGCACCCAGGCGCTGGCCACACCGGTGCCGAAGCGCAGCAGCAGGTGCGACCAGAAACCATTGGCCCAGAACGACGCCAGGGTCAGCAGTACGCAGAGCCATAACCCGCCGAGCAAGCGCCGGCGCACTTGCGGTGGACGCCGGGAGAACATGGCGTCCACCGCACCAATGAAATACCCGAGGTAGTTGGCAGCGGCAATCAGCCCGGCGGCGGTCAGGTCGATCTGACCTTCGCTGAGCAGGTGCGGCAGTTGCGGTGTCAGGGCAAAGCGGCCGATGCCCATGGCCATCATCAGGGCAACGAAACTGGCGAATAAGCGAATCAAGGGAGACATGGTCTGGATTCCGTTCAGAGGATCGATGACCGTCAGGCTAGGACTGGTTGACTTTCTTTAAAAATGAATAATAGTGAGCAACTTGTTCTTTTTTGGAGAGTGTCGTGGAGTTCAGCCAATTGCGCATCTTCCAGGCGGTGGCGCAAGAAGGGTCCATAACCCGAGCCGCCGAACGGCTGCATCGAGTGCCGTCGAACCTGTCGACCCGGCTCAAACAGCTGGAGGAGCAACTGGGTGTCGAACTGTTCCTGCGCGAGCGTCAGCGCTTGCAGTTGTCGCCTGCGGGAAAAGTCCTGCTGGACTACACCGCCAAGCTGTTTGCCTTGCGCGACGAAGCCAGCGCGGCAGTGCAGGGCGGGCAACCGGCGGGCGACTTCGTGCTCGGCACCATGTACAGCACAGCGGCGATTCATCTTCCGCGGCTATTGGCGCGCTACCACCGCCTGTATCCGGCCGTGAACCTGCAAGTGCAATCCGGACCCAGCGGTGAATTGCTCGAAGGCCTGCTCACCGGCCGACTCGATGCGGCACTGGTGGATGGCCCCATGGAACTGGCCGGGCTCGACGGGGTGCCCTTGTGCGACGAGCGCCTGGTGCTGATCAGCGAGGCCGATCATCCGCCCGTGCGCAGCGCACTGGATGTGCAAGGTCGTTCGGTGTTCACCTTTCGCCAGGGCTGCTCCTACCGCATGCGCCTGGAGGCCTGGTTCGCCCATGACCACGCGGCCATGGGCCGGGCGATGGAGATCGAGTCCTATCCGGGGATGCTGGCGTGTGTGATTGCCGGTTCCGGTGTGGCGCTGATGTCGCAGGCGATGCTCGCCAGCCTGCCGGGCCGTGAGAGTGTGGCGGTGCATCCGCTGGCCGAGCCGTTCGCCAGCGCTACCACCTGGCTGATGTGGCGCAAGGGCATGGTCGGGGCCAACCTGAATGCCTGGATCGAGCAGCAGCAGGTGGTTTTTCCGCCGGCACCGGTGCAGGCGCAGGAAATTGCCTGAACACAGGCTGATTGTGATGGATTCAGTAACAGATCGTTGCGACTTTGCGCGAGCATTGCGTAGGACTTCGGACTATTATCTGTGCGAAGGGGCTACAGAATTTTGGCCGCTCGGCACTACCCTGAAGGGGGCACCATGAAAGAGAAAATTCAAAACTGGCTGCATGACCTGGGCGTGGCTCTCGGTTTGATCGAGCCGCCTCTGCAACCCGTGCCAGTTCGTACTGACGACGAACAGCGCCGACGCCAGCAGCGTCGCCGGTAACGGCTGATGTTATCTGACTGATGAGGGGCTTGCTGTGGCGAGGGAGCTTGTCGGATCGCCGCACCGTCCCGCTGGGCTGCGAAGCGGCCCCAAGGTGCACGTTTGCAGGTTTTTACGAGTGCTGCGCACTCGAGCGGGAGCAAGCTCCCTCGCCACATAGGTTGCGTCGTTGTTAGGGGCGCACCTGGCGATCAGTCTCAATACCGCCCAATCTCCAGCAAAAACCGGCTCAAATCATTCGCCGTCCTGGCGGTCTTGAGCATCCGGTCTTCCCTGGCGGTCAACGCCGTCACACCCAGTTCATCTTCCAGATGGAAGATCAGCTCTTCGATATCTTCTTTATCCAATCCCAATTGCGCCAGGCTGACGTTGTCGTCGAAGTCATCCCGGCCTTCCAGCAGGCGGCTGATGTAGCGGTGCACGACAGCACGAACGGCAGCTTTTTTCATGAGCGCTCTTCGAGGAGGAGGCGGTTTTATTCTCTGTGCCGGAGCAGTTACTGCCGTTGAGTACAGCAGGCTTTAGCCGTGTGAGCGCTGCCATTCGTCAATCATGTTGCGCAAATATTCCCCGGAAAAACTGCCGAAATGTCCACCATGCACCGTACGGATCGGCAGCGCGTGCAAGCGTTGCAGGCTGCGGGCGTAATCATCGAGGTTGGAATGGTAGGCGTCTTCGACCAGCGGGCCGTCGTAGATGATGTCGCCGCTGAACAAAGTCTCGGTGGCGGCTTCGTACAGGCAGATGCCACCCGGCGAGTGTCCCGGTGTGTGCACGACCTGCAACACCCGATTGCCCAGGTCCAGCACATCTCCATCTTCGATAAACCCTGTGGCCGGTGCCGCTTTGACCCGGTATTCGGCGTAGCATAGCGGGCAATCGGGGTGGGCTTCGAACATGTCGTCGCCGACAAAGGCTTTGCTCAGGTCGTTGTCGCCATCGGGCGCGGCGAGAATGTCCGCCTCGGCCGGATGCACCAGGCGCTCGGTGAATTCGTGATGACCGGCGATGTGATCGAAATGGCAATGGCTGGCCACCGCCACCAGCGGCCGTTCGGTGATCCACGGCAGTTGCTCGCGCAGGCTGACCAGGCCCGAGCCGCTGTCCAGCAGCAGGTCTTTGTCACTACCCTGGATGTGCCAGAGGTTGCAGCGGTAGAAGGGGCGGATGTACGGCTCGTGAATCAGACGGATGCCGTCACTGAGATGTTTCACTTCGAACCACTGGTCGCGAGAAACAATCTTCATAAATGTTTTCTCCAGACGAAAAAAAACGAGTATGGCAACCGACGCCACACTCGTCGAAGAAAAAGTCATTCCATTCTTTTCAGTTTAGGTAGCGCTGGCCACAGTCACCGGGCGACGGGACAGCAGGCTGACCAACACGAAGCTCACCAGGCTGACACCGAGACTGAAGTAGATCGGCGAGTTGGCATCCATTCCGTCCTTGAACATGAATATCAGGGCGGTAATGAAGCCCAATGCCATGGCGGCGATTGCACCGGCCGTGGTGGCGCGTTTCCAGAAGATCGCCCCCATCAGCGGGATCAGCATGCCGCCTACCAGCAGGTTGTAGGCCAGAGTCAGCGCGCTGATGACGTCATTGACCACCAATGCGAT
Source organism: Pseudomonas sp. GL-R-19 (assembly GCF_019956375.1). Lineage (NCBI taxonomy): Bacteria > Pseudomonadati > Pseudomonadota > Gammaproteobacteria > Pseudomonadales > Pseudomonadaceae > Pseudomonas > Pseudomonas sp. GL-R-19. Next base: position 13,482 of record NZ_JAHBDJ010000021.1, on the reverse strand, counting down.
GCCCAGCACGACAATGCCGGTCAGCAGGGTAAACAAGCGGTTGGTAGCAATGTTCGACTCTTTGCCTCCGCGCAACTTTGGCAGCAGGTCTTCGGTCAAGGTGGTGGACGCAGCCAGCAAGCCGGCGCTGGCGGTGGACATCATGGCCGCCAGGGCCGCAGCGATCACCAGGCCACGGATGCCGTCCGGCAGCGAGACTTTGACGATAGCGGCGAAGGCATTGTTGACATTGTCCAGGTCCGGGATCAGCACGTGTGCAGCCATACCGATCAGTGCGCAAACCAGGCCATAGATGATGCAGTAGATACCGGCCGAAGTACCGGCGTACTTGGCAACTTTCTCGCTGCGCGCGGTGAATACCCGTTGCCAGATGTCCTGGCCGATCAGGATGCCGAAGAAGTAGATCATGAAGTAGGTGATGATGGTGTCCCAGCCAATGCTGGTGAAGCTGAAGCTCGCAGCCGGTAGTTGGGCAACCAGTTGATCCCAACCACCCACGCGGTACAGGCAGATCGGCAGTAGCAGGAACATCAGGCCGACGGTCTGGATACCGAACTGCACAATATCGGTCAGGGTCAGCGACCACATGCCGCCGATGGTCGAGTAGATGACGACGATACCGCCACCCACCAGTACAGAGACCCAGAATGGCAGGTCGAACAGTACTTGCAGTACGGTGCCAATGGCCAGGATTGAAACCACGCCGATCATCAGGGCGTAGGCCAGCATGATAGTCGCACTGGCGGTGCGGGCCATTGGGTTATAGCGTTTTTCCAGCACCTGGGTGACGGTGAACACCTTCAGTTTCAGCAATGGTTTGGCGAGGAACAGGTTCAGCGCAATGATCCCGCAACCCAGTGCGGCGCAGAGCCAGAAACCGGAGATGCCATGCACGTAACCCAGACGCACGGTGCCCACGGTGGACGCACCGCCCAGGACGGTGGCGGCCATGGTGCCCATGTACAGGCTCGGGCCGAGGTTACGACCGGCGACCAGGTAGTCCTCGTGGGTCTTGGCCTTGCGCATGCCGTAGTAGCCGAGTATCAGCATCGCGGCGGCGTAGATGAGTACGACGAATAAATCCAAAGCCATTATGGCGTTTCTCCGATTGTCTTTTTTATGGTGGAACTAAAACTGCAGTGATGGAAAAGAACCCCATTGTGGCGAGGGAGCTTGCTCCCGCCGGGCTGCGAAGCAGCCCCAAACCCTGCAAAGGCATTTCTTCAGGAGAAACCCATTAGCCTGTTTTGCGACTGCTTCGCAGTCGAGCGGGAGCAAGCTCCCTCGCCACAGAGGTCACCTCATGGCCCTGTCTTCAAAAAATCAGGCGGCTTGACGCATCGCCGGTTTAGCGAGCGAATCCGTGCTCTTGCTGCGTGAATCGTTCGGGCCGAACACTTCGCGCGCTTCCGGGAACAGGCTCAGCAGCGCCAGGTACACCACCGAGGCCAGGCCCAGGGTCACTGGCAGGCTGATGTCGATACCACCGGCCATTTCGCCCAGCGGCCCGACAAACTGCCCCGGCAGGTTCACAAAGCACAGGCCGACGGCCGCGCTCGGGATCCAGGCGCCCAGGCCACGCCAGTTCCAGCCGTGGGTGAACCAGTAACGGCCACCTTTCTCGCCGCGGGTGAACACTTGCAGGTCATCCGGGCAGTAGAAGCCGCGACGCACCAGCAGGCCGATGATCATGATCACCATCCACGGGGTGGTGCAGGTGATGATCAGCACGGCGAAGGTCGACACGCTCTGCACCAGGTTGGCCGCGAAGCGCCCGATGAAGATGAAGGCAATCGACATCACGCCGATCAGCAGCGTGGCCTTGACCCGTGACAGTACACGTGGGAACACGCTGGACATGTCCAGGCCGGTGCCGTACAGCGAAGTGGTGCCGGTGGACATGCCGCCGATCACCGCGATCAGGCACACCGGCAGGAAGAACCAGCCAGGCGATACCGCCAGCAGACCGCCGACATAGTTGTTGGCTGCGATGTAGTCCGACGCCTTGATCGCCACGATGGTCGCGGTGGTCAGGCCGAACAGGAACGGGATGAACGTCGCGATCTGCGAAATCACCACCGCCGCCATGATGCGGCGCTTGGAGGTGTCACGCGGGATGTAGCGCGACCAGTCGCCGAGGAACGCACCGAAGGAAATCGGGTTGCTCATGGCCACCAGCGCAGCACCGATAAAGGCAGCCCAGAAACCGGGTTGGCCCATGTTGACGGTGCCGGCGTAGTTCGCATCGAAGGGACCGGCGAAAGCGAAGACACCCAGCAGGAACAGCAGGCTGGCGCTCCACACCGCGATCTTGTTGACCCACAGCAGAAAACGAAAGCCATAGATGCATACGGTCAGTACCAGAATCGCGAACAGACCATAGGCCAGGCCCAGGGTCAGGTCGGTTTCCGGCAGGCCGATCAGGCGTTTGGCGCCACCGATCAGCGCATCACCCGAACTCCACACCGAGAGCGAGAAGAAGGCGATGGCGGTTAACAGCGACAGGAACGAACCGACGATCCGCCCGTGCACGCCGAAGTGCGCACCGGAAGACACGGCGTTGTTCGTGCCATTGATCGGGCCGAACAGGCCCATTGGCGCGAGGATCAGCGAACCCAGCAATACGCCCAGCACAATCGCCCAGACGCCCGCCTGGAAAGACAGGCCGAACAGCACCGGGAAACTGCCAAGAACGGCGGTGGCGAAGGTGTTGGAACCACCGAAAATCATCCTGAACAAGTCCGTCGGGCTTGCGGTGCGTTCGTTGTCCGGGATCTGTTCGACCCCGTGGGTTTCAATTTGCGTAAGGCTTTGGTCTTTGTTGTTGTTATTCATGATCAGCTCCGATCATAAAGACGCGCTCATCAAACGTGAGCGTCACCTGTGTTGGCTAAGGGGGTGGCAGCCCTTCCGGCATCGCGGACAAATGTTCGTGGCAGGCCAGCCATAGGCCTTGTTGTTCTTGGCCAGACGCTTGTTTCTTGAAAACAATCGTCTCGCGCTCCTGGCTGAAGTGTTGCTCCCCTTGCATGCGCAACTCGGTGGTCACGTCATGGATGAAAATCGCCACGTCACCCTGCAGGCTGACGAAAGCGTTGCTTGAGGTGCACGAAAGCACCTCGAAGCCATCCTCGGCGCGCCAGTTGTCCCACAGCGCCTGATAGGCGTCGCGCGACAGCAGGGGCTGTTCGAGGGTGTAGAAGACGAAGCTGGCATCGGCACTGAACGCGCCGAAGTAGGCTTCGCGATCGTTACGGGCAAAAGCGGACACCAGATCGGCGGCGGCTTTCAGAACCTGATCACGTTCGTTCATGACCGATCCTCAGCGGTGGACTACGCCAGGCAGTACGCAGAGCATTTCGTACAGCAGGTTGGCGGCCAGCAGCGAGGTGTTACCGGTGGTGTCATAAGCGGGCGAGACTTCTACCAGATCGCAACCGACCAGGTCGAGGCCCTGGCAGCCACGAACGATCTCGATCGCCTGAATGGTCGTCAGACCACCGATTTCCGGAGTGCCGGTGCCCGGTGCCCAGGCTGGGTCGATGCCGTCGATGTCAAAGCTGAGGTAGACAGGACCGCCGCCGACTTTCTCGCGGACTTCAGCCATCAAGGGCTCCAGCGATTTGTGCCAGCACTCTTCGGCCTGAACCACACGGAAGCCCTGTTTGCGGCTCCAGTTGAAGTCGTCAGCGGTGTAGCCCTGGGCGCGCAGGCCAATCTGCACGACACGGTCCGGATCCAGCAAGCCTTCTTCAACGGCGCGACGGAAGGTGGTGCCGTGGGCGATTTTCTCGCCGAACATGTGGTCGTTCACATCGGCGTGAGCGTCGATGTGCACCAGACCGACCTTGCCGTGCTTCTTATGGATGGCACGCAGGATCGGCAGGGTGATGGTGTGGTCGCCGCCCAGGGTCAGGGGGATCACGTTGTGTTCGAGGATGTCGTCGTAGGCTTCTTCGATGATGCGTACGGCGTCCAGCAGGTTGAAGGTGTTGATCGCCACATCGCCGATGTCGGCAACCGACAGCGAGTCGAACGGCGCAGCACCGGTGGCCATGTTGTAAGGACGGATCATCACCGATTCGGTGCGGATATCGCGAGGCCCGAAGCGGGTGCCAGGGCGCAGAGAGGTGCCGATGTCCAGTGGCACACCTACGAAGGCAGCGTCCAGGCCGGCAGCGGTGTTCAAATGGGGGAGTCGCATCATGGTGGCGATGCCGCCGAAGCGCGGCATTTCGTTGCCGCCCAGTGGCTGGTGAAGAATCTTGTCCACGGGTAGGACCTCATCGTCGTTGTTTTAATTATTCAGGTAAGCCGTACACGGGAGTACGGGCGAACCTTGTGGCGCCGATTCTGCGAAATGTAGTGGCCGGGAAGAATCGCTATGGGCAAATACTTAGTTCAGATTTTTCTAAACTAATGTGCGCGAGGTCGATAGACTTCACTGCAACACGAAAGCTGCAGATAAACCTGTAGGAGCTGCCGCAGGCTGCGATCTTTTGATTTTCAGCGGTCTTCAGCGATCTCAGACCGCACAGAGTCAAGATCAAAAGATCGCAGCCTGCGGCAGCTCCTACCTGGCTGTAGCCAGAGCCAGCTGAAATTCGAGCGGTGTTTGGAGAGCCCCAATGGCCAACGCTTTACCTGACCTGAAACTATTGCGCATCTTCGTCAGCGTGGTGCGCCATCAGGGCTTCGCCAATGCCCAGCAGGAGCTCAATCTCTCGACGTCGGCCATCAGCACCTACATGAGCCAGCTCGAAGCGGCTCTTGGCCTGGTGCTGTGCCATCGTGGTCGTGGCGGTTTCAGCCTGACCAGCAAGGGCGAGCTGTTCCATCAGGAAACCCTGCGCCTGTTGGGCGAGCTCGAAGGCTTCGAGCAGTACGCTGCCGCCCTCAAGGGTGAGTTGCGCGGTACCTTGAATCTCGGGGTAATCGATTCCACTGTCAGCGACAAGGCCCTGCCGTTCGCCGAAGCCATCGGCGCCTACAGCCAGGAACACCCGGCCGTGCACTTGCACCTGTCGGTGATGAGCCCTTACGAATTGCAACTCGGCGTGCAGGACAACCGTCTCGACCTGGCCATCGGCGCATTTTCCACGCGCATGAGCGGTCTGGTGTACATGCCGCTGTACCGTGAACAACACTGGTTGTATTGCAGCTCGCGGCATCCACTGTTCAACGAGCGGCGTATTCCCGAGCAAGTCATCACCCAGCAGCGCATGGTCGGCCGTGGCTACTGGAGCCAGGCTGAACTGGCGCGTCACGGCTTCAAACACAGCGCCGCGACCGTGGAAAGTATGGAAGCCCAGTTGATTCTGGTGCTGTCCGGCGCCTACATCGGTTACCTGCCGGAGCACTACGCCCAGGCCTGGGCCGACAAGGGGGACTTACGGGTGTTGCTGCCGGCGACCTTCGGTTATCAAGCGCCGTTCTCGATGATCGTGCGTCGGGGGCGTAGCCGCGAGCCGCTGATCCAGACGTTCCGCGACTTGCTTAAAGCCCAACTGAATCAGGCCTGAGAAGATGTCCAGAATCCAGTGCCCGCGCTGCCTGCGCCCGCAAAGCCACTGCCTGTGCCCATTGATCCCAAGCCTCGACAGCCGCACCCGGGTGTTGCTGTTGCAGCATCCGAGCGAAGTGAGCCATGCGCTGAATACGGCGCGGCTGGCGGCGTTGGGCTTGAACAATGCCGAGTTGATCGTGGGGGAAGTGTTCGAGGACTTGCCGACGTTGTTGAGTCAGCCGGGGTATCGGGCGCGGTTGTTGTTTCCCGGTGACGATGCGCAGCCGATGCAAGCCTGTGCCGCGACAGACGAACCGCTGTTGCTGGTGGTCCCGGACGGCACCTGGCGCAAAGCGCGCAAGATGTTGCACCTCAACCCGTTGCTGGCGGCGTTGCCGAGGGTGACGCTGGCCGAAGGCGGAGTGTCCCGTTATCGGCTGCGCAAGGCGCCGGGGCCGGGAGCGTTATCGACGGTGGAGGCGATTGTGCAAGCGCTGGAAACCCTCGAGGCGCCGACTTCGTTTGCGCCGTTGTTGAAGCCGTTCGAGGCGTTGATCGAGGGGCAGATCGCGGCGATGGGGGAGGAGGTTTACCAGCGTAATCACGGTGGTTAAAGATCAAAAGATCGCCCGAGCGCGAACCAAGCCTTCGGCAGCTCCTACAGGTAATACGCGATCCCCTGTAGGAGCTGCCGAAGGCTGCGATCATTTGATCTTACCTTTCCCGCATCGCCTCGGTCCGCGCCTTCAACACCGGTTTAAGCAAGTAATCCAGCACCGTTTTCTCCCCGGTAATGATGTCCACCGTTGCCACCATCCCCGGGATGATCAGCAGCGGTTTCACATCCCCGCCCAGATGGTTTTTATCGGTACGCACCTGAATCAGATAGAAGCTGTTGCCCTTGTCGTCGGTGATGGTGTCGGCGCCGATCAATTCCAGCTTGGCGCTCAGGCCGCCGTAAATGGTGTAGTCATAGGCACTGAACTTGACCATGGCTTTCTGGCCCGGATGCAGGAATGCAACGTCCTGCGGGCGGACCTTGGCTTCGATCAGCAGGTTGTCTTCCAGCGGCACGATTTCCACCATGTCACTGCCGGGCTGGACCACGCCGCCGATGGTGTTGACCTTCAACACCTTGATGATGCCGTGAACCGGGGAGACCACGGTGGTACGGGTCACGCGGTCGTCGATGGCGATGCTCGATGCCGTGATTTTCGACAGGTCGGTGCGTTTCTCGTTCAGTTCTTTGGCAGCTTCCGAGCGGAAGGTCTGTTCCGACTCATCGATCTTGCTTTTGATCTCGTTGATCGCCGATTCCGCCCGGGGAATCGCCAGGGTGGTGGCGTTCAACGAGCCACGTATTTCCACCGCGCTGCGCTTGAGGCGCAGGATTTCCACCGGTGACACCGCACCCGTGCCTACCAGCGGCGTGGACATGTTCATTTCCTGTTGCAGCAGCGCCAGGCTTGAACTGAATTGACCCTGCTTCGAGCGGAACTCCGCCAACTCCTGGGTTTTTTGCCGAAGTTGCTCGGTCAGGGTGCGCTGCTCGCTGGCCAGTCGGCGTTGCCGCTGCTCGTACAGCGAGCGCTCGTCTTCTGCCACTTGCGGAGCCTTGGCGATCACTTCTTCTGACAGCTTGAACGGCCGGCCTTCGGCTTCGGCCGAAAGCCGTTCGACCTGCGCGGTCAATGCATAGCGATCGGCTTCGCTTTCGCCCTTGTTCGACAGGTAGCGGGTGTCATCCAGGCGCAGCAAGGTGTCGCCCTTGTTCACCATTTGTCCTTCACGGACGAAAATTTCAGTGACGATGCCGCCCTCCAGGTTCTGGATCACCTGGACTTTGCTCGACGGAATCGCCTTGCCTTCGCCCATGGTCACTTCCTGCAACACGGCGAATCTGGCCCAGACCAGTGCGCTGATCACCAGCGCGGCGGCCAGCCACACGGTGATGCGCGACCAGCGCGGTGAGTCTTGCAACGAGGCGCCGGCGGTTTCCGGCATGAACTCGGTTTCGGCACTTTTGTTGAAACTGTCAAAGTAGCCACGGGATCCTTGATCGGCAGACATGGACGACTCCTAGACGGCCGCAGAGCCGACACGGCCCTTGCGCAGTGCATCGATGACCGCTTCTTTCGGGCCGTCGGCGACGATCCGTCCGTTGTCCAGCACCACCAACCGGTCCACCAGGCTCAGCATTGAGGTGCGGTGGGTCACCAGCAGGAGAGTTTTGCCCTGGACCCAGCCGTGAAGTTTTTGCCGCAGGACGTCTTCGCTGCTGTTGTCCATGGCGCTGGTGGGCTCGTCGAGCAGCATGATGGGCGGGTCGAGCAACATGGACCGGGCCATCAATACGGCTTGGCGCTGGCCGCCGGACAGCAGTTGCCCACGTTCGCCCACGGGCCGGTCGAAGCCTTGCGGGTGTTGCCGGGCCAGCTCGGTGACGCCGGTCATTTCCGCCACTTCGAGCATGCGTGAGTCGCTGATATAGCGCGCGCCGAGGGTCAGGTTGTCGCGCAGGCTGCCGGCCAGCAGCGGCAGGTCGTGGGCGACGTAACCGATTTGATGGCGCAGGTCGGCGACGTCCAGTTGTCGCAGGTCCAGGCCATCGAGCAGCAACTGGCCTTCATCCGGTTCATAGAAGCCCATCACCAGTCGCGCCAGGGTGCTTTTACCTGAGCCGCTGCGACCGATGATGCCGATACGCTCGCCGGGTTTCACACTGAAGCTGACATTGGCCAGGGCAGGAGAGCTCTGGCCGTTGTAGTGGAACGTCACCCCTACAACATCCAGCGCGCCTTGCAGTTGGGTGCGCTCCAGCGGCCGTTGTTTGGCGTCGCGTTCCTGGGGCAGGCCCATTAGCGCGTCGGTGCTTTTCATGGTCAGTTGCGCTTGCTGGTAGCGGGTGATCAGGCCGGCGATCTGCCCCAGCGGCGCCAGCACCCGACTGCCGAGCATGTAGCTGGCCACCAGGGCACCGACGCTGAGGTTGCCGGCGATGATGCTGTAGACCCCGGCGACGATGGTCGCCATGCCGGACAGTTGCTGGATGAACAGCGTGCCATTGGTAGCCAGGGCCGAGAGGTTGCGCGCGTGGCTGTCGAGGCGGGTGAGGGCGCCGTGGGTGCTTTCCCATTTGTGCTGGCGTTCGCTTTCGGCGCTGCAGGCCTTGAGGGTTTCCAGGCCGCTGAGGGTTTCGATCAACAGGGCCTGGCGTTCGGCGCCGAGGCTGAGGCTTTTCTGTACGGTGTCGCGCAGACGTACCTGGATCACCATGGCGAAAATGATTGTGATCGGAAACGCCAGGATCGGGATCACCACCAGCCAGCCACCGAGCAGGCCGATCACCAGCAGCATCAGCAGGCAGAAGGGCAGGTCGATCAGGCTGGTGAGGGTCACGGCGGTGAGAAACTCCCGCAGGCCCTGGAAGTCATGAATGCTTTGGGCGAAGCCACCGATGGTCGCCGGTCGCGCTTTCATCGCCATGCCGGTGATGCGCTCGAACAGGGTGGCCGACAGGATCACGTCGGTTTTCTTGCCGGCGGAATCCAGCAAGTGCGCGCGCACGACTCGCAGTACCAGCTCGAACGCGGTGCCGATCAGCAGACCGATCGTCAGCACCCACAAGGTCGAAGTGGCCTGGTTCGGCACTACGCGGTCGTAGGTCTGCATCACGAACAGCGGCACCATCAATCCCAGCAGGTTGATCAGGAAGCTCGCCAGGATCGCATCGCTGTACAACCATTTCGACAGCTTCAGCGTATCGCGAAACCAGGCCTGCACCCGTGGCACCAACGGCGAGCGCAGGTCTTCGAGTTCGTGGCGTGGCCGGGCAAACAATGCCTGGCCACTGTAGTGTTCGGCCAGTTCCTCAAGGCTGAGCCATTGTTCGCCGCCGTCGGCTTCGCTGGGAAGGATCAGCACCTTGCCGTCCTCGCCATACCGGCGCAGGACCGCCGTGCGGCCGTTGTCGAGCAATAGCAGTACGGGCAGATTGAGCGGGGAGATGTCTTTGAGGTCACGGCGCAGCAAGCGCGCCTGTAAACCGGCCCGGGCCGCTGCACGGGGCAGCAGGTCCAGGCTCAGGCGTTGGTGTGCCATGGGGAGCCCGGCACTCAGGCTGGCGCGACTGACCGTCGCGCCGTGGAGTTTGCAGAGGATCAGCAGACCGTCCAGAAGCGGGTCATCGAAGCTCAGGCGTGGATCGACACCGGTGTTGCCGGGTTCCATGCTGGTCATTGAATGCTCCCGTTGCTCTGCGGCAATCGACAGGTATCTGCATATCTCACTGTAGGAGCTGCCGCAGGCTGCGATCTTTTGATCTTGACTGCTCAAAAGCAAAGTCAAAAGATCGCAGCCTGCGGCAGCTCCTACACGGGTATTTCGGTTATTTCATTTCAGGCAGACGAGCTTCGTTTTTCACTTCGGTCTGGGCGATCGCGTCGGCGGGCAGTACGACCCGTTGTTTGCTCAACAACTGGCCCATGTTCGCCAGGACTCGGTACATCGAAAACTCTTCGGTGTAGCGCACTTCGGTGTAGCGACGGTTGGCATTGTAGAGTTCGTTTTCACTGTCCAGCAGGTCCAGCAGAGTCCGTTGACCGAGGCCGAATTGATCCTGGTAGGCGATGCGTACGCGTTTGCTGGTGTCGGCGTATTCACGGGCGGTCGGGGTTTGTTTCTTGGCATTGACCATGGCGTTCCAGGCCAGGTGAATGTTCTCGTTGAGCTGGCGCAGGGCATTGTTACGGATGTCCATGGCCTGGTTGATCTTGTGCGAGTCGGAGGCCAGGCGCGCCTTGTCACTGCCGCCGCGGAACAGGTTGTAGTTCATGATCACGCCGACCCGCCATTCATTGTCGTGGCCTTCGTCACCCTGCACGTTGTTGTTCGCGCCCACGGCAGCCTCGGCGTCGAGGCGTGGGTAGAACGGCGACTTGGCGACTTCGTACTGGCTTTCGGCCGATTGCACGTCGGCTTGGGCGGATTTCAGGTAAGGGTTGTTTTCCACCATGCTCTGCTGGGCTTCGGGCAGGGAGGTGGGGACTTCGCCGCGAATCGACGGCGGGGTTTCGAGTTCATCGGGCATGCGCCCCACAACGGCGTAGAAGTTCGACTCGGCGTCAGCCAGATCGACTTCGGCGGTGTCGAGGTTGTTTTCTGCCAGTGCCCGGCGAGCCGCGGACTGGTCGGCATCGGCGTTGCTGCCCACGCCGCGCTGGGTGCGCAGGCCGATCTGGTCGTTGACCCGCAAGTGCGCTTGCAGGTTGTTCTTGGCCAGTGTCACCAGTTCGCGGCGCTTGAGTACTTCGAGGTAAACCTCGGTGGTGCGCAGGGCCAGATCCTGAGCCGTCCCCTGAGCGTAATAGGCTCGCGAGTTGACCACATCCTGGGTGCGTCCGACCTCATTGGCAGTGTTGAACCCGTCAAAGAGCATTTGTCGCAGGCGCAATTCCGACTGGGTGTAGTTGAGGGTTTCGGTGTTGTGCCCGCTGGGGGTGAGCGCCCGGGTATTGGTGTTATCGCTATACGCGCGCCCGTAGGCAGCGTTCAAATCAACCGAAGGATAAAAGCCCCCTTTGGCGACCTTCACGTCCTCATCAGCCGACAGACGGCTGTCCACCCGTGATGCCAGCTCCGGGTGGGTCGCGATGGTGCTCTGGATCGCTTCAGTCAGCGTCATGGCCTGAACCTGGGACGAGCAGGCCATGGCCAAGAGAACCGCGCTGCAGAGGGGGGTTAATAGGCGCATGTTGCATCTCCCTGATTCCTGATGGTGCTTATCAGTCGCCAATTATTTGACGACATTTATAGTTAAGGTTGTTTCACATCTTTAACAAAAGAGCTAAGAACATTCTGGAGCGTAGCTAAGAAATTTTTTTCATAACCGCTATGCAAAAAAAAACTTATGCGCCCTGCAAAATCCAGCACATTGTTCAATGCGAAAGCCCTTGTTTTATGAGCTATTGGGCGCTCTACGGGTTTTAAGGAAAGTTCCAATCCACTTATCGACATAGAGCGGAGAAGTGCTGGAGGGGAGGGAGGCGAGCGATCTGGTGGCGACGGTTTTTTGTCACTTGGATGATTCAAGATCGTTACGCATCGCTCACAGGCAACGTTGTTGCGCACAGGGATCCGATGCCGTTGATTGCAGAGGGTTTTCCCCAAAATCGTAAACAGCGCCGTGAGCGACTGGCTGGGCGAGATCGTTGCCGGGGCCTCGGCTTACTCATGTAAACCGGTACCTGGAACACGATCCGCCAGACAACCTGCTTGAGCCGTGAGCACGTTCTTCGCACAAACAAGCTGCCGACAGCGGTTGGCAGCGGAGGAAGTGCACATGGCTACGCTCATCGGTATCGTCAGTAAGGTCATCGGTCAGGTGTTCGCGGTTGCGAGCGATGGCACCCGGCGTGCTTTGGTCGAAGGGGACCGGTTGTTCGCCGGCGACCAACTGAGCACCGGCGTCGAGGGCGCGGTGGCGGTGCATCTGCAAAATGGCCAGGAACTGACCCTCGGGCGCGGCAGCAGCATGCAGATGACCTCGCAGCTGCTCGCCAATCAGATTCCCCATGTGGACTCGTCCGAGGCGGTGACGCCGAGCGAAGCGCAACTGACGGATGTCGCACAGCTGCAAAAAGCCATTGCGGTCGGCGACGACCCGACCCAGACCGCTGAAGCCACCGCTGCCGGGCCTGCCACGACTACCGGTGTACCGGGTGGCATCCCGGGCAGTGGCCATAGTTTCGTCCTGCTCGAAGAAGTGGGCGGGCGAGTCGATCCGATCATCGGCTTCCCCACTGCCGGTTTCAATGGCATTCCCGAACTTCCCGAAGAGCGCCTGAACGCTAATCCGGACAACAACGTTGTAGCGGACGATGCTCCTGTGGTGCCGCCGGTGGTTCCGCAAGTGCCGAACAATCCGGTCACCTTCGACGGCCTGTCGGAGCAGAACGGTGAGCGGACCGTTAATGAAGCCAACCTGGCCGACGGTTCGGCGAGGAACGAAGGCTCGCTGACGCGAAGCGGCACCTTCACCATCAATGCGCCAGACGGGCTGAGCAGCCTCAGCATCGGCGGGATCAACTTGATCAGCGGCGGCGTGGCGGCCGGCTTCCCGCAGTCGATCACCTCCCCGCTGGGCGGCACACTGACCGTCACCAGTTACAACCCGGCCACGGGCGTGGTCAGTTACAGCTACACCCTCAACCGTGCCGAAACCCACGCAAGCGGTGAGGGCGCCAATAGCCTTGCCGAACACGTCACCGTGGTGGCCAGCGACAGCAATGGCGACAGCATTACCGGTACGCTGGATATCAGCATCATCGACGACGTGCCCAAAGCAGTCGATGACAACAATGGCACCGCCTCGGAAACCCTGCTGACCCTCAACGGCAACGTACTGAGCAACGACGTGCAAGGCGCCGACCGCGTGACGCTCGGCGAAAACACCGGCCCGATCACCCCGGGCACCTTCACCGGCACTTACGGCACCCTGGTGCTCAATGCCAATGGCACTTACACCTACACGCTGAACACCAGCGATGCCGACTTCAAAGCCCTGCACGGTGGTGGCGACGGCACCGAAACCTTCACCTATACGCTGACAGACGCCGATGGCGACAGCAGCACCGCGAACCTGGTGCTGCAGATCCACAACAACGATGACCCGGACACGATTGGCGGTTTGAGTGCTCAGGGTGCTGAACTCACCGTCTTCGAGAAAAACCTCAGCGACGGCAGTGCACCGGATGCCACGGCGCTGACTCAGAACGGCACCTTCACCGTGGTCGCGCTGGACGGTGTCACGACCCTGACCGTCGGCGGCATCGCCGTGGTCAGCGGTGGCGTGGCTGCCGGCTTCCCACAATCGATTATCACCCCGTTGGGCAGCACGCTGACCATCACCGGGTTCAACGCGGCGACCGGGGTGATCAGCTACAGCTACACCCTCAACGATAACGAAGCGCATCCGA